>JAYTYD010000390.1:0-1470 GCA_043742625.1 Methylovirgula sp. | reverse complement strand
TTCAAATTGACTCCATACATCGCAACATTCCTATTGGCTGTCATTCGTCTTGAAAAGTATCGTTTCAATTACGGTCGAAAATGGAATGTAGGGCGCATGGAGGAATCGGTAATTAAGTTGCCTACGTCCACGAACGGACAACCCGACTGGCGGTTCATGGAGAACTTCATCAAGGGTTTGCCATATTCCAGTGCGATGCAATGAGCCAGCGAAAACCGCACGTTACCCTTTCGCGTAAATCTCATTTCCCTTCTCCGCAAACTCGCGGGACTTTTCTTCCATGCCCTTTTTCAACGCCTCTTCTTCCGCGATTCCCTGTTCCGCTGCATACTTCCGCACATCCTCTGTTATCTTCATGCTGCAAAAGTGCGGGCCGCACATGGAACAGAAGTGGGCGGTCTTCGCTCCCTCTTGCGGTAATGTCTCATCGTGAAATTCTCTGGCCGTCACTGGATCAAGCGAGAGGTTGAATTGGTCTTCCCATCTGAACTCGAATCGGGCTTTGGAAAGGGCGTTGTCGCGATACTGCGCGCCCGGATGGCCTTTCGCCAAGTCCGCCGCGTGGGCCGCGATTTTGTAGGCAATCACGCCGTCCTTCACATCCTTTTTGTTGGGCAATCCCAAGTGTTCTTTCGGGGTCACGTAACACAACATCGCGCAGCCATACCAGCCGATCATCGCCGCGCCGATGCCGCTGGTGATGTGGTCGTAGCCGCAACTGCCGTGATGATTTTGGGCAAAACTTTTCAAATTCAACTCGCGTTAAAAATTCTCGGCAAACTCGGTCAACGCATTAAATCAAATGCCGCTCGTCCGCTCAATCAAAACTCGGTTTAACCACGAATGGACACAAATCAACACGAATTCGTTTCAACGCAAAGGCGCGAAGGCGCAAAGAAAGGTAGCGCGGTCGTCCCGCCTGCTGATGGCACTCCGCAAGGAGTTCGGCGTCGCGCCGAACGCAACTCCCGGCTTTGCAATCGCCGCTGGCTCGGCTACGCTTACCGGCGTTAGAAAACAACAATCAAATTAACGACCAGAACTTTTTACAAAAATAATTCTGCGTAGCTTCGGCTACGGGCTGCATCGAAAACGACGAAATTTTCCAAGCCCGCACAGAAACCGACCGAGCACGCGCCCCATCGGGCGCGGCTTGGCGTATCTTCTGTGCAAGGCGCTTCGTCGTGCCTCGATGCAGGGTGCGCTAGGTTCGCGCCCCTTCTGTTCCGTAGTTCAAGAGTTGCGTGCATACGCTATGAACACGGAACAAATACCACTCATTGAAGTCGCTCGAAAACTTGGCTCACAGGTTGACGGCTGTGTGCTGACAGAATTGGCAGCGACAGAAATCGCCGCTCGTCTTCACCAAACTCTGCCGTATCTGGCTCTCACTCGCGCGTTGCTTTGCTCGAAAGCCGATTCAAGCGAGTTGATTGCCGAGGCTTTTTTTCCACCAGAGGTTTGCGACGG
>JAYTYD010000389.1:0-1882 GCA_043742625.1 Methylovirgula sp. | reverse complement strand
AGCACAATTACTTTTTCGCTCATGTCGAGCAATTGCCAGACCATGTGGGAGCCAATATACCCGGCACCTCCTGTCACAAGAATAGTCATAATATTCTCCAAAATATGTTTGCAGATTTAAAAACTTTTGCGCGTTGTTAACAGGTCAGCACTATTTTTGCATCATCACATCATAAGTTTAGGACAGCTCATGCAAAAACGAATCCGTAAGGCCGTATTCCCAGTCGCAGGTTTGGGGACGCGCTTTCTGCCAGCTACAAAATCCGTACCCAAAGAAATGATGACCGTGGTGGATCGTCCGGTTCTGCAACACGTGGTGGACGAGGCGCGAGAAGCGGGCATTGAGCACTTCATTTTTGTGACCGGTCGCGGCAAGGCGGTGATCGAAGATCATTTTGACATGGCTTTTGAGCTTGAGGCAACCTTAAAGGCGCGCGGCAAAGACAAAGAGTATGCGGCCTTGATGGCGGATTTACCGGCTGCCGGCGCAACAAGCTTCACCCGCCAGCAGGCACCCTTGGGACTTGGACACGCGGTTTGGTGCGCGCGCGAACTGATCGGGAACGAACCTTTCGCTGTTTTGCTGCCCGATATGATCACGATGGCATCCGGCGCGCGCCAAGACCGTTGCTTGGGGCAATGTATCGAAGCCTACAATCAGCATGGCGGCAACATCATTGCCGTTGAAGAGGTTCCGATGTCGGAAACCCATCAATATGGCGTGGTGGCAACCGGGAAAGACTTCGGCCATTCTTTTGAGATTACCGGCATGGTGGAAAAGCCTGCGCAAGGCACAGCGCCATCAAATTTAATCATATCCGGGCGCTACATTCTCGGGCCGGAGATATTCGACATTTTGGAACATGTGGAAAAGGGCGCGGGCGGGGAGATTCAACTCACCGACGGAATGAAAATTCTAGCGAAAAATCAGAGCTTTCACGGCGTCCGTTTTGATGGCAACACCTATGATACGGGTTCCAAAATCGGCTTTCTGAGCGCCAATATTGCGTTCGCGCTGCAGCGGGCCGACCTTGCGCCGCAATTGAAAATCGAAATAGCGAAATTATTGAAATAGTAATTTTCAACTTTATGGCGCGGTCTTTCTTGACATCAGGAAGCGACCGCGCCTATATCGCCCTCGTCCGGAGCGCGCCTTGTTAGACGAGCGCTTCGCGTGGCGGGATAGCTCAGCTGGCTAGAGCACGGGAATCATAATCCTGGGGTCGGGGGTTCAAGTCCCTCTCCCGCTACCAAATTTTTGATCACTAAATTTTACAACGTGCTGATTTTAGCGGCGCGTTATCTCCAGCCACTGGTTGATGCGGGTCTCAGGATCAGTGTTGAGGGTTATGTCGGTGACAACCGCCACCGAATCCGCACCAGCGGCAAAGGCACCGGTGGCGCGCTCCGGCGTAAAGCCGCCAATTGCGACTAAAGGCGTTGCGCCGATGCGGTGTTTCCACTTGGGGATGCGTTCAAGGCCTTGCGGCGCCCAGGGCATTTGCTTCAAAATGGTCGGATAAATAGGGCCAAAGGCGATATAATCCGGGCCGGCTGCAAGCGCGCGCTCCAGTTCGGTTTCATCATGGGTTGAAAGGCCAAGCTTGATATTTGCGCGCCTCAACGCCGCAAGATCGGCTTGCGCCATATCTTCCTGGCCAAGATGAACATAATCACAACCAAGCTCGATGGCGAGCTCCCAAGCATCATTGATGATGAGTTGCGCGCCATGTCGGGAGCAAAGGTTTTTGGCTTCGAGGATTTCTTTGCGCCATTCAAAATGGTTGAGATTTTTGGCGCGCAATTGCACGAGCTTGACGCCCTGCGGCAACAGTCTGCGCAGCCAATCGGCGCTATCGACGATCAGGTAAAAGCGATCGAGA
>JAYTYD010000388.1:0-2066 GCA_043742625.1 Methylovirgula sp. | reverse complement strand
GGAGCGCCGGGACGCGCCCTTACTGACCACGGGACAATGGCGGTGGATTTGGTGCGGTTTCGTAAATAGTCGATGAAAATTTTTCCCTTCCGTTTTGCTGAGGACATATTAGCCACAAACAAATCGGGTTTGTCGCCGACTATTCGCGTTGCAAACTGTTTACAAAACGCTCCAACTTCGTCGCTGGAATTGCTGCGGTCCAATGGCACGACGATGTGAATGTCTTTGCCACCACTCAGCAATGGCCAATTTTCAAGTTGCGCCGCTTGTAAAAAATTGCGCAGTAGCGTCGCCGCCGCTTTTACGTCTTGGAAAAGAATTTCCGTATCAGGATCCAAATCAAAAATCATTCTATCTGGCTTGTCGAGCTTTGGCAGCGTGGCATTCCAACCGTGAAATTCGATGGTTCCAAATTGGACAGCAGCGGCAAGCCCTTCCTCACCGGACGGCGCAAAGTATTTTTCCGACGCTGAGCCGAATTGTTCGACGCCTTTAGTGAAACCCTTCAACGGATGGCGTTGAAAAAACGTTTCGTGATCAATAGATACCGGAACGCGAAGCAGGATGAGAGGACGCCCTGCGAGATGCGGAATGATGTTGCCAGCGATTTTTTCATAGTACCCGGCAATATCACCCTTGGTGATCCGGTCTGCCGGAAACAAAATCCGCTCAGGATGGGTGATGGTCCATGACGATGGGGGTTGTGATTGCGTCACCGCAACCGGATTTTTCAATGTCGTTTTTGCAGCGTTAATACCATTTTTTGGAAAGGCAACTCGGTCGCTTTGAACAGCGATAAATCGTGCTTGGCGGCGCTGCCCGTCTGATGTCCATCCGCCAAAGCGAACCTCGCTGGAAAAGGGTGGGAAGGTAAATACCGCGCCGCGCGGAAGTTTTTGTGCATTCATAACATCGGGAACGGCCTTTGCTATTTTTCCAAACAACTTTTCGATTATCGGGCGATTTTTGTCGTTATATCCTGTGCCAATGCGCCCGACATAAGCAAGGCGACCCTTAACTTCGCGTGCCGCTAATAAAGACGCAAACCCGCTATGCTTTTGCGATGGCATATATCCGATAATTTCAACATCATCTCTCACGTCGCCTTTGATCTTAAGCCATTCGTTGCTGCGCCCGCTGCGGTAAGGCGCGCTAAGGCGTTTGGCGATAATCCCTTCGGCACCGGCTTTCGTTGCCTCTTTGAAAAGTTTTTCGCCGTCGTTTGTTGTATGATCGCCATAGCGCAATGTGTCGCTCGTTGCGGGCAGCGCTTTGCGTAGACGCGCCTTGCGGTCTGTGTAAGGGAGGCTACCCAGATCCTCTCCACCAATGATAAGCGCGTCGAAAGCGACAAACACCACGTCGTTGGTTTTTTTACTTCCGAGTACTGCAGTTAAAGCTGGGAAATCCGATATCCCACCTTTGTCAAAAACCACTGCTTCACCGTCAAGCATACAGTCATCCAAGTTTAATTCTACGGCGGCTTTTATGATGTGCGAAAATTTGTGAGACCAATCGAGGCCAGAGCGGGTATAAGCACGCGCCTCACCGCCATCGACGGCCAATAAGAGACGGTACCCGTCATACTTCATCTCAAATGCCCAATCAGATCCTATTGGAACTTCTTGCGCTGTCGAGCACAATTGCGGGGAGATAAATGCGGGCAGAGTTGAGTTTTTTTTAACAAGGGTATTTGGAACTCCTTTTCGCACAGCCTGCCTATTTTCGAGTTGATCACGGCTCAGCCCCGAAAGCACACCGGTCTTGTACCTCGTGGCAATGCTATCATCGGTTTCAGCGAACTCGTCGCGGTCTTTTATCAGCAGCCAATTTTCATGCTTCTCCTCTGATTTCATCCGAACCAACGCCCACGCACCCTGCATGCGGTGACCAAGCGCCACGAACTTCAAATGCCCAGCTGCGAGTCCGTCGCGCGCCGGCCCATTTAACGGAGCGTAAGTGCCGGATTCCCACAACATCACTGTGCCGCCGCCATACTGCGGTTTGGGAATGAGGCCCTCAAAAGTCGCGTAAGCTAATGGATGGTCTTCCGTGCGCACGGCAAG
>JAYTYD010000387.1:0-7617 GCA_043742625.1 Methylovirgula sp. | reverse complement strand
TATCACGATTGGAGCGATGATCTCGACAAAACGCAAATCCAGAAACTGGATATGGTCTGCCGCAAATTGCGCTTGAAGCCGGGCGATCATGTGCTGGATATGGGCTGTGGCTGGGGGGCATTCTCTTGCTACGCTGCGCTGCACTACGGCGTGACCTGTTATGGCGTAACGCTATCAGAACAACAGGTTGCTTATGCCAATGACAAGATCAAGCGACTAGGTTTGCAGGATAAAGTTACCATTGAGTTGAAAGACTATGCCCTTGTTGAAGGCAGCGAACGATTCGATAAAGTCGCAGCCATAGGTATGATGGAACATGTTGGCATTGAAAATTTTGACAAATACTTCCAGACAGTACACCGCCTGCTAAAGCCGGGCGGCAAATTTCTCCACCACGCCATAACCCGGCCCGGTGGCAGCCATGCAGCGCGCACGGGAAAAAAACGACCGGAATTTGCCGCGCTGACTCGCTACATTTTCCCGGGCGGCGAGCTGGACTATCTCGGGCGAACGGCAACAAATCTTGAACGCAACGGATTCGAAGTGCGTGATGTGGAGAGCTGGCGTGAGCACTACATGCGCACCTGTAAGGAATGGCATGACCGGCTATTGGGCAATTATGATGCCGCCGTGAAGGAAGCCGGCGAGGTCAATACCCGGATTTGGTTAATCTATCTGGCGGCGTGCTCAATTGCTTTCCAGCGCAACAATTGTGGGCTGTACCAAACACTCGCAGTCAAGCGTTTGAAAACTCCGACTGATCTTCCAGCTTCGCGGGCTGACTGGTACAGATAATCTGTGAATAAATGCAGAATTAACATGCCGTTAACCTCAAAATTGCTAAACGTGACGCTGGACGCGGGGGCGTAAAACTTTGGGCTAACCGTAATGTTGATGAGTCGAAGCGGTCTGCGCGGATTGGGAGCTGCCATTGTTAGTCTTGGTCTCTCAGGCTTGCTTTGGGCCCAAACTCCAAACACGGCAGCCGCTCAGTCCGCTCTAACACCGGACGCGCCGCTGGTAGCGACCAACACCCGAATCACTCAGACCCAAGGCAAAGCTCATCTTGAAATTGACTTGTCCGGCAAAGTCGAGCCGCATGTTTTTTTGCTTGAAGCTCCAGACCGTTTGATCATCGATCTTCCGCATGTGAGCTTTACAGGCGATGCGCCGCCTTTATCGTCGCGCCGTGCCTTGATCAAAACATTTCGTTTCGGCTTGTTTGTCAGGGACCAATCGCGCGTTATTATGAATCTCTCGTCTCCTGTTCAAATCAAGTCCAAGCGGGTCGAAGCTGGCCAGAATGGCAAATCTCTAACGCGGCTGGTTATCGATCTCGTTAAGGTTGACAGAAAGACTTTTCACGCCTCTGTTGAGTTTGAGGCCACGCAAAATCGCGTTTCTGCCGACATGCGGTCGACCGAGCGCGGCGGCGCGGAACTTCCCGCAAAGTCACCGGAAAATGCACCCAAAATCCCGCTGATTGTCATTGATCCGGGCCATGGCGGGCCCGACTCTGGCGCAATCGGCATCGGTGGCATTGTCGAAAAAACCACAGTATTCGACTTCGCTGTGGCCCTGAAAGCCCGGCTGGAGGCGTCTGGCCGCTATCGCGTTATGCTCACGCGTGATCAAGATGTATTTGTACCGCTTGCCGAGCGGATGCGTTTGGCGCGTGCGGCCAATGCCGAGTTGTTTCTGTCTATCCATGCAGACACTCTGTCCCGGGAACATTCTGTGGCCGGCGCAACAGTTTACACTGTGTCCGATCGCGCCTCGGATGCCGAAGCGGCCCGCATAGCCGCGCACGAAAACATGGCTGACCAAGCGGGTGGGTTGGTTGTGGCGTCGCAGCCGCCTGAAGTCGCCGATATCCTCATTGATTTGACGCGGCGTGAAACCCGCTCTTACGCCCATGTGTTTTCAAAATCACTGATCAACGCGTGGAAGTCGGGTCCGTTTTTATCGTTAAACAAAAATCCCCAAAGGGCTGCAGGTTTCGTGGTTCTCAAGGCTCCGGACGTTCCCAGCGTTTTGCTGGAACTCGGCTATCTATCCAGCCCGTCTGACGCAAAAGCACTAGCGTCCGACGAATGGCGTCTCAGCGCTTCGCTGTCGGTGCTAACTGCGGTTGATTCGTTCTTCACCAATCATAATCCACCCAAAAAGGCCGAAATCGATCCGGCGAACACAACCGACGTTACCCCGACCGCCTCTATCATCCCTCTGCCACACCTCTGAGCCGGCAAATCCACGTTATTATTAACTGTGGGCAATTATTCACCGCGGTGTTATTAACCGCAGGCAGCAAATCCGGATTGCCTCACAATGAACATAAAGTTAAAACAACACACATTAAGTGCAGCGTTTGCAAATGAAGCGTTTTGGCGCTCACAGTAGGTCGGGCGCGTTTGTATGGCTCACGGCATTTTCTTGAAGGCGTAATTGAATGCGGCTGCTCGCCCGATTTTTTGGATTTCTATTCGCGACCGGTGCAATTCTTTTTGTCATTGGTGCTGTGGTCGTTGCGGGGGGGATTTACTTTTTCTCGCAGGATTTGCCCAGCGACGCCGCTTTAAAAAATTATGAACCACCGGTGATGACCCGCGTCCACGCCGGGGATGGATCTTTGCTGGGTGAATATTCGCGCGAGCGGCGGCTTTACTTGCCAAGTTCAGCCATTCCCCCATTGGTAAAGCAGGCGTTTATTTCCGCCGAGGACAAAAACTTTTATTCCCACAACGGCATCGATCCTGAGGGAATTGCCCGCGCTTTGTTGGCAAACCTCACCCGCACCAGCCAACAGGGCGCGTCGACAATCACGCAGCAGGTCGCAAAAAACTTCCTGCTAGGTAACGAAAAATCCTACACCCGTAAAGCGCGCGAGGCTCTGTTGGCGCTGCGCATCGAGAAAAACTATTCGAAAGAGAAGATACTCGAGCTCTATCTCAACGAAATTTATCTTGGTTTGGGCAACTATGGTGTGGCGGCAGCCTCACTGAATTATTTTAATAAGTCAGTGAACGAGCTGTCTTTGAGCGAAATGGCTTATCTTGCCGCCTTGCCAAAGGCTCCTAACAATTATCACCCCTTCACCAAACGTGAGCGCGCGGAGGCCCGTCGCAATTACGTCATCGAGCGCATGATCCTCGACGGCTTCGTGAAGCGCGCGGATGGGGAAGCCGCCAAAAAAGAACCGTTAGGGGTCAATCCAAAATCCATCGTTCCAACAAATTATGCTTCCGGCTTTTTTGCGGAAGAAGTTCGGCGCGAATTATCGGATCGCTATGGGGAGAAGAAGCTCTATGAGGGTGGTCTTTCGGTGCGAACCACGCTCGATCCAAAGATGCAACAGATGGCGCGCAAGGCGCTTACCGACGGCTTGGTGCGTTATGATGAGGCCCACGGTTGGCGCGGCCCCGTCAAACACATTGAATTTGGTGCTGACTGGGGCACGGCCTTGGCAGAGGTTCCGTCCTATAACGACGTTCGCCCTTGGCGGCTGGGTGTCGTTCTGGATATGACGGATACTTCAGCCCGCGTCGGCTTGCAATCTGCCAAGGACCGCTCCGGCGCGGTTGAGTCGGTTCGAGAGACCGTTCAGGTTTCGGCGCCAGGCGTCGCATGGACCCGCAAATCCTTGAAGGGCATTTTTATACCGGGCGATGTTGTTTACGTTGAGCCGTTAGACGCAAAATCCGGTCAGTACCGGTTGCGTCAGATCCCCGAAGTATCCGGGGCAATCACGGCGATGGACCCGTTTACGGGCCGTGTTTTTGCGATGGTAGGCGGCTTTTCATTTGATCAGTCAGAATTCAACCGCGCCACGCAGGCTAAGCGCCAGCCCGGCTCTTCCTTCAAGCCGTTTGTTTATGCCACCGCGCTTGATAACGGCTACACGCCATCCAGCCAAATCTTGGATGCGCCGATTGAAATCGATCAAGGCAACGGGCTTGGTATTTGGAGCCCGGAAAACTTCGAAGGTAAATCCGGGGGATTGCACACCTTGCGCTATGGCATTGAGCACTCAATCAACTTGATGACAGTGCGTTTGGCCAAAGACATTGGTATGCCGCTGATTGTCGAATATGCCAAACGCTTTGGGATCTATGACGACATGTTGCCGGTGCTGTCCATGTCTCTTGGCGCGGGCGAAACCACTCTGATGCGCATGACCACGGCCTATTCTATGTTGGCCAATGGCGGCCGCCGCATTAAGCCAACGTTGATTGACCGGATCCAAGATCGCTTCGGCAAAAATATCTACAAACACGACGAGCGCACGTGCGAGGGGTGTGACGCGCCTAAATGGGATAATCAGAATGAGCCGCGCCTAATCGATAAGCGCGAGCAGGTTCTCGATCCGCTTACCGCCTATCAAATCACGTCTATTATGGAAGGTGTAATTCAGCGCGGCACGGGCATTTCCATCAAGGCTGTCGGCAAACATCTGGCTGGCAAAACCGGCACAACCAACGACGCAAAAGACCTGTGGTTTGTCGGTTATTCGCCTGATCTGACAGTCGGTGTGTTTATGGGATACGATTTGCCACGGTCTCTTGGCGATTCAGCGCAAGCTGCAACATACACCGCGCCAATATTCCGCGACTTCATGACTATGGCTTTGAAAGATAAGCCGGACGTGCCGTTTCGTGTTCCGGCCAACATCAAGCTGATAAGTGTCGATGTTAAGTCTGGACTGCGTTCCAATGGGGCAGGGGCCATTCTCGAAGCCTTTAAGCCCGGCACAGCGCCGCCGGATTCCTTACAATGTATCGGAGATTGTGGTTTGGCTGCATCTGGCAGCGGTGGATCAGATTCTTCGGTTGGTTCCGGCACGGGTGGTTTGTATTAGGCTTGTTTCGCCTCCCGTAACCCGCTAAACCTACCCGACAAATTGAAGGGACTCACCCATGCGCGCCGAAGCTGAAGCGCTCAACGAACAGATCAAGCAGTCTATAGGGCTGCTAAGGAGGCATCTTTGACGTTGATGCCGCCACACGTCGCCTCGCTGAGCTAAACGCCCAATCAGAGCATCCCGAATTTTGGAATGATGCCGCCGCAGCCCAAACGCTGATGCGTGAGCGCACACTCCTTGAAGATGGCATTAATTCGCTTAAATCGCTCGACAACGGTTTAGACGACGCCCTCACTTTAATCGAGTTAGGCGAGCTTGAGGGCGATGTTGCCACCGAGGACGAGGGTGTCGCTGCATTGCGCACCATCAAAGTTGAAGCTGAGCGCCGGCAAGTTGAGGCCATGCTCTCCGGCGAGGCGGACAGCAACGATGCCTATGTCGAAATTCACTCTGGTGCCGGTGGCACCGAGAGCTGTGATTGGGCCCGCATCCTCTATCGTATGTATGGCCGCTGGGGCGAGCGCCGCAAGTTTAAGGTCGAGATTATCGAAGAAACCGCAGGCGACGAGGCGGGGATCAAAGGCGCAACCCTGCTGATCAAAGGTCACAATGCCTATGGCTGGCTGAAAACTGAAAGCGGGGTGCATCGATTGGTGCGCATTTCCCCGTTTGACTCTAACGCCCGCCGCCACACCAGCTTTGCCTCGGTCTGGGTTTATCCTGTCATTGATGACCGAATTGTTGTGGACATCAAGGAATCAGATTGCCGTATCGACACCTATCGTTCGTCGGGTGCAGGCGGCCAGCATGTTAACACCACAGACTCTGCTGTCCGCATCACGCATAACCCGACCGGCATTGTGGCCGCATGCCAAAACGGCCGTTCGCAACATCAAAACAAAGCCATGGCTTGGGACATGTTGCGCGCCCGCATTTATGAAATGGAGCTCAAGAAGCGCGAAGAAAAAGCCAATGCAGAGGCCGCTGCCAAAACCGATATTGGTTGGGGCCACCAAATCCGCTCTTACGTGCTACAGCCTTACCAGATGGTGAAAGATTTGCGCACCGGCCACACCAGCCAGAGCCCCTCAGACGTATTGGATGGTGACATCGATGATTTTGTCGAGGCCTCATTGGCGCACCGCATCAGTGGAAAAGCCAATGAAACCATTGAAGACGTAGATTAAGCAATGAGGGTTACATAACTGCCGCGGCATTTTAAACGCAGGGGAAGCGCTTAAAGCGCCGCCCCGTAAAACCTGACAACGCCTACCACGCTAACCACCGAAGCAGCTAGGCATACTGCCGCAACCCACACCTGCCCGGCGCGCGCTGCCCTAGCGTCGGCATAATCGTCGGCGGGTTTTACGCCGCTTACCATTGCAGATATAAGCGGCTCACCGTGATATTGGGCCCAAATATTCGTAGCAATATGAATGGCGATGAACGCCATTAACGCGTAAACGCTCACCTTGTGGATGCTGTCGCCGATAGCCGAAACCCACGGCAGCACGCTGTCTGCAAACGGGCCATTAGCGTCGAGCCCGTCGCTTGCCACCATCCCGGTTGCTGTCTGCAGCAGCAAAAACACCAGTAGTGTCAATATCATCAAGCCGCCCGCCGGATTGTGGCCCAGATAGCGCTTCACAGATCTGCTGCGTTTATCGATTAGGTACGATATCGCTGTCCCGGGTGACGCTATGAAGGTGGCGAAGCGGCTGGTGGATCCACCGAAAAAACCCCACATCACCCGAAATACCACCAAAACAAGCACCGCAATGCCAAAATACTTGTGCAGAGTGTAGGTGTTGCTGGAAAATTGTGCGGTGATATAGGCACCGACAACTGTGATCACGAGGCTCCACTTAAACAGCCGAGTTGGCAAATCCCAAACCAAAACCGTGGGTTGCACCTGTTGTGCGGCAACAGTGGTCATAGTGATGCTCCCCGCTTCAATTGCGGTAATTCGTGTGGCAGCCTTTGCACTGTGACACGAGATCAGAATACACAGCGTTGAATTTTGCCTTGTCGAGTCCCGGTGTTGCCGCCTGCCGGGCAACGGCAGAAAATGCCACAAATCGTTTGTTCATATCCTTGCCGTCGGCGTTTGCGGGGGAGGTCTTGATGGATTGGTCAGATTGATCGGCTAATTTTTTTAAAACTTCGACGGCCTTCGCGGGGTCAAAATTGCTGGACGCTAAAGATTTGGCCACCTTATTGGCCGCGCCCATTTCTTCCATCACACTCTTGAGACTGGCCAAAGCGGGCGAGACCAAAACCAAAGCGCCAAGTCCGACAATTAACAGTGTTGATGGCCTCAGTTTCAAAAAGGATTTTGGTAAAATTGCTTTAGAAAACCATGCGCTCATCATCTTGTCCTCAAATTCTGGTAGCCGGATGCAAGACTGAACATTTCAGCGAATTGTGTCTTTATTCGTAGCAGGCGCATTTAAAGTCAAATTTCCCCCGCTTACTGCGACAATTCGCCGGGCGTGAAATGTTGTGACCTCGAGCGACCTCTTGACGAATCCTTCTGCGATGTAATTATGTCGTGATGGAAATGTTGCGAATTCTTCAGCAGAAGGCAGGTCGGTTTCTAACCACATTTGCACTCGCTTATGCGCTCATTTTGCAACTGGTGTTGTCTCCGCCTATGGCTGTGGCGGGGCAGCCGATCGATGCAGCCATCTGCCTGTCTCCTGTCACTTCAAACGCGGCCGAAGCGCCGCTGAGACATCATAGTGATGGTCTGTGCCAGG
>JAYTYD010000386.1:0-1095 GCA_043742625.1 Methylovirgula sp. | reverse complement strand
AGCGATAGTGCAAGCCTTGGGCAAGGATGTCGTTTCAAATGATACTATTTTTGCAGAGGCTCTGACAAAAACACGCGCGGTTTTGGCTCAAACTCTAACCACAAATCCGGTGGACGGTGCGGCAAAGTCCAAGGCAAACTTCGCTTTTGCAGGCGATGTTGCCGCCCAGTTCGCTCTGCCGTTTTCGGGATCAATTTCGCCCCTCCCCCGTTTGCAAGCTGCGGCGGCGGGTGTCGGCGCAATCAACACAGCCTTGGAAGACGACACCATTTTGCGGCGGGTGCCGTTGGTGTTCAGGTTTGCAAATGGTTTGGTTCCGTCATTGGACTTGGAACTGTTGCGGGTGGCGCAGGACACCGGCACCATTTTAATCAAATCTTCTAACGCGTCCGGCGCTGAGGCTTTTGGTAAGCCCACGGGAATTTTAGCGATAAAGACAGGCGAAATAGCCATTCCTACGGATCCGACAGGCGCTGTTCGTCCGCATTTTGCCGGTGCGCAGCGCGAGAGGCATATTTCCGCTGCAACCATAATGACGAGTGAAAATGACGCCGATGTGGTACGCGGCAAAATGGTTCTAATCGGCATAACCGCTGCAAGCCTCAACGACATTCGCGCCACGCCATTATCAGGCGTGGTGGCAGGGGTCGATATTCACGCAGAGGTGCTTGAGAACATATTGGCAGGCTCGCTGTTGCAGCGACCGGACTTTGCACCCGCGATTGAGGCTGTGGTTTTGGTGCTTTTGTGCACGATAGCAGGGGCCATCGCGATGACACTGCCCCCGTTGCTAGGCGCTTTTTTAGCTTTAATGCTCATACTGTTGGCGTTTCTCTTCAGCTATCTTGGTTTTCAAACCCAAAATCTTTTGATTGACGCTCTGCTCCCGTCGAGCTTCGGCTTTTTGGCCTTCAGCGGCACAGCATTGCTCAAATATTGGCAGGTTGAACGGCAAAAACGTTGGGTCTCGACGGCTTTTTCGCGCTATGTCGCGCCTGAACTTGTAAGCAGACTGGCGTCTGATCCGGCGCAACTCAAACTCGGTGGCGAAATTCGTGAGCTGACCATTATGTTCTGTGATGTGCGGGATTTTAC
>JAYTYD010000385.1:0-3925 GCA_043742625.1 Methylovirgula sp. | reverse complement strand
TGTGCCCTCTCCGGCTGCAAGAACTACAGCGAGGCAGCGCCGGGGCGACTGGGAAAAAGAGTTCTGCGGCATAGAATGATCAAGTCCTGTGATATTGGCCCGGGCGGGGGCAAAGGGCGGGTAATACGTATTCAACCCAAAGAAAGTTAAAATTTAGAAGCCGAAAATTTAATTTGCAAATTCACCCAATCTCCCACAAAAACCAAGTCGTACGATTATACGTCGCGGTGCAACCTTTTAAACAGCCCGTGCGAAGCATATTGAGAAATCGTCATGAATATCAAACGTGGTCAAAACAAAGGCACTTCGTCTTTCATGTATCATCGGCGTGACGCACTTAAATTCGGGTTGATTGCGGGCTCTTATATTAGTATTTCCACGCGCCTGATGGCTCAAACAAAGCCGGTCGAGGCTCCTGTTCAAACCGCGCCCGCCTTCGAGGCGTTGCGGGTGGTTGAGCAGGCGCGGCTTTTGGCATCCAAACCTTATAAGGCTCCTGATACCACCCTGCCAAATATGTTTTCGAACCTGAATTATGAGCAGTATGTCGGTATTCGCCCAAAGCCAAACAGCGCCATATGGGCGGCGGATGGTCTGGGCTTAGCGATTGAGCCTTTGCATCGCGGGTTTATTTTCTCCGCGCCGATGGAGCTTTTCACAGTGGATGGCGGGTCAAGCCAGCGCATTAGCTATGACCCGTCCCGGTTTGACTTTGATAAAATTGATATTGGCAAAGACATTAAAGATATCGGCTATTCCGGATTTCGCATTTTGGAATCGCGGGATGGTGGCGGCTTGGATGAACGAGTGATTTTCCAAGGTGCCAGTTTTTTCCGTAGCGTTGCGAAGGATCAAAACATCGGCGTGATGGCGCGGGCGCTGGCGGTGCGCACCGGAGATCCCAGCGGCGAAGAGTTTGCTATCATTCGCGCCGTATGGATTGAAAAGCCTGCCCCTGCAACGCGCCAGATTGTGGTGCACGCGCTATTGGACTCTGAGAGCGTCACCGGAGCCTTCCGCTTCACCATTCGTATCGGCGACGCCACCATAATTGACACGGAAGCCACATTAGTACCGCGCGTTACCGTTGACCATGTTGGTATTGCCGCGATGCAGGTGACATCGTTTTTTTCACCTCTTGATAAGCGAAAAACCGATGATTTGCGTCCCGCCGTCTATGAGGCGACAGGCTTGCAGATGCTTACCGGTCGGGGTGAGTGGATATGGCGGCCCGTTTCCAACCGGCAAACATTACAAGGCTCAGCTTTCATTGATGAGAACCCGCGTGGTTTCGGACTGATCCAGCGGGAGCGAGACAGCTCTGCATTTGAGGACGATAATCAACATTGGGAACGCCGACCCTCGCTGTGGATTGAACCTATACAAGATTGGGGTGCCGGGCAATTCGAACTCTTGGAAATTCCAAGCGATTCAGAAGTGAACCAGAATGTTTATGTTTATTGGCGGCCTAAAGAAGGGTTAAAGCCCGGCACCGAGGCCACCTATGCCTATCGGCAATTTTGGTGCTGGTCGCCGCCGATAAAGCCGGCGCTCGCCATAGCTACGCTGGCGCGAAGTGGTAAAACCACGCAAAGTGGCAAAGCTTTGCGCCGGATACTGGTTGATTTTAGCGGGGATACGCTGGCAGAGGACGCTCGCCCCCCTGCCATAAGTGCTGCGCTAACCCTGACAGGCGGGCAACTGATCAGCAGCCGCATCTTACCCGGGCGGGGCGCTAAAACGATTCGCGTACAATTTGATTTTGAACCTGCGGGCGAAAATCTGGTAGAGATAAGACTTGCACTTCAAGCGGAGGGCAAGCCGCTGAGTGAAACATGGGTGTATCGTTGGACCGGTTGAATTTTGAACACACCGAGGCCGAACCGGTTTTGCGCGGCACATTGGCCGTACCACCCTTGCCGATATATGACGGAAAAACAGGCGTCGTTGACCCCGCGATGCCGCAAGAAGCGCCCTTGGCGATGCCGGTACAATCGCTGACGCGGTTTGACAAAAGGACTGAAGTCCGCCGCTCAGTTGCGCTAAAGCTTGCTGCCAAGCCATGGCTGGCACGGTTTGTGGTTTTTGGTGGCGGCCTGGCGCTTACAGCCTACGGCGCATATGAAATGTACCGCGTGGTCGATGTTGGCGGGGTGAGCGTCCTTAAATGGGTGTTGCTGGTTTTGTTTGTTGCCAACTTTTCGTGGATTGCGCTCGCGTTCAGCAGCGCGGTTGTCGGCTTGGTCTGGCTACTGTTTCGCGCGCCCAAACGCCAGAGCGCCCCAACGTCGCTTATCAGTAAAACCGCTGTGGTGATGCCAATTTACAATGAGCAACCGAGCCGTGTTTTTGGAGCAGTTCAGGCTATCGCCGAGGATGTAGCCAAAACAGGTCTTGGCGCGCATTTTGATTATTTTTTCCTATCCGATACGACCAACCCTGATATCTGGGTGGCCGAAGAGCGGGCGTTTTTGGCTTTACGGCGCAGGTTAGGTGAGAATTTCCCGATTTTTTACCGCCATCGGCCAACAAATACGGCTCGAAAGGCCGGAAACATTGGCGATTTTGTCAGCCGCTGGGGAGGGCTTTATCCTCAGATGGTGGTGCTGGATGCCGATAGCTTAATGACCGGATACTCTATCGTATCGCTGGCGGCGGCGATGGAGGCTGATCCCGATTCAGGCATCATTCAAACACTTCCGCTTATTATCAATCGCAATACTCTGTTCGCGCGCCAACAACAATTTGCGGCACGAATTTATGGGCCGGTAATTGCTGCGGGGCTGTCCGTTTGGATGGGGCGAGACGGCAACTATTGGGGTCACAACGCGATTATCAGAACCAAAGCCTTCGCTGACCATTGCGGCTTGCCTGATTTGCGCGGCAGACCACCTTTCGGCGGCCATATCATGAGTCATGACTTTGTCGAGGCGGCATTGATCCGCCGCGCGGGATTTGCGGTGTACATGCTTCCCGTGTTGGGTGGGTCATTTGAGGAAAGTCCGCCCTCATTGATTGATTTGGCCGCGCGTGACAGACGGTGGTGCCAAGGCAACTTACAACATATTCGTGTGGTGCCCTCCAAAGGACTCCACTGGGCGACACGGCAACATTTTTTTACCGGTATTATGTCATATCTTGCTTCACCGCTTTGGATGGCGCAGTTGTTGGTAGGTTTGGTGCTGGTTTTGCAGGCGCGCTACATACGCCCCGAATATTTCACTGACCAATTTACTTTGTTTCCGACTTGGCCGCGGTTTGATGCCGAAAGATCACTTAGCCTGTTCGAACTAACGCTTGCCATTTTGCTTGCGCCTAAAATATTCGGATTGCTGGTTAGCCTGGTACAAAGCGAAACCCGCAATGCCGCGGGTGGGGCTATACTTTTGACGCTTTCAACCCTGTTTGAGATTATTCTCTCGGCTTTGCTGGCACCCATTATGATGCTGGTTCAATCGGGCGCGGTGAGCCAGATTTTGTTGGGTCGCGATACAGGGTGGAATCCGCAGCGGCGCGACGACGGGTCTATTCCGCTCAAGGACATTATCCGCCGGCATCGCAGCCACGTTTTGTTGGGTTTGATTTGTTTGATGGGCGGTATGATGATTTCGCCCAGTTTGGTGGCTTGGATGTCGCCAACCATTGCAGGTTTGATTTTAGCAGTTGCGCTGTCTTGGGCCAGCGGGCAGCTTTCGATCGGGCTTTGGCTCAAGCGTCTCGGCTTGCTGAAAACACCGGAAGAGACAGCCGTGCCGGCAATTGCGACGCGCGCGAATCAACTGTCAGACGAAATTGCCCGGTTAGGATTCGATGAGGAGGATGGGCTTAGGGCAATTCATGCGTTTCCTGCTTTAAAAGCCGCGCATGAGGTGTTTCTTCCAAATGCCAAAAAGCGGCAACGCGGGCAGGTTTCAGCCGAGCGCGC
>JAYTYD010000384.1:0-1076 GCA_043742625.1 Methylovirgula sp. | reverse complement strand
GGTGCCATATTGGTGGCGTTCAGACGGCCGTTTCTGGCGATGACTGGTGACGGGATTGCGCGCCCTTTGATTTTAGCGGCAGCACTCTCTTTGGCCTATAATTTCACCTCAGGTGACCGCGTGCTCAACCTGTTATGGTTTTCGTGTATGGGCACGGCCATTTTAGCAACCGTTTTTATGATCTTCGCGTGGCGCGTGATTGCTAAGATGCCACGAGCTGAGGCTGGAACGTCCGAGCATCGCCGTTGGTGGTTTTATGCGCTGCCTTGGGCTTTGCTCGCACTTGTCGGAGACTTCTTCTTTGATTTTGATTTGTTGCTTCTGTCGAGGCAGTTACCTTATGAAGAATTGGCGGTGTTTGGGGTCACCACGCGGCTTTTTGCGCTCGCTGCTTTCGGCGTGACGGCAGTCTATTCACTCAGTCTGCCACATTTGTTTGAGGCCGAAAGAAACGGCCTGCCCGGTGCATTGGTGGAGCGGATTCAGCACACCAACATCGCCGCTACAGCAACGGCAGTGGCTATGTTGACGGGCACTTTAATCGTGGCGCCTTTCGTTTTTGCGTTGATGGGCCCGGCATTTTCCAAGGCCACCGGGCCGTTGGGAATTTTGTGTTTGGCCTTATTGATCCGCGCTGTCTTTGGCCCCGGCGCATTGGTGTTATCGATGGCCCAAAAACCATACCGCCCGCTCATTCCTATGGCTATTGGGATCGTGACCGTGATGACCGGAAACTATTTTCTGGTGCCAATGTATGGCTTGTACGGTGCCACCATTTCGGCGGGCCTCGCTCTCAGTGTCTGGGCAGCGGCGCTGTGGTTTATTACGTTGCGTTTGACGGGTTCAGACGTTTCAATTTTTCCCGCACTCTTTGGGCGCAAAGCGCATCGCCAGATTTGAGCGCAGGTTTACCCTTGTTCACCGGATGACGTTTCCGGCGGAGGGGATGGGGCCCGCCGTGGCCTATGAGGGCTGTTGCGAGGCAAGGAGCGCGCGGGGAAATCCGACGCGGGGTGCCGCTTAGCGTAGAAGCGGCGAATATGCGTTGGGTTTCCCCACGCGTGAACGAGGTTTTC
>JAYTYD010000383.1:0-5262 GCA_043742625.1 Methylovirgula sp. | reverse complement strand
TCAACAGCGGATCTGTAGGTTTGCGGGAGTATTTCCCAACGATGAGAGCATTTTTAAACACGATTCCGCGTGACATCAACGCGGACAAATGTCCGCGTGAGCCGATGTAGCCAGTGACAGGGTAAGATCTCAAAATCGAAATTTGGCGTTCAAATTGGTCTGTGCCAACAGGAATTACCAGCGCGCCCATGGCATTGGCTGCCGATTCCATGGCATGACCTTCCACTTCAAAGTGATAGGCGCAGGCATTCAGGACAATGTCCCCTTGACGAAAACCAGCAGCAAAAAGCGCGCGGGCACCGCCCCACCAGTCTTTAGCGTGGCCGTCTGCCATGACGATGCCAATTTGAGGATGGAACAGTGTTTTCAATGTGGTAAGCCGCGCGGCATTCATGCCACCAAGCGGTGGTGTTACGCTTTGAAGTTTTTGAATATCATCGCGGCGCAGGAGCGGTATTTGTGCCAGTTCCAGCCGGGATTTGAGCAGCTCGACTTGGATGTTTTTGAGCTGCGCCCGCAACGCCATCGAACGCGCTTTTGCGATTCCAAGGACAGCGCGCAAGTCCCGAAACAGAGCGTTTTCACGGTTTACACTCGAGCGTGTTTCCAGCCGGTCAAAATGCGGCACAGACTCCCCCCTTCGGCTCCGCTGTTTTTATTTTGCGATCGCCCAAGAATTACAAATTAATCAATTGGGCTGAAATATCAACGCAATTTTTGCTTTTAATTAAAAATAACAATTGCTTAGGCAAAGCAGTGCGAAGCTTTCGGTATATGCGGGGGAGCGCAAACCTCCGTCGCCGGATTTGTCTCGCTTTTGGCACAATTGATCGGCTATTCTAATCCTATGTGATTTGGAGTGCAACGTGCGGTGCATTTTTTCGATCTTGGTGGGCTTGGGGATTTGTGCTTTGAGTTCAGGCGCTGCTTTGGCGCACCCTCATGTGTGGGTTACGGCTCGGGCACAGCTAAACTTTGATGCCTCGGGCAAAGTCACGGGCTTGCGCCAATCCTGGACTTTTGACGAAGCTTACTCCGCATTTCAAATTCAAGGCTTAGGAACGGATGGCAAAGTGCCAACACGCGAGCAGCTCGCACCGTTGGCTAAGGTGAATACAGAAAGTTTGGCAGAATTTGGTTATTTTACGATTTTAAAGGTGGGCGGTAAGCAGCAAGAGATGGGCGCGCCGGGAAATGAACATCTGGACGTTGGCGCGGATAAGCTGGTGACGCTGACCTATGATTTACCGCTTAGCGTGCCTGTGGCCGCCAAGCCGGCGATGACTTTGCAAGTTTACGATCCTGAGTTTTTTGTGCAGTTTGATTTTGCGCCGGAGGATGCGGTTGCGCTGATTGGTGCGCCTTCCGGTTGTTCTAACAGTTCGAGCAAGCCAAAGGAACTGGAGGGCGCGGACGCGCAAAGGCTTAAAGATGTGGCAGGCACCAATGAATCGCCTGGAATTAATTTCGGTATCAAGCTAGCCACGCGCGTTTTAATCGCGTGTCCTTGAGGATTTTAATGAAGAAACTGACGGCACCTTTCATATATTTAATTTTGACGGCGGCCTGGTGCAACTCGGCCTTGGCGCGCTCGCCGTTCGATGTGGGTATCTCTGAGGGCGGCGGCAATGCCACAGGTATTTTTGGCTGGATTTTAGCGCAACAAATGGCGCTTGAGCAAGGCCTGACTGCCGCCGTTCATAAAGTGGTAGCCAGCCCGTCGGCAGCTATGACGTTGGCAGCGTTGAGCTTTGGATACGGGGTGTTTCATGCGGCAGGCCCGGGGCACGGCAAGGCGGTTATCGCATCTTATATGATTGCCAACGAGCAAGCATTGCGGCGCGGGCTTATTTTGTCGTTTTTAGCGGCGTTGCTGCAGGGTGTTGTAGCGGTTGCTCTGGTAGGCGTGCTGGCGCTCATTTTGAATGCCACAGCGCAAACTATGCAAGCTTCAGCACATGTGATTGAGCTTTTGAGCTTTGCAGGAATAGCTCTGTTTGGCGCTTGGCTGGTTTGGCGCAAGGGCGGCGCGTTTTTTCATGCCATGCGAGCTGACGTGGCAAAAGGGGAGACATCCCCGCAAACATCGTCGGCTCACGCGCACCATGGCGCGCATGGACATGTTCACGCCCGCGCGAATCACGCCTATGGGCATCACGCCCATGGGGATCATCCGCGCGAAGATGTTCACAGTGCTCAAGCGCATCAAGCTGAGTTCAATCAAGCTCAGGTATATCAAGGTCAGGTATATCAAGGTCAGGCCCTCAGGCATGAAGTGAGTGTCTCCGAAGCTCATGTTCATGATGATCACTGCGGGCATTTTCACGCGCCGGATCCAAAAACGCTGGGAGCAGGGTTTTCTTGGCGCGCTGCGCTTACCACCGTTGTTGTAGCGGGATCGCGCCCCTGCTCAGGGGCAATTCTGTTGTTAGTGTTTGCACTGTCTCAGGGTATTTTCTGGGCGGGCATTGTTGCGACACTGGCGATGTCGCTTGGCACCGCCCTCACCACAGGTTTTTTGGCAGCGTTTGCGGTTTGGTTTAAAAACATCGCTATCCGGATTTCGGGAAAAGGCACGGGCCGTGCCGCTTTGGTGTTGAATGGATTGGAATTTGTTGCTGCCTGTGTTGTGCTGATCACGGGGCTCGGGCTATTTTTCGGGCTGGCAAATTATGGCCTGTAACCAAATTATGTCCTGTAAACAAATTAAGGCCTTAACTTGGAGCTGACATGCAACTGATAGGAATGCTGGACTCGCCATTTGTGCGCCGTGTGGCAATCGAAATGCGATTGAATAAAATTCCTTTTGAACATCACGAAATTTCAGTTTTCCGGCACATGCCGGAATTCGGTAAAATCAACCCGTTGTTGAAAGCGCCGAGCTTCGTCTGCGACGATGGTACGGTTCTGATGGAGTCTTCGCTTATTCTAGATTATTTGTGGACCGTTGTTGCGCCGGAAAAGGCGTTGATGCCCAAAGGGCCGGAGCGCGCCCGCGCCTTGCGGTTAATAGGCATTGGCTTGGCGGCATGCGAAAAGGCCGTCCAAATTGAGTATGAACGCAAAAGGCCTGAGGCAATCCGCTATGCGCCATGGTTGAGCCGGGTTACGGCACAACTGCATGACGCTCTCGCATTACTGGAGCCCGAAATTGCCAAGGCGAAGCCTTGGGTTCTTGGTCAAGAAATTTCTCAAGCGGATGTTACCATTGCGGTGGCGTGGCGCTTTCAAAAGATGGTATTGAAAGACGCGGTCAGTGCGGGACGCTATCCGCATCTGGAAGAGTTTTGTGCGCGAGCGGAAGACCTGCCGGAATTTATCGCCACACAACGGCAAGACTGATTTGTCGAATATGACATTGGATAAGCCGATATCAGGCAAGATCAGATCGGGCAAGGTTAGAGCAGACCTGATTAGATCCCGATAAATCAGCTTTTTAATGCAGTGCCTCTAGCCAAGCATCAAAAAAACGTGTAGTTGCACGGCTCGAAATCAGACTGCTAGATTAGGTCTGGCAGTGGCAGGAGTTTATTATGGCAGTTCCAAAGCGAAAGACATCACCTTCACGGCGCGGTATGCGCCGTTCGGCAGATGCGCTCGTGGCCCCGACTTATGTCGAGGACAAGGATTCCGGCGAATTGCGCCGTCCGCATCATGTTGATTTGAAAACCGGCATGTATCGCGGTCGCCAAGTGCTGAAAGTTAAGACCACCGAAGCGTAAGTTTCTACAATTTAGATTTAAAAAGGGCTGGCACCTCGCCGGCCCTTTTTAATGGGTGCTGTATGGTTGATATTGCGCTGGTTCGTGCGCTGGAGCAGCGCTGCTTTAATGCCTGGCCGACACTTTGCACTTTGCACGTGGATGGTTGGGTATTGCGTTTGGCAGATGGCCATACCCGGCGGGCGAATTCGGCCAGCGCGCTTTATCCTTCCGGTTTAACCGCGGAGACGTTGTCTGCCATTGTCAAACAACAGTTTCAAAGAGCGGGTTTGCAACCAATCATAAGAATAACACCCCTAGCGGGACAGAAAACTGCAGCAGGTTTGGCAAAACTCGGGTGGCGCGTGGATGACGCTTCGCTCGGGCTTTATGCGCCTGAGTGCCACGCCCAAATGCCGGAGAAGGTCTTGGTGGAGCCGGTTGCTTCGGAGGATTGGCTTGGCGGAGCGATGTCGGCCTACGGCTATGGCGAGGCGGGTGTGAGCGCATTGCGGCGCACATTGGCGCATTTGATTTTGCCGGCGGGTTTTTTAACTTTAAATCAAGACGGGGCACCTGCGGCTTGGGCTTTGGCTGTGTATGAACGCGGCATGGTTGGAATTTATGATCTGGTAATTTCTCCGCAATTCCGCCACCAGGGTTTGGGCCGCAAGCTCAGTTCTGCCTGCTTGGCTTGGGGGGTGGCTCAAGGCGCAAGTTCAGCTTATTTGCAAGTACGGGTTGGTAACACTGCGGCGCGAGGGCTTTACGGCTCATTGGGTTTTGAAACTGCTTATGATTACACGCACTATGTTTGGGACTGACGGGTCGCAACGAGAGCACCGCCCACGATGAGCGCGCAGGCCAGCGCCAAAGCCCATGAGGCCGCCGCATAGCCGGTGGCGACTAAAATTACAGTGGAGAGGACAGGCGCGGCAAAAGCGGCAATGCCCAGCAGACGGATGTCGCCATGTTTTACACCGTAGTCCCACGCAAAAAAGCCAAAACCCAGCGGTCCAAGACCAAGCGCGGTGGCCGCCAGCAGCTGGACATCGAAATGCACAGGCTGCATGTTTTCAAACAAGGCAGAGGCTGCCAACGCCAGAGCGGCGGTAACCAAACAATACCCTGCAACTGCGAGCGTTGGCACCTGTTTTACAGTTCTGGATAAAACCGAATAACCCGACCAGATAAACGCGCACAGAAGCGCCAACGCATAACCTTTGATAGAGGTGTCAGACAGCGTGAGTGCGTTTCCCTTGCCCAGAAACAGGATGATGACCCCGGAAAAGCCAAGCATTGCGCCAATAACATGCTGCCAGCGTAGCTTTTCTTCGGGGAGCAGCGCTGAAAACACCACAATCAACAAGGGCCACAGGTAAGCGATCAACCCGGCCTCGGCGGGTGGCGCAAGCCTTAAGGACGCAAAATAAATTGCGTGATAGCCAAACAGGCCGCCCACGCCCAGCGCCCACACTCTCCACGGTTGGCGCAGCACAGACAGCCTCCCGCTCAGCAGTGCGTATAGGCTCCCGCAAATACCGGAAATACCGAAGGTAAT
>JAYTYD010000382.1:0-1499 GCA_043742625.1 Methylovirgula sp. | reverse complement strand
AAATTCTAATCTTTGCAATGAGACGCAAAAGCCCGGCCATGTGCCGGGCTTTTTTGTTTTCGCTCTAGAATGATCGCGGCGATCCGGCAAGGCCGCCACACCAATACGCGCGTGGCATTCGCTGGTGGTTTTAACCTCCAATCCGACCGCTCTTAAGCTTTGTGAACAATCTCACGCGATATCAATGGTTTGGTAACCATGTTGTTGTGTCGCGACGGCTAAAAGCCCTATCAAAACGTTAAAATCCGCCGTGTGTTGCCTTATGGTCACAGACAACGTGGACACATTATGCTATTAATTTGGTAAGTGACGCAGAGTTCGCTTGCGAATGACGTAATGCGGTCAGCCGCAAATTTGAAGGAATACAGGTATGAGAAACATTTTATTTGCGGCTTCGGCTTTAGTTGCTTTGAGCACTGCGGCGTTTGCAGCGGATTTGCCAAGCAGGAAAGCCCCCGCATATGCGCCGGCTGCCGTGGCGGTTACACCGGCGTTCAGCTGGACAGGATTTTATGTCGGTGGTTTTGTCGGCGGCGTGTTCGCGAAATCTAACGTCAATATTCCAGCCTATCCCTCAACGCACAATTACAATTCCCGGTCGTTTGCAGGCGGTTTGAAAGTTGGCTTTAACTACCAATTCGGCAACCTTGTGGCTGGACTGGAAGATTCCGTCACATTCCACTCCAATCGTGGTCAAGGTCTGTCAGGCGGCGCGGGTGGCGAACAGTTTCGTGTCAACCACAACGTCAGCGCTGACATTGTCGGCAAGCTTGGCATGGCATTTGGCCGGACGCTGATTTACGCTAAGGGCGGCGTTGCTGCGGCCCGCTTGAGCGGTATTAATTTCATTCCCGCACAGCCAGCGGTTTACACCAGCCGTCGCATTGGTTGGACACTTGGCGCAGGCGTTGATTATGCTGTGACAGATAATTTCATTCTGGGTGCGGACTATTCCTACGCCGATTATGGCCGGAAAACCTACGTATTTTCTGGCCCGGTGAGCGTGCAGCAGACTGCACATAATCTGCGGGTGAGTGCAGCGTATAAGTTTTAACTGCAGCTTTTGCGGTCAGCACAGTTTTTCAAAGCCCGGCCTCGTGCCGGGCTTTTTGCATTTTCAGCTTATTAGCGATTTGACGATAACTTAGCTTTGTGAGTCATTTTTGGATTTAAACCCGTGTCAGCATTGTCAACAAACCCCGTTGCAAAAGTCCTTGTGTTCGATTCCGGCCTTGGCGGATTGACAGTGTTTCGGGAACTTCGATTGCTGCGTTCGCAAGCGGACTATCTCTATGTGGCGGATGATGCGGCATTTCCCTATGGCCACCACGCCCCGGATGTGGTGACTTCGCGGGTTGTGACGGTGATGGACACGGCTATTGCACAGTTTCAACCGGACGTTGTGGTCATTGCCTGCAATACGGCCTCGACGCTGGTTATGGGCCCGTTGCGGGCGAGGTGGCCGCAGCTGCCGTTTGTGGGAACTGTGCCGGCGATTA
>JAYTYD010000381.1:0-2135 GCA_043742625.1 Methylovirgula sp. | reverse complement strand
TTCCCCCTTATTCCAATTCAAACTTCACGCCCTGCGCCAAGGGCAGAGTCTTGCCGTAATTGATGGTGTTTGTCGCGCGGCGCATGTAGGCCTTCCACGCGTCGGAACCTGATTCGCGCCCGCCGCCAGTTTCCTTCTCTCCACCGAACGCGCCACCTATTTCCGCCCCTGACGGCCCAATATTCACATTGGCAATACCGCAATCCGAACCCCGGCTCGACAGGAAAGCCTCTGCCTCGCGCAGATCATTGGTGAATATCGAAGACGACAGCCCCTGCGGCACAGCATTATGCAGGTCAAGCGCCGCATCAAAGTTTGAATATTTCATCACATATAAAATCGGCGCGAACGTTTCGTTAATCACAGGCCCGGTTTGTTCAGGCATTTCCACCAGCGCGGGGCGCACATAGTAACCCCCCTGCGTCTCATTCACCCGCTCGCCGCCACTCACCTTGCCTCCCGCTGCTTTGGCGGCGCTCAAAGCCTTCTGCATCGCGTCAAAGGCGTGTTCATCGATCAGCGGCCCCACAAGGGTGCCGTCTACCAGCGGATTGCCTATCGTCACCGAAGCATAGACCTTCTTCAAGCTTGGCACCAACGCGTCATAAATACTTTCATGCACAAATAACCGGCGCAGACTTGTGCAACGTTGCCCTGCAGTGCCCATAGCCGAAAACGCCACCCCGCGTAATGTCAAATCCAAGTCTGCCGACGGACAGATAATCGCGGCATTATTGCCGCCGAGTTCCAGAATGGCGCGGGCAAAACGCTTGGCTAACCTAGGACCCACTGCACGGCCCATATGCGTGGAGCCGGTGGCCGAAACCAGCGGAACCTTGGCGTGATCGACCAGAACTTCACCAATGTCGCGATTACCGATCAACAGCGTGTTCAAATGCCTAGGCGCGTTGCCACCTGCCGCATTAAAGCGCGCTACGGCTTTTTCAAATAAGGCCTGAGTGGCAAGGGCGGTCAGCGGTGTCTTTTCAGACGGCTTCCAGATACAGGCGTTGCCGCAAATAAGTGCCAACGCCGCATTCCAGGACCACACGGCAACCGGAAAGTTAAACGCCGATATGATACCGACCACGCCAATCGGATGCCAGGTTTCCATCATCCGGTGTTCGGCGCGTTCTGTAGCGATGGTTAAACCGTAAAGTTGGCGCGACAGCCCGACGGCAAAGTCGCAAATATCAATCATCTCCTGCACTTCGCCTAGCCCCTCCGAGGTTACCTTGCCAACCTCGATAGACACCAGTCGCCCAAGAGCCGCCTTATGGGTACGCAATTCGTCGCCCAACAGCCGCACCAATTCACCGCGCTTGGGGGCTGGCACATTGCGCCAAAGCTTGAAGGCTGCATCGGCGTGATCGACCGCCTCAGCAGCCTGTTCAGGCGTGGATTGCTTCAAGGCACCAATTTGTGAACCGTCTATCGGCGACGTTACGATTAAACTGCCGCCAAAGGCGCTGTCGCGTGAAACACCCAACTCACTTAGGATTTTTGCAATCCCTGATGCCAGCAACGAAGCGGGTGAAGTCATGACTATTTTCCTTGCAGGGTTTGTTGAACCGGAGAAATGAGCCGTTCCGGGTGGTGGACACGGCGAGGGACACGGCGAGGGACACGGCATGTAATTGAGCAAAAATGCCGACAACGTTTTGCGCGCCGCACGACCGGGCGCGCATTACGATTCGACCTGTTTGTAAAAATTTGCCGACTTGTTTTTGAAGACTTGGTCGGAGTGATAGGATTCGAACCTACGACCCCTGGACCCCGAGACCAGTGCGCTACCGGGCTGCGCTACACTCCGACCGAACCTCATACATAGCCAGTTCAAAGCTTGATCGCAAGTTGAGAGATGTCGCAGTCCGACGAATTCACGCTTCTTCCGCCCAAGGGGATTTGCGCATGAATGGCAGCACTAAAAAGTACACACCGGCCAACAGCAACCCTCCACGCGACCAGAATCCGCCGGACAAGCCGTCCCACACCGCGTAACCGGCACAAATGAACCACAAGACCGTGATCGAAATGGTGATTACACGCAGTTTTTCCACTCGCAGCGGATGCACAAACACGATTGGTGCAAACATCAACGCCACGAAACTCAATATCGCGGCGGCTGTAAGCCA
>JAYTYD010000380.1:0-1011 GCA_043742625.1 Methylovirgula sp. | reverse complement strand
GGGCACTACTGGCATCGTGCATCCGTATTCCTGCGCGGCTTGGATTGCATCCATCCACCGTGGCATCGATGTGGCGCGAGCTTCCGGATTGACGCATGTAGCGGGGTGCACCGGATCGACCTCTGAGGATGCAGTAAGAGCCGCTTACGGTTTGCCGCTGGAAGCGATGCTGGACATGGGAGATTTTGCAGGCGGAGTGTTGAAATATATTCGCAGCCATCCGGTTGAGCGCCTAACCATTGGGGGTGGTTTTGCCAAAATGGTGAAGCTGGCGCAGGGGCATATGGATTTACATTCGGGACGCAGCCAAGTGGACTTCGCATGGCTTTCTGAGAGGGTACCTGACGGCTTGCGCGCGCAAGTTCAGTCGGCGAATTCGGCGCTTGAGGTTCTTACCCTTGCAGGGCCGAAACTGGCGCAAGCGGTGGCCATAGAGGCATTAGCGCAAGCGGTTAAAGCGGTAGACAAAGGCGCTCGGATTGACGTGATGGTGGTCGCCCGCGATGGCCAAATTATCGGCCATGCCCGCTAACCGAATTCTCATGTTAGGGGGCACGGCTCTGGCGCGCGAAGCCGCGGGTGTTTTGATTGGACTCGGACATGATGTAACGACTTCACTGGCAGGCGTAACCCATTCACCGCATTTGCCTAAAGGCCTGTTAAGAGTTGGCGGGTTTGGTGGAATAGAAGGTCTTCGCAGCTATTTTGCTAATGGACATTTTGACCTGCTGGTTGATGTCACACACGCTTTTGCGGATCGCATTTCCGCCAACGCGGCTGCTTGCGGTGCGCGAATAATACGCTTGGAGAACCATGCATGGCAAAAACAAGTCGGCGATGATTGGCGCGAGGTTGGTTCAATGGCTAAAGCAGTTGACGCATTACCGCGTGAAAGCAAAGTCGTGGTGACTGTTGGACGCAAAGACGTTGGGCAGTTTTTTGCGCGGGCCGATCTTTCGGGCGTTGCGAGGATGATTGAACAGTTTGACGGCGTAACACCGCCACGATGGC
>JAYTYD010000379.1:0-5087 GCA_043742625.1 Methylovirgula sp. | reverse complement strand
CCGCGGGTTATTGCGCCGGAGCGGCATTTGTTCATCGGCATGTCGGATATTTTGGCGCATCAGGACGGGCATATTTTGCCGGGTGAGGCGCATGTGCAGGAGCTTCTTGACTTTGTGCGGGCATGGGACCGCACGCACCCTCTGCTGATCCATTGTTATGCAGGAGTGAGCCGCTCGACTGCGGCGGCGTTTGTCAGCCTCTGCGCTTTGCGGCCGGAGCGGGATGAGGCGGAACTGGCGCAGCTCATCCGCGAGCGCTCTCCCACAGCGACGCCAAACCTGAAATTTGTGCACCATGCCGACAAGATTTTAGAGCGGAATGGCAAAATGGTAGCAGCGATAGAAGCCATAGGACGCGGAGCGGATTGTTTTGAAGGCGTGCCGTTCGGCATAGAGCTGGGGTAATGAACTGCGAGCACATCCCCTGCGCGACCCATCGGAGATGCACCGTATGATACGCTTTTAAGCGCTCATACGGCTGCAGCGAACAGCCCCAATTACTGAATCCGGTTCCACGCCACGTCTTTGCAAACCAGCTTGCCTAAAACACAGCCTTTGGTGTTCAGTTTTTTTGGCTGAACCGACATTTCGAAATTATAGGTCATCTTGCGCTGGCCGTCATAGGCAGTGCCTGTAAGCGTGTTTTCACCGGCGGGCTGGAGGCTCATGACCAATACGTCGCCGACCTTTTCGCTGCTTGTCTGATCTTTGATCCAAGTGTTGGTGGCACAAATATTTTTGCCGCAATTGGCAACCCTAACCCGCGTACCGCCGTCACTCCGCACATAATTGCCGGACGGGTCCAAGGCATAGGCCGCAGTTACAGGGCCGCAAACAAAAGATAAAACCAATAAAGTACCAAATTTCATAATAAACGTCCTTATTTTGCGCATGATCATAACGCCGATCAACTTTCATGACGGTGCCAAACCAACCGGACATTGGATTGGTTCCACGGCTCAAAGTTTTTTGGGTATTATTGTGGCAAAAATTTGAAAAAAGTTTCCGGGCAACGGTTTTATCGGGCGCGCGCCAGGGCCGCTCAGCCCCGCCGGATTAGGTTTAGCGCTAGGTTTGCCCGGGCTTGAGCTGGTAAAACACGTGGGTGCCAATTTTATCCATCTTTTTGAGCGACTTTGCCCAATATGGTCGCACATATGTGGCGTGATAATGCGTGGCGCCGCCCACTGCTGCGAGGTAGGTTTTGCCGAGCAGCACCTCTTTGGCAATGCGCTGCGCGGTGGCCCAAGCGTCCGGTTCATTGATGGTGAGAGCTTTACCCTCGCAGGTGAAGGTGAACTGGCAAGCCATATAATGCGAATGATTTTGGAATACCACGCCGCAAATGGTGGACGGATAAAGCCCCGAAATGGAGCGGTTAAGCACAACTTGCGCTACAGCCGCCTGACCCTTTTCCGGCTCTGAGCGCGACTCAAAATATACCGCCTGCGCCAGACATTTTTCCTCTTTCTTCATCTGCTCGGGGTCCATGTCGGCCACATAATCCGGCTGTGCCGGAGTTTTTACGATCACCGAAATTTGCGCCTTGGCAATGGCCCCGGGCGAGGATGGCATCACCATTACCGCCTCAACCGGGAGGGTTTCAACGTCAAATGGCGTCGTGGAGGCCAAAGCAACTGCGCGCGGAACCGACATGGTCGCGCCTTGCAAAGCGCGGGTGCGGGCATTGGTGGGCGTGTGAATTTTGATCATAACGGTTGGCGTTTCGTGAGTCCCCGCGACCAGCCCGGTGCCGCCACCTTGCACAAGTTGGCCGCTATCGCCTGCGAGCGCCACTGTGAACGGCGTAGCGAGCGCATTCAGCTTGGACGAGGTGGACAGGCCAAGCGCCGAAAGCGCACCGGGGTGGCGCAATTTGGCATCAAATGTGGGGCGCAAACCGACAAAGGGGTCGCCTTTGAGGTGCCGGTCCACTTCGGGCACGGCAGCGGAGCGCTTGAGGTCGCGTTTAGGTGCAATTTCCAATGGTATTTTGGCAAGTTCGGCATCTTCGCCGATGAACAGCTTGGCCTCATAGATGATTTTTTGGTTTGGCAATCCTGTCAGCTTAAACGCGCCGTTGGCGATGGCCTGTTGAACCGGCACCAAGTCTTGCGGTTGCACCCCTGCCCTGTCGGTAAGCAAAGCGCGCGAACCGCCAAATGACGTATCCTGTCCGGCACTGGCCGTAAGCGATACCAGCAAAGCGCTGGCAAAACACCACGGCGAAACGGTTTTTACGGCCCAAAGGATACGCGATTGCGACAAGTACTCTAACCCGGGATACGCCACGCCAAAGCCGGTGAAAACTTTGGACTCATAACCCATTCATGGCAAATTAACCTTGACGACGGGTTACTACTGGTCGCAGCAAACTGTTTCAGAATGGGGCAACAGTTGCTTAGGTGAAGCGCATCAGCAAAAAATACGAAAGTGCTCCGGCAAAGAAGCCGGAAAACCGCTGCATCGGCGTCAGCGCCATAAGCTTGAGAGCGGGTATCAGTTTTTGAACAAATTCATAAACCAGCGCCAAGCCCAACAGCCAAATCATTGGCGAACCTGCAACAGTGGCCAGCGCCAGATCACGGTGAACAGCCAGGCTAAACCCGGCACCGGCCAATACCATGAGCGCTAAATAGGGAATGGGCATCGGCTAGACCTTATCAATATGTACGGAGACAATCACCGTACTTTTACGCCGTGCTGGCCGCTGTTTGGCCCAAAGCCGCCTGCGCCGCCGCTAATCTGGCGATTGGCACACGAAACGGCGAACACGAAACATAATGAAGCCCTATAGTTTCGCAGAAAGCGATCGAGGCCGGATCTCCGCCATGCTCGCCGCAAATACCCATTTTGATATCTGGGCGGGTTTTACGGCCTTTTTCAGCGGCCATTTTTACCAGCTCCCCGACACCCTCAATGTCGAGTGTCACGAACGGGTCATGTGGCAAAATTCCCTTGGCGGTGTAAGGCCCGAGAAACGATGCCGCATCGTCACGCGAGATGCCGAGCGTGGTTTGGGTGAGATCGTTGGTACCAAACGAGAAAAACTCTGCGGTCTGCGCAATGTCAGCAGCGCGAATTGCGGCGCGTGGCAGCTCGATCATGGTGCCGATCTGGTAGGGAACATTGACCCCGGTTTCTTTTGTTACGGCCTCGTGCATGGCGACAATACGGGCTTTGACTGAGTCAAGTTCGGTTTTTGCCATGACCAGCGGCACCATAATTTCGGCCGTAACCGGCGCGCCGGTTTTCTTTCCCGCTTGAATGGCACCTTCAAAAATGGCGCGGGCTTGCATTTCAGCAATTTCAGGGAAGGCTATCGCCAGTCGGCAGCCGCGGAAACCCAGCATCGGGTTAAACTCATGCAGCTCATTGGCGCGCAGGCGGAGCTTATCGGCGCTAACGCCCATGCTCTTGGCCACCTCATTAATTTCCGCGTCGCTGTGCGGCAGGAATTCATGCAGGGGTGGATCCAGCAGGCGAATTGTGACCGGCAGGCCGGACATGATTTCAAACAATTCAGCAAAGTCCTGGCGCTGAATTGGCAGTAATTTGGCCAGCGCGGCGCGGCGGCCCAGCTCATCATCCGACAGAATCATTTCGCGCACCGCAACAATGCGGTCGCCTTCAAAAAACATATGCTCGGTTCGGCAGAGGCCGATGCCTTCCGCGCCAAAATTGCGCGCCACCTTGGCATCATTCGGGGTTTCGGCATTGGCGCGCACTTTCATGCGGCGGATTTTGTCGGCCCATTCCATCAGCTGCGCAAATTCACCAGAGAGTTCCGGCTCCAGCATTGCCACTTTTCCGATGAGCACCTGCCCTGTGCTGCCATCTATGGTGATGATGTCGCCGGCCTTCAGAGTAACACCGCTCACCGTCATGGTTTGTGCCGCATAATCTACGCGAATACCGCCTGCACCCGAAACGCAAGGCTTGCCCATACCGCGCGCCACCACCGCCGCGTGGGAGGTCATGCCGCCCCGCGTGGTCAAAATGCCTTCGCTGGCATGCATGCCGTGAATGTCTTCGGGCGAAGTTTCCACCCGCACCAGCACAATCTTGCGTCCGGCGGCTTTCGCGGCTTCAGCCTCATCAGACGAAAATACGATTTCCCCTGCAGCCGCGCCGGGGCTGGCAGGCAAGCCGGTGGCAAACAACTTGCGCTCCGCCTTTGGATCTATGGTTGGGTGCAGCAATTGGTCAAGCGCCGCGGGCTCAACGCGCATGATGGCTTCCTGACGGGAAATCAGCTTTTCGGCAGCCATATCAACCGCAATGCGAATCGCCGCTTTGGTGGTGCGCTTGCCGTTACGGGTTTGCAGCATCCACAGCTTGCCGCGCTCAACGGTGAACTCCATGTCCTGCATGTCGCGGTAATGCCGTTCGAGCAGATGGGTGGTGCGCACAAATTGGGCGAACACCTCCGGCATAACCTTTTCCATGGACGGCTTGTCTGACATAGCACCGATACGGGCTGCTTCGGTGATGTTTTGCGGAGTTCTAATACCAGCTACAACATCCTCGCCTTGCGCATTGACCAGAAATTCGCCGTAAAGCTTGTTTTCCCCGGTGGAAGGATTGCGGGTGAAGGCAACACCGGTGGCGGAGGTTTCACCCATATTGCCGAACACCATCGCCTGCACGGTGACGGCTGTGCCCCAGCTCTCCGGAATGTCATTCAAACGACGGTATGTGATAGCGCGGGCGTTCATCCAGCTGGAGAACACAGCGCCAACCGCGCCCCAGAGCTGTTCAAAAGGGTCTTGCGGGAAAGGTTTTCCGCTTTCTTCAACCACTTTAGCTTTATAGTCGGCGATCAGCTTTTGCCAATCTGCGGCAGAGAGGTCGGTGTCGAGGGCGTAACCGTTATGCTCTTTGTAGTCCTCAAGAATTTCTTCAAAATTATGATGGTCTATATCCAGCACCACATTGGAAAACATTTGGATGAAACGGCGATAGCTGTCGTAAGCAAAGCGCGGATCGCCTGAGCTTTGCGCCAGAGCCAGCACTGTTTCGTCATTGAGACCAAGATTGAGCACGGTGTCCATCATGCCCGGCATGGAGGCGCGCGCGCCGGAGCG
>JAYTYD010000378.1:0-1174 GCA_043742625.1 Methylovirgula sp. | reverse complement strand
AGATGAAATTAAAGCGCCGGATGCCCCGCTTCCCGCCGCGCCAACCTTTGCAATGAAACTGCCGAAAGTGGGCGAGACCCATGCAAATCTGCATAGTGATGCCATCGAAAAGGCGCTGCAGGAAGAATTAGCTCCAGAGTCGACCGCGTTGAATTTGCCGCGCGTCACTTCGCAAAATGGCGGCAACGGTGCGGATTTATCGGCGCTGAAGTTGCCTGATGCTCCCGCGCTCAAGCCTGTCCTAAAGCAAGACAGCAAAACCAAAACAGATAGCAAACCGCTTCCCCATGCCGCCATCCCCCCCGCAAACGATGACCGTAAGGCGGCGGCTCAAATCATACAAACCATGCAACGGCGTCCCAGCCGTGCGCCGATTTTTTTCGCGGTTGTATTTTCGCTGCTTTGGCTCGGCCTCACTGGTTACTATGCGGCGCAACAGGCCGGCATCACCTCTGTTGCCACGGCCCAAAATCTTTTAGCCGACCCGCGCCTGCCGTTCTGGACTTTACTGGCTATCGGGCCCGTGCTGTTTTTCTTCGTCACAGCAGCCTTGGTGCGCCGCGCACAAGAGATGCGCCAGAGTGCGCAAAGCATGACCAAAGTGGCAATGCGTCTGGCTGAGCCCGAAAGCTTGGCCGGTGAACAGGTTGTCACTCTTTCGCAAGCCATCCGCCGCGAAGTCGCGTCAATGGGCGACGGCATCGAGCGGGCGTTGGCCCGCGCCTCAGAACTAGAAACAATGGTACGCACCGAGGTCTCTAACCTTGAGCGTTCCTACACAGACAACGAGCGCCGAATTCGTGTTCTTGTCGACGGACTTTCCAGCGAGCGAGAAGCCATTGTCAGTCATTCGGACCGCGTCCGCATCGCCATTTCCGGAGCCCAGGAGAAGTTAACCGGAGATTTGGATGCCGCCTCACAACGCATCGCTGATCGTGTCAGCGAAGCGGGCAGCCGCGTCACCAATTCTCTCGGCTCCAAGGGCGAAGAGATTTTTATGGCGCTAGACTCCACAGGCGCGGACATTGTCTCAAAACTATCCTCCCACAGCACCGGCATTGTGGATCAACTCAATTCCGCTCGGGCTGATATTGCCAACTCAATCGAAGCAAAAATCGGCGCCCTTGACGAAAAATTTCGCGCATCCAGCGCCGATATTCTCGCTAAATTGACC
>JAYTYD010000377.1:0-1329 GCA_043742625.1 Methylovirgula sp. | reverse complement strand
GTGAAAGCCACCGATATTCCTGTTGTTGCCTTCTCTGTGGGTGAAGAGGAGTTGGCCGGCATCGACACAAAGCCGCTGGTGGGCCATTTGGCGGCATGGAACTACTTCATGTCTGTGGATAATGCCGATAACAAAGCCTTCATTGAAAAGTGGAAAGCTTTCACCAAAAATCCAAAGCGCGTCAGCAATGACCCGATGGAGGCTCATGTTATTGGTTTCAAAATGTGGGTGAAGGCGGTTGAAAAGGCCGGAACTGTGGATGCGGATAAGGTGATAGCGGCCATGGTTGGTATTGAAGCGCCAAACCTGACCGGCGGCGTCTCCAAAATGCTCGCCAGCCACTACATCACCAAACCGGTTTTGATCGGTGAAATTCAGGCGGATGGGCAATTCTCGGTTGTGCAGAAAACCAAAGACCTCATCGCCGGTGATGCTTGGTCGCCATACCTCGAAGGTTCGAAGGATCTGGTTGCCGATTGGGTTGATAAGAAGTGCGGCAACTTCAACAAGGTCACCAACAAGTGCATTGGCGTAACCAAATAAGCTGAAGGCCAGACACCTTCGCGCCCTGCGCGGGGGTGTCGTTCGCGCCCTGCGCCGGGGTGTCGTTTTTCGATAATTTTAACCAATCGGATGCTTGGAATGCTTGGAATGCTGGGCCTGTTGACGTCGCGTTTGGTGAAAACGGTTGTGCGCGGGCTGGCTTTGGTCTTGCTGCTGGGCGTGCAGAGCGCTCCCGCCGCCGATCTTCCGACTTTAATATCACATCTTGCCACCAGTGACTTTGGTGAGCTTGAAAAAACCATCGCCGACATAGCCGAAACCGGTACACCCGAAGCGGCACAAGTCATCGAAGCGCTGGGCGCTCAAAAGCTGGTATTTTCCGCCTCCGCCAAAGCTGTCTTTATCAAAAGCGGTGCCGATATGCTCGATCCGGCCACAGGCGCCAAAGTCTCTGCGCCGCCCGCCGATAGCGAACCTGTGCGTGTCAATAACCGAATTCGCCGCGCCATTGAAGCTGCCAGCGGCACCCTGACACTGGCCTCTACCGATCCGGCAAAGCGGCTGATTGCGGCTGATTCCGCTTATAAGGTACACGATGCCAAGGCGCTCGCCCCGGTTGAAGCCGCCTTAAAACGCGAGTCCGATACAGGTGTAAAAGCCGCTCTCCTGCAAGCGCGCGCTGCCATTTTGGCTTTTGATGTCTCCGCGCCGGATGTTAAGCGCATTGAGGCGGTGGACACGCTGAAAGCCCGCGCCAATCAGGAAAGTTCGGCGCTGTTGCGCGCAATTCCTGCTGATACGTCACCGGCCCTCAAGGGCAGCATC
>JAYTYD010000376.1:0-3697 GCA_043742625.1 Methylovirgula sp. | reverse complement strand
CGCATCCACCAAAACGATGGGGTGCCCTGAGGCGCGGCGCAGCTCTATTGCCGCCTTCAACTTGAGGTCCGTCGGCGCAATTACCAGATCTGTCGTTGTCGGATCAAACTTGCCCGTTTCGACGTTTGCGCGCGATAGCCGTCCGGTTTTGCCGCCTATTTCAACAGTGAGCGGGCGCTCATCGGCGTCCAGATGCAGCCGAACCTGCCCTGCCTTATCAAGCAGAATCGCGCTACCCTCCCGCCGCATCAGATGAGCCGGTGTCATCAGGCTGGCACCGCGCAGAACCTGCATGGGGTTCATATGCGCAACAAATTCAGCTACATAGGCATTGGCCGGGCGCAGCACGATATCTTCGGCGTTGCCGCATTGGACAATGCGTCCGCCTTCCATAATAGCGATGCGATTGCCAAGCTTCATCGCCTCATCAAGATCGTGGCTGACAAAGACGATGGTTTTTTTGAGCTGCTTTTGCAAATCGAGCAACTCATCCTGCAATTTGGTTCGTATGAGCGGATCCAATGCCGAGAACGGCTCGTCCATCAGCAAAATGTCGGCATCGGTCGAAAAAGCGCGCGCCAAACCTACGCGCTGCTGCATCCCGCCGGAAAGCTCCTGCGTTTGCTTATCCGCCCAGCGCGTGAGACCCACCATCTCCAGTTTTTGGTCAACAATCCTGTCGCGTTCCGGTTTGGGCATACCACGCAGCTCGAGACCGAAACCGACATTGTCGCGCACCGACCGCCACGGCAACAACGCAAATTGCTGGAACACCATCGCTACGGAGCGGGCACGAATGTCGCGCAAGAGCTCCGGCTTGCACGCGGCAACATCGACCATTTCGCCGTTATGCCGCACCAGAATTTTGCCGCGCGCAATGGTGTTGAGCCGGTTCACCGCGCGCAGCAACGTTGACTTTCCCGAACCGGAAAGCCCCATGAGCACGCATATTTCGCCCGCATCAACTTGCAGGTTGGCGTCGGCGACGCCAACCACGCGGCCTGTTATGTTTAAGATTTCGTCGCGGGTTTTGCCAGCGTCAAGCAGCGCCAAAGCCGGGCCGGTGTTGGGGCCAAACACAATATCCACATGTTGGAAGTCGATGGCGATTTTCGGAGCGTCATTCATTGCCTACCTCAATTGCCTACCTTGATCTGCGGGTGGATTGGCGGCAAACACGGTCTAGCACAATCGCCAATAACACGATGCACAGCCCGGCCTCAAACCCCATGACCGGATTGACTGTATTGAAAGCCCGCACCACCGGCTTGCCGAGGCCATCCGCGCCGACAAGGGCGGCAATGACCACCATAGACAGCGACAGCATAATACACTGGGTGATGCCTGCCATTATAGTTGGCGCGGCGTAGGGCAGCTCCACCTTCCACAATTGCTGGCTTTTGGTAGCGCCAAAAGCCTCGCCCGCCTCAAGCAAATGCACCGGCACAGAGGATACGCCCAGATGAGTTAAACGCACCGGTGCCGGAATAGCGAATACCACCGTCGAAATTAACCCTGGTACCACCCCGATGCCAAACAGGATCAGGGTTGGAATCAGATAGACAAAAGTCGGGATGGTCTGCATCAAATCCAGCACCGGACGCATGATGCTGTTGAGGGTTTTGTGATGGGCCATGGCGATGCCCAGAGGCACGCCAATCGTCATGGAAACCACGGTGGCCCAGGTCATTAGCGACAGGGTTTGCATGGTTTCTTTCCAATAGCCGAGGTTCATGATCAGCGCGAAGGCTAAAATCACGAACACTGTCAGCTTCCACGAGCGATGAATCCAATAGGCCGCCGCCGCAAAGGCCAAAACAATTGCCCCGGGTGGCAGCCATAGCAATAAATTGGTGAGTCCAGAGATGAAAAACTGCAGAACGGTGGTCAGCGAATCGAAAAACCATTGCGCGGTTTTGAGTTGGTCGACCCCGATTTTAATCCAGGCGCCAAGCGGAATTTTATGAAGCGAAAGCCATTGATCCACTTTTTCTATCCCCCGGAGACAAACCTTCCCATTAAAAAAGCCCCGCGGGATAGGCCTGCGAGGCTTGGTGTTTTTTTAGAGACCCAAGCTCTTTTTCACGGCTTCAAGGCCGGGCTTGCCATCAAATGTGGTGACATCTTTCAGCCAGCCATCCAGCGCGGCGGGATTGGCCTTGATCCACATGGTGGCGGCCTTTTCACCATCTAAACCATCAAACAGAATGGACCCCATCATCTGATTTTCAGCCGTGAGGGTGAACTTCAAGTTGTTGACCATTGCACCGGCATTCGGGCAATCCTTGGTGAAACCAGCGCGCGTGTTCGTGTAAATGGTCGCGCCGCCAAAATCCGGGCCGAACACGTCATCACCGTCAGACAAATAGCTAATCTTATATTTTGTATTCATCGGGTGCGGTTCCCAACCCAGAAACACGATCGGGTCATTTTTGGCTGCGGCTTTTTCCACCTGAGCCAACATGCCCTGCTCGGAAGATTCAACAACTTCAAAGCCCTTCAGCTCAAATTTATTATCCTTGATCATATCAAGGATCAGGCGATTGCCGTCATTGCCCGGCTCGATACCGTAAATTTTCCCGGCAAGCTTGTCTTTGAACTTTGCCAAATCCTTAAAGCTTTTCAGGCCGGCGTCATAAAGATAGGTGGGCACAGCCAGCGTATATTTTGCGCCGGTAAGGTTGGCGCCCAAAACTTCGACGCTCTTATCGTCAACATAGGCTTTGCGGTCGGCTTCCATGGTGGGCATCCAGTTGCCGAGAAACACATCTATTTGCTTGTTATGCAAGGCGGTGTAAGTGACCGGAACCGCCAAAACATCAGTGTGCGGCTCATAGCCAAGGCCCTTAAGCAGGACGGAGGCGGTTGCGGTGGTTGCAGTGATGTCGGTCCAGCCTACATCGGCAAATTTGACTGCCTTACAGGTGGCAGGATCGGCGGCAAGCGCCGCAGTCGAAATAAGACTGGCGGCAAAGCCGAGCGCCAAGAGCTTGATCTTGAATGTCATTATGTTCTCCCTCACAAAATAATGTGCAGTCTACCAGAACAAAACTGCATAGGACCTATCATGCACGGCAACCCGGCTTCGTAAACGGATTTTATCCGCTCACGAATGAGCTCAAGTTGCGGTACGCGGCCTTACATCAAACCGACACAAAACGGCGATGTAGGGCAAGTTCTAGGGCTTAGCCTAGGCAAAGCATAGTCCATGCAAACCGAATTTGACTATATCGTCGTGGGGGCCGGGTCGGCGGGCTGTGTCATGGCCAACCGCCTGAGCGCGGACGCCGGCAATTCCGTGCTTATGTTGGAATATGGCGGCTCGGACGCGTCGCCTTTTGTTCAGATGCCAAGTGCGCTGTCGATTCCGATGAACTCCAAGCAATTTGACTGGGGCTATCACAGCGAGCCGGAAGCAAACCTGAACAACCGCCGCATGCACGTGCCGCGCGGCAAGGTGATTGGCGGGTCATCTTCGGTGAACGGTATGGTTTATGTGCGCGGGCACGCCTCGGATTTTGATACATGGGACAGCCTTGGTGCCAGGGGCTGGGCCTACGCGGACGTCTTGCCGTATTTTAAGCGCTCCGAGACTTATGCCGGCGGCAGCGACACTTTTCGCGGCGGCGAGGGGCCGCTTCACACCCGCAAAGGCGAAATGCGAAATCCGCTCTACCGCGCCTTTATTGCGGCGGGC
>JAYTYD010000375.1:0-12013 GCA_043742625.1 Methylovirgula sp. | reverse complement strand
TTTTGAAATCAGATGCCCGGCGCGTTTGCGTTGATAAGTGAAGGTTTGAGCGTTTTTCGCATCGAAAAAAATGACTGCCTCGCAGGCCAGAGCACCGTTTTTGGTTGCTCCGAACGAAAGCACATCAACACCGGCCTTCCACGTGAGTTCGGCAGGAGTGCAATTGGCGTGAACGAGAGCATTGGCGAAGCGTGCGCCGTCCATGTGAACACTCAATCCGCCAGCATGGGCGATTTCAGCAAGCACCGCGATTTGTGCGGGGGTGTAGATGGTGCCACTTTCCGTGGCCTGGGACAGCGAGAGAACAGCTGGCTGGACAACATGCACGTCATTGTGCGGAAATGCCGTTAAGGCTTCCCGCAATGTGTCGGGCGCAATTTTACCGCACTCGCCTTCAAGCAGCACCAGCTTTGCACCGCCGGTGTAAAATTCCGGCGCGCCACATTCGTGCACGTTGATGTGCGCTTCCTTGTGACAAAATACAGCTCCCCACGGCGGACACAGAGCGGACAGGCTTAAAGCATTGGCAGCGGTGCCGGACGAGACGAGAAAACTACAGCATTCCCGCTCGAAAACGCTGTTTAGTTTGGCTTCAGCGGCTTGGCTCCATGGGTCGGCACCGTAAGAAGGCATGGCGGCGCTATTGGCTTCTAAAATAGCTGACATAATTGGATTTGACGCGGGCGCGGAATTGTCAGAAGCGAAGTACATAAGTGAACCTACCGAAACGATAATTGCCCACACCTTAAAGGCATGTTTCGCTGCGACAAAACGCTTTTAGAAAGATTAAAAATTAAGCGGCCGGTGAGCTTGTGTGACCCTTAAAAATCTGGCAAGTTGCGAGGGCTTTAAATGGGACAGTTATGCTGACCATTTTTTAAAGAGAATAGGTAAGTCCGGTGTAATTCACGGCTAAAAGAGTGAAATTCACCGATTTGGAGCAAGACAATGACAAAGATGATGCTGAATGCACCTGGGCTTTTTGAATCCGACGCTGCGGGCACCCGCGCCGAATCCAAACGTCTCAAACGCGCGGCGGACGCTTTGAAATCATCTTCTTCCATGGGAGCCATGCCTATGAACATGCCTTATCGCGCACACGGGATGCCAGACTCGCAGGGGCTCTACAACGCCCGTAATGAACACGACGCCTGCGGTGTTGGATTCATCGCAAAGATGAATAACGAAAAGTCCCACGACATTGTCGCCAAAGGGCTTGAGATTTTGCTTAATCTTGACCACCGCGGCGCGGTGGGTGCGGACCCGCTGGCGGGCGATGGTTGCGGCATGTTACTGCAAATTCCGGATCGGTTTTTGCGGGCTGAAATGGCTAACCAAGGCATTGTCCTGCCAGCTGTCGGCGACTATGCCGTTGGCGCGCTGTTTATGCCACGCGACGCTGAGGGGCGGCAGATCGTCAAGGATATAATCGAAAAGGTTATCGGCACCGAAAGTCAGGTTTTGCTGGGCTGGCGCGATATTCCGGTGGACTCATCCGGTCTTGGCGAAACGGTCAAGCCGACAGAGCCGGGCCAAGTTCATATTTTTATCGGGCGTGGCAAAACCATCTCTTCGCAAGATGACTTTGAGCGGCACTTATATATTTTGCGTAAGGTGATCTCGGCGCATGTTTACGCTTTGACGGACGAGCGCACAAACGGGTTCTATACAGTTTCGCTGTCCTGCCGCACTCTGATTTATAAAGGCATGTTACTGGCGACCCAGCTTGGTGACTATTTTAAGGATTTGCGGGATCCGCGAGTGGAATCGGCGCTGGCCTTGGTGCATCAGCGGTTTTCCACCAATACATTTCCGGCCTGGTCGCTGGCGCATCCTTACCGGATGGTGGCGCATAACGGCGAAATCAATACAGTTCGTGGCAACGTCAATTGGATGGCGGCGCGGCAGGCTTCGGTGGACAGCGAGCTTTATGGCTCGGATATTTCCAAGTTGTGGCCAATTTCTTATGAAGGCCAGTCGGACACGGCATGTTTTGACAATGCGCTCGAATTTCTGGTGCAGGGGGGGTATAGCCTCGCCCATGCGATGATGATGCTCATTCCCGAGGCGTGGTCCGGAAATCCGCTGATGGACAAGGAGCGTCGCGATTTTTACGAATATCATGCCGCGCTGATGGAGCCGTGGGACGGCCCCGCTGCTGTCGCTTTCACCGATGGGCGTCAGATTGGCGCAACTCTGGATCGCAACGGTTTGCGTCCGGCGCGCTATTTCGTTACCGACGATGGTTTGGTGGTGATGGCGTCAGAAATGGGTGTGTTGCCCATTCCGCAGGAAAACATCATCACAAAATGGCGGCTGCAGCCGGGCAAGATGCTGCTGGTGGATTTGGAACAAGGCCGCATCATCTCCGATGAAGAGATGAAAAGAACCATTTCGACGGCATCGCCTTACAGCGACTGGCTCAAGCGCACACAGATTGTGCTTGAAGATTTGAAGCCGGTGGTGCCGCGCGCCTCACGCACTGATGTCTCGCTGCTAGACCGCCAGCAGGCCTTTGGTTATACCTCCGAAGATCTGAAGTTGTTGCTGGCCCCGATGGCCACAACCGGGCAGGAGGCGGTGGGCTCGATGGGCACCGATACGCCTATTGCGGTTTTGTCGGACAAGTCCAAGCTGCTCTATACCTATTTCAAGCAAAACTTCGCGCAGGTGACCAATCCGCCGATTGACCCCATTCGCGAAGAATTGGTGATGAGCCTGGTATCGTTCATCGGCCCGCGTCCGAACCTGTTTGACCTTGACGGCAATGCGCGCCGGAAGCGTTTGGAAGTGCGCCAGCCGATTCTGACCAATGGCGATTTGGAGAAAATCCGCTGCATCGGCAATGTCGAAGATACGTTTGACACCAAATCACTGGACATGACTTTTCCGGTGGAAAAGGGTGCAGATGGTATGAGCGATGCGCTTAAGCGCCTGTGCGAACGTGCAGAAGCAGCGGTGCATGGCGGCTACAACATCATCATCCTATCAGACCGGATGGTGGGAGGGGATCGCATCCCAATTCCAGCGTTGCTGGCGACTGCGGCAGTGCATCATCACTTGATCCGCAAGGGCCTGCGCACCTCGGTGGGGTTGGTTGTTGAAACCGGTGAAGCGCGTGAAGTGCATCATTTTGCCTGTCTCGCAGGCTATGGAGCGGAGGCAATAAATCCCTATCTGGCATTTGAGACGCTGGACGCAATGCGCCCTGAACTTCCCGAAGAGGTTGATGCCTACGAAGTGGTTAAGCGCTTCATTAAGTCGGTTGATAAGGGCCTGTTGAAGGTGATGTCGAAAATGGGCATTTCCACCTACCAAAGCTATTGCGGCGCTCAGATTTTCGATGCTGTTGGCTTACAGCAGGTGTTTGTCGATCAATTTTTCTTTGGCACGTCGACAACAATTGAGGGTGCCGGCTTGGCGGAAATCGCTGAGGAAAGCGTGCGCCGCCACAGAGATGCGTTTGGCGACTCTCCGGTTTACCGCACATCGCTCGAAATTGGCGGTGAGTATGCCTACCGCATTCGCGGCGAGGCTCACAGCTGGACTCCGGAGACCGTGTCGCTTCTGCAACACGCGGTGCGCGGCGACTCTCGTGAGAAGTTCAAGCAATATGCCAAAATCCTGAACGAACAGGATGAGAAGCTGCTGACCATTCGCGGGCTGTTCCGCATCAAAACCGCTGAAGAAGACGGTCGCAAGCCTGTGCCGCTCGAAGAGGTTGAGGCGGTGAAGGACATTGTGAAGCGCTTTGCCACCGGGGCGATGTCCTACGGCTCCATTTCGCGCGAGGCTCACACCACGCTGGCCATTGCAATGAACCGTATCGGTGCCAAGAGCAATACAGGCGAGGGCGGCGAAGAATCTGACCGCTACACGCCAATGGCCAATGGTGACTCGATGCGCTCGGCCATTAAGCAAGTGGCCTCAGGGCGCTTTGGTGTGACCACTGAATATCTGGTCAATTCGGATATGATGCAGATCAAAATGGCGCAAGGAGCCAAGCCGGGCGAAGGCGGGCAGTTGCCGGGCCATAAGGTGGACGCGGTTATCGCCAAGGTTCGGCATTCGACGCAGGGTGTCGGTCTGATTTCGCCGCCGCCGCACCATGATATTTATTCGATCGAAGATCTGAAGCAGCTGATTTATGATCTGAAAAACGTCAATCCGCGCGCGCAGGCTTCGGTGAAGCTGGTATCAGAGGTGGGCGTCGGCACAGTTGCTGCCGGTGTTTCAAAGTGTAAAGCCGATCATGTGACTATATCGGGTTATGAGGGTGGCACAGGAGCGTCGCCCCTAACTTCGATCAAGCACACTGGCAGCCCGTGGGAAATGGGTTTGGCGGAAACACATCAGACCTTGGTGATGAACAACTTGCGCTCCCGCATAACTGTGCAAGTGGATGGCGGTTTGCGTACCGGACGTGATGTGGTGATCGGCGCGCTTCTGGGCGCTGACGAATTTGGCTGTGCCACCGCGCCGCTGGTGGCTGTCGGCTGTATTATGATGCGCAAGTGTCATCTTAACACCTGCCCGGTGGGCGTTGCCACGCAAGATCCGGTTTTACGCAAGCGCTTTGTCGGCCAGCCCGAGCACGTGATCAACTTCTTCTTCTATCTGGCGGAGGAGGTCCGGGAATTGATGGCGCAGATGGGCTACCGCAAATTTGACGAGATGGTGGGTCAAATGCAAATGCTTGATAAGAGCAAAATCGTTGACCATTGGAAGGCGAACGGATTGGATTTCTCCAAGATGTTCCATAAGCCCACTGCGGTCGAAGGCGCGACAATCTATCATTCGCAAGCCCAAGATCACGAGCTGGATCACGTACTGGACCGCACGTTGATTGAGAAGGCACAGGCCGCGCTGGATGAACGCCAAAAGGTGAAAATCGAACTGCCGATCAAGAGCTCCAACCGTACTGTCGGGGCGATGTTGTCGGGCCAGATTGCAATGAAATACGGCCATAAGGGCCTGCCGGAAGACACCATTCACGTGAAGTTCAACGGCACATCCGGCCAGAGCTTCGGGGCTTGGGCGGCAGCGGGCCTGACTCTGGAGCTGGAAGGCGAGGCCAACGATTATGTTGGCAAGGGCCTTTCCGGCGGCAAGCTGATTGTATATCCGCCAAAGACAGCTACGAAAATCAAGCCGGAAGACAGCATCATTGCCGGAAACACGCTGCTCTATGGCGCGATTGCAGGCGAAGCCTATTTCCGCGGGGTGGTTGGTGAGCGCTTTGCCGTGCGTAATTCCGGCGCAATAGCGGTGGTTGAAGGCACGGGGGATCACGGCTGCGAATATATGACCGGCGGTATTGTGGTTGTGTTGGGCAACACCGGTCGTAACTTTGCGGCTGGGATGAGCGGCGGTATCGCTTATGTATTGGACGAAGACCGCACATTTGAGCAACGTTGCAACCTTTCGATGGTCGAACTTGAGCCGGTTGAGGAGGAAGAAGAACTCAATCAGCGCATTCATCACCATGGTGGCGACCTTGAAGGTCACGGCCGAGTCGATGTGATGGCGGACATGACGCGCTTTGACTCGGAGCGCTTGCACCAATTGATCAGCAATCACGCGCGCTACACGCACTCGGACCGTGCCAAACATATCTTGGACAATTGGGAAAGCTATCTGCCAAAATTCCGCAAAGTGATGCCGGTGGAATATCGCCGCGCATTGCAGGAACTGATGGCACAACAACAGCCAGTGCTTGTGGCCGGGGAGTAAGAACAGTGGGAAAAGTCACAGGCTTTATGGAAATTGACCGGCGGGACCGGCGCTATGCGCCAGCCTCCGACCGTATTCGCCATTATAAGGAATTCGTTATTCCGCTTTCCGAGGATGCCACACGCGAGCAGGCCTCGCGCTGCATGGATTGCGGCATTCCGTACTGCCATAGTGGCTGCCCGGTGAATAACCAAATCCCGGACTGGAATGATCTGGTCTATCACGGCACGTGGGAAGAGGCATCGCGCAATCTGCATTCGACGAATAACTTCCCGGAGTTTACAGGGCGGATTTGCCCTGCGCCATGTGAGGCTGCGTGCACGCTGAATCTGCCGGATACGCCGGTGACGATCAAGTCGATTGAATGCGCCATTGTGGATCGCGCGTGGGAAAACGGCTGGATCAAGCCCGAAATCTCACCTCATAAAACCGGTAAGAAGATCGCAGTGATCGGCTCAGGCCCTGCCGGCATGGCGGTGTCGCAGCAACTGGCCCGCGCAGGACACGAAGTTCATCTTTATGAGAAAAACCAGAAAATCGGCGGCCTGCTGCGCTATGGTATTCCTGACTTTAAAATGGAAAAAAAGCTGATTGACCGCCGCGTCGAGCAAATGAAGGCCGAGGGCGTGATCTTGCACACTGGCGTCAACGTGGGTGTCGACGTGACAGTTGATGCGCTCACGCGCGATTATGATGCTGTTGTGTTGTCCGGCGGGGCAGAAAAGCCGCGCGATTTGACGGTGCCCGGGCGCGAGCTGAATGGCGTGCACTTTGCGATGGAATTCCTTCCGCAGCAAAACCGTCGCAACAGCCGTGAGCAAGAAGGCACGAACACGCCGATTTTAGCCAGTGGCAAACATGTTGTGGTGATTGGCGGCGGCGATACCGGATCAGATTGTATTGGCACCTCCATTCGCCAAGGGGCGCTTTCCGTGACGCAGTTGGAAATTATGCCTGCGCCGCCGGAAAAGGAAGTCAAGGATCTGACTTGGCCGAACTGGCCGCTAAAAATGCGGACATCTTCAAGCCAAGAAGAGGGCGCAAAGCGTGATTTTGCCGTAAATACGTCCCATGTTTCGGGCGAAAATGGCCAAGCCAGAATTCTGCACTGCGTGCGTGTGGATAATAAGATGCAGCCGATTAAAGGGTCAGAATTTGAGTTAAAGGCTGACCTTGTGTTGCTGGCTATGGGCTTTGTTTCCCCCCAGCACGAGCTATTGAACAAACTGGGCGTACAACTGGACGGGCGCGGAAATGTCTTAGCGGACGTTAAAAGTTACAAAGCCAGCGTTGAAAAGGTGTTCACGTGCGGGGACATGCGGCGCGGGCAAAGCTTGGTGGTGTGGGCGATCCGAGAAGGCCGCCAATGTGCTCATGCCGTCGACAAGTTTCTGATGGGCGAGACGGTGTTGCCGCGCTAGCGTTAACCTGAATGCGCGTGTCGAAAGTGTGTCGCATCTAAATTAAATCTGCCGATATACGGCCAATCGCCGGCCGGTGCATTCATTTTGGAGCGAGCGACTTTAGTTTTTTGAAATTGGTTTAGTTTGGCGGCCAGTTAAAATCATCTGTGCGACCGATGTGGGGTTCCTGCGGGTCCGAAGTTTCAAGTTTGGTCAGGGCTTTGCGTTTAGCAATGCTTGGCACAAGTTCGCCAGCTGCTGATACCGGCGGTATTGTGAGCGAGACTACAGCGCCTGAAACAGGGCGAATTATGCGCGCAGGCTCGGCTGCGGGAGCAAGAGTGCGGATTTGAGATTCTTCATGAGGCTTGTCTTGCTGGGGCCTGTCTTGCTGCGGCGTACTCTCAGAGCTGGTTGTCAGCGGCGTTTCATTGGCTTTTTTTCCGTCATAGGCGCGGCGGATTTCTTTTTCAACGAAACCGGCCAATTTGCGCTGCCCGGCTTTGGTAAAATGGATGCCATCCGAGGTGCGCAAACGGGCCGGTTGGCCATTGACGTCGGGGCCGGATGAGTCAAACTCGACTTTCTCATCGGCAAACGCCGCCCAAATATCGATATAGGTTTCTCCCGCCGCAGTGACCACATCGCGGTAAACCTCGTTGAGCTGCAGCATATCGGCAGAAAATTTGGTGCTGCGCATAATCGGCATGCCAATCCAAATCAGTTTTGTGTGTTTTTCTTTAAAAACGCCAACCTCCTCTTCAACACGGGCGCGATAGGTTTTAAGCCAGTCCTCGCTGCCCAGATCAGCCAGTATTTTGCCCTCCTTGGTGTAAAACGGCTGGTGATCGTTGGACCCGATCATGATGACAACAACATCGGTTTGCTCGGTGCCGCTCAGCAACTCGCGGCTGGCCTTTGGCCAACTAAAGTAGTCGTCCCGCACCAAACCGGAGGATTCCTTGGCACGCTTGATAACCGAAATCTCCGGACGGTCGGCAAGAGCCTCGGTTAAACCTTGGGTTAGTAAAAGCGCAATCGAGTCCCCTAAAACCTGAACGAAATAGGTGGGTTCAGGCGCGGCCAGGTCATCTGCGCTCACGGGAGCCGCGACCTTTAGACCAAGCGCCGGCGGAACGCCATTGGGCCATGGCATGGCGGTAGCAGGGGCACCTTGTGGAATAATGTCCGGAACATCAGCCGGAATGACTTTCGGTGTCCGCACGACGCGGCGCGGTGCCAGAGGCACGGCTGGTTTGCGTACCCGCCGCGGGCGCTCTGGCGTTACCGGAATCACATTGGGTGAGGGGCTTGGCTGAAAAATACTTTTAAAGGCATCAAAAATTGTGCGCTGCTGAGCAAGCGCAGCCGGGGCCGCGCTGATGCTTAGTACCAAGACTGTTAGGAAATATCCAATCACTCGCTGCATGGGTGATGTTTAGCAGATCACAGCGGCTTGCGCATCCTTTGCAACAATTGCAACGTGGGAAAACCGTCCGGCACAAGACCGGCGCGCTTCTGGTATTCGCGCAAAGCCTCTTTGGCCTTGTCTCCGACCTTGCCGTCCAATTCTCCGATTTTGTAACCCATTTTGACGAGCGCGCGCTGCATCTCAAGTGACTGGGCGCGATTGAGCAGGCGCATCTTGCGCGGCCAGGATTTTTTCAACGGCCCTTCGCCTGAAATACGGTCGCCTAAAAGCGCGACCGCCAAAGCATAAGAGGTTGAATTGTTGTAGGATTTTATGACTTGAAAGTTTGGTGTTACCAAAAATACAGCGCCAAAACGCCCCATGGGCAGCAACAAGCTTGCGGTTCCGGATGTGGGTAGCGCTTCGCCGGTGGCCAGCGCGAAGCCCTTTCGCGACCAGTAGGAGAAAGGCTTGTCGGTGATATCGGCAAAGTCGAATTTGTCGGGCAGAATAACTTCGTAACCCCAGGCTTCACCGTTTATCCAGCCATGTTCTTTGAGATAATTGGCTGTGGATGCCAAGGCGTCCGGCGTGGACTTCCATATGTCCCTCCGGCCTAAACCGTTAAAATCAAATGCGTATTTTTCGAAACTTGAGGGCATAAATTGAGTCTGGCCCATGGCTCCGGCCCATGAGCCGCGCATTGCGGAGCGATCAATGTCTCCGTGTTCGAGGATTTTGAGGGCTATGAGCAACTCACTGCGGAAAAAATCGCCGCGATAACGCGCATAAGCAAGGGTGGCTAAGGCGCGTATCGTATCGATATTTCCCGGGTTTGCGCCAAAGTTGCTCTCCATTCCCCATACGCCGACGACAATTGGCCAGTCCACACCGAAGCGCGCCTGAATTCGATCCAAGGTTTGGCTCCACTCCTCGCTCAAGGCCTTGCCTTTCGAGATGCGGCCATTGGTGATGGCTCCATCAAGATAAGAAAAAACCGGCTTAACGAACTCGGCCTGTTTGCGGGTCAGCGCTATGATGGCTTTGTCAGGTGACACTTGCGCAAAAGCATCATCAAAGGTCGCGCGGGAAACGCCATGGTTTTTGGCATCTGGCCATAGCGCAGCTATAAAGTCCGAAAATTCAGTATCGGCAGCACGGGCTGTCGTTGGTTGCAGCGCCAGACAATATACTGCAATGGCAAAAGCCGCGATCAACAGGCACAGCCGCACCAATTGGAGCGTGAATAACCGCGCCTGGGAGGAGCGCAAGGGCGGGTCATGCCGCCTGCGAGCCTGAAAATCCGATAGTTGGTTACGGGTGGTATGGATCGTCATGGATGCGCTCGCGGATTTAGCTCTTGAACGCTATGCTAATCCGAAAGGGGTTTAGGTTTGATTAATCATAGCGCTGGCTAGCCGGGAAAGCTCATCGTCCATGTTTCGGTTAGCGCGTGAACGTTGCTGCGCAAAAACGCCCGGATATCTGCTGGCTGACCCGCGTCGGCAACAAAATCAATTGCGGCGCGAAAGCCGGCGATATGCGGATTGGGGACCAGAAATGCGCGGATAATCCGGCCGTGAGTGACGCTGGGCACCAGCTCCAACGCGGCGGGATCTGCAAGATAAAACTCCAGATCACCCCCGGCAAAATCGATGATGATGCGATGCGCGCCCAATGGCACGGCATCGCTGGCACCATTTGCCTTGGCTTGGGTGATGAAAGTGTTGACGGCTCTGCCATTGGGCGAAAGCTTGGTCTCATCAATTAAGCTGGTGAGGCGATAGCCAAAGGCAAACGCTTTGCCTTCCTCCAGGGTTTGGGCGGGTGTCCATAATGCCACAATGTTGTCATTGGTTTCGTCGGACGTGGGAAGTTCAAGCAGCTCTATGCGGCCCTCGCCCCAGCCTTCGCGCGGCTCCACCCAGTAGGAGGGGCGGCGCTCATAGGCCAAATCCAAGTCTTGATAATGATCAAAAGCGCGGTCTCTTTGCAAAAGGCCAAACCCGCGAATATCCTTGTCGACAAAGCCGGAAACCTCAGCTTTTTTGGCGTTGCGCAATGGCCTCCAAATCCATTCGCCATTGCCGGACTGCATTAAAAGTCCGTCAGAATCGTGCATTTGTGGACGATAGTCAGGGGTGGTTGCCTCGGTTGGCTTGGGGTCGGTGTTTCGCATATCGCCGGGGCTTTTGAAAAACATTGAAGTGAGCGGTGCAAAACCAATATGGCTCAAAGCGCGGCGCGGAAAAAGATTGGCGGTAACATCGATAAAACTTTCAGCACCTGGACGAATATCAAATCGGTAGGCGCCGGTGACCGAGGCGCTGTCAAGCAAGGCATAGACTGTGGCTTTGTCCGAATTTGCGGTGGGTGTCTCTACCCAAAATTCTTTGAAAAATGGAAATTCTTCCGGCACATCGGGAGCCGACGGCAATGCCAGACCGCGCGCGGACAATCCATAGTGCTGCTCACGGCCCAAAAGCCGGAAATAGCTGGCACCGAGAAAGGCAATTAACTCGTCAAAAATATTTGGCTTGTTCAGGGCCGAATGGAGCCGGAAACCGGCAAAGCCGGTGTTGACTGGTAAAGGCGCGGTCAGAACTGTGCGGCCGTATTCAAAGAGTGCCGCGGTGTAGGGAATGGGAGCGGCAATGCCATCACGAATGAGATTAATCGTGACAGGGCGGGTGTAAAGATGACCCAAATGAAAGAGCTGGAGCCGGATGGGGCTATCTTTGGCGGCCAGCATGGATTTGTCGGGCTTGAAGCGGATGTCCCGCCAAGTGTCAAAATTCAAATTTTTGAGCTGGTCCGGCAGTTTGGGAATTGAGGCATCGAACGCCGCAGCGTTTAACTCCTTGGCGCGCTTGATCACGTCCTCGAAGCTGAAAGGCGAATTGGTTTTTGGCTCTTGCTGCTTTGGCTCCTGCTGCTTGTTGGCCTGCGCTTTGGCCGCAAAAGGCACAGCAGCGAGCATTGCAGCACCCAAATGCGTCATTGCCATTTTTCTAAGAAGCTGACGGCGGGTGAAATGGCGCATAAAACACTCTCGAATCGTGGTGGCTGCAAACTAGGTTTGCTTATGGGATATTGCAAAGCATAGGTCTTTTTCCGGACGACTTGACCGTAACGACGCCAAATTGCAAGTGACAATTCCGACATTTTCGAATGCTCTGCGGCGCAACCATGCCCAAGACCAACATACTAAAAAACGTCCAAAACATGACGGTTTAAAAATAAACTATTCTACCGAAAAAGCGCTTGCGTATGACGTGAAAAACCTTATTGATCCAATTGCCCAATTTCGCACGTGCCTGTGGTCGTGTGTCGGGGATAAGGAATCTGGACAAGAGGCCAGTGAATCTATCCATACAACCGGCAGCCAGAGGTTACACCGGTGAACCCCACCCAATGGGGGACACGACTTAAAGCAACGACGGACCGGGCTTTTTTGGTCTCTATT
>JAYTYD010000374.1:0-1093 GCA_043742625.1 Methylovirgula sp. | reverse complement strand
TCAGGGCGATATTGATGCGCAGGCGATTGCCGGGGCTATCGCTACCGCAACGCATGGATCAGGCATTCATAAGCAGAATTTTTCTGCCAGCCTCATGGGAGCGCGGCTTGTTGACGGGCATGGCGCAGTACACAATGTTAGCGCGACGCAACATCCAAACATTTTACCCGCCCTTCAAACCGCCATTGGCACGTTAGGCGTGATGACGCAGGTGACGCTCAAAGTTTCACCCGCCTACAATCTGCATGAGCAGATTTCCATAATGCATGTGGATGAAGTGTTGGAGCGCTGGGATGAATTAATCCGCGACTACCGGCATTTTTCATTTTTCTGGATGGCCAGCGAGCGATCAGCCAAACTTTATAATCTTGATGCGCCTGCGGATCATTGTTACGTGAAACTGTACCAAGAATATCCCGCCGATGCGCCTTCGCCAGTGCTGAAAAACCATCAGCGTTACGATCAGGCCTGGCGAATTTACACCCAAATTTATGATCCAAATTTTCACGAGATGGAATATTTTTTGCCCGCGGCGCAGGGCAAGGAGATATTTCAAGCGCAGCGCCAGCTGATGCTCAAAAACAGTGATGAAGCCGTGTTCCCGATGGAGGTGCGCTTTTGTGCGGCGGATGAGGCTTGGCTCAGCCCGAATTATCAGCGTGCTAACATCGTGATCTCAGTGTCGGGGATGCCGGGAACCAACTACTGGCCCTATCTACATCGGTGTGACGAACTCTTTGCGGAATTTAGTGGTCGTCCACATTGGGGAAAACTACATTTTATGGATGCGCAGCGGATGCGTGATCTGTTTCCGCGCTATGAGGATTTTTGCCGGGTGCGGCGGCAGTTTGATCCCGATGGTATGTTTCTTAACCCACATTTGCGCGCGATATTTGGGGAATAGTCCGGCGTCGTCGGAGTGCAAAAGCCAGCTCAAGTCCAGTCAGACTTTTTGTTTCCCCAACTGTGCTGAGGGCGATGATTCAGCGCCCGGCTGATTGCCCGTATTTAAAAAGTTGGCTGGGGCGGGAGGGATCGAACCTCCGAATGCCGGAATCAAAATCCGGTGCCTTACCGCTTGGCGACGCCCCAA
>JAYTYD010000373.1:0-4141 GCA_043742625.1 Methylovirgula sp. | reverse complement strand
TATCGCTATCATCAAGATCGCGAAAATGTGACGGGATTTTCGGTCTCGTGGAAAAATTTAAACGGGGACGTTAATGGCGACAGGATCGCTATTCTAATGTCGAATTCGTTTTGGTCGGAAATGACACATGCGAAATTTATTGACGCTCCGGGTCGCAGTGCAAGCATCCAGGCCAGAGCCTTGATGACTCCGAACCCCGAGTATGCTCCCGCTCCTCCGACGCCGTCAGCTTTTGAAACACCGCCGCCCTTGCCGACATCGCCCTCTCCAACACCTCAACGTCCACCCGCTGCTTCAAAATCAGTTTCGACCGGCACCGGATTTTTTGTTAGCGCAGATGGGAAGTTCGTGTCCAACGCCCATGTCGTCGAGGGCTGTAAATCGGTTACAATCAGGACCGACGACGGAAAAGAAGTACAGGGAGTAGTTACGGCGCGCGATCCCACCAACGACCTGGCGCTCATCAACTTGCCTAAGTCCGGTCAGAAATTTGCGGCGCTTAGAAATGGCGTTCGATTGGGAGAGGGTATTTCAGCGTTTGGGTTTCCTCACAGCGATGTTTTGTCGACGAATGGAAACTTTACGACAGGGAATATCACCGCGCTTAATGGCATCAAGGATGACAGCCGCTACTATCAAATTTCCGCTCCAGTGCAGGCGGGCAATTCCGGTGGGCCGTTGTTGGATTTGAGTGGAAATGCCGTGGGAATTGTTTCTTCGAAACTTAATGCACTCAAAATGATGGTTCAGAGCGGCGACTTACCTCAAAATGTTAATTTTGCGATTAAAGCCAATGCGCTGGCAAGTTTCTTAGAATCTAACAAGGTGCCGTTTGAAACCGGAGTCCTCTCTGCCGCTCCGATGCTGCCTGCAGATATTGCCGATAAAGCTAAATCCATAAGTGGATTTGTTATGTGTTTTAGCGATTAATTTCCCTAAGCTCCCGCGCCACATTAGTAATGTGATTGCGCAAGAGTTCTGCGGCGGCCTCAACATCACCTGTCCGGCACAGGTTTAGAATCCGGCCATGCTCATCTTGGGCGCGCCCAGTGGCACCCGCAATCGACAGGTGCAGCCGGGTGTGGCGGTCGCTGTCCTGCAACAGATTTTGCACCAGCGCCAAGGTGCGCGGGCGGCTGGCTTTGGCATAAAGCATCAGATGAAATTGTGCATTAAACACGCCCCAGCGGCGGGCGTTGGCGGAATTCAGGTCGCGGGCATAGTCATCCAACAGGCTTTGCAGCGCATTAAAATTTTCCACTGTCAAATTCGGCGCGGAGTGGCGCAGCAACATTGGTTCCAGCGTGGCGCGCAATTCAAACAGCTCCGCCACCTCATCGTTGGAGAGCGACGCAACAACTGCGCCGCGATGTGCATGCACCTTGACCAGATTCTCGGCCTTCAGCTGCAAAAAAGCCTCGCGCAGTGGAATCCGGCTTATGCCAAACTCTTCTGCCAGCGCGCTTTGGCGCAGTTGCGTGCCGCTTGGCAAATCACCGTCCAGAATGCGGCGGCGTAAAACTTCCACCGCCGCGCCGGCCATTGTTTTGTGATGCAAACCTTTGCCGAGCGGTTTAGCCATATTTTACAGGCTTGGTAACGCAGGGCGGGAGGCCATGGCGTCGCGAACTGTCTTCTCAACGCTGGCGCGCAGAGCGCCGCTCAGGGGTTGGCGCGGCATTCGCACGCGGTCATTAGAACCGATCGCCAGCACCTCAGCCAATTTGATATTTTGCACCAAGTAGGAGCTTACGTCCAAGTCCAGCAACGGACGGAACCAGCTGTAAATTTTCAGCGCCTCTTCGCGGCGGCCCAGCTTCATCAATTTGTAAATGGCCACGGTTTCATGGGGAAAAGCGCAAACCAGTCCGGCCACCCAGCCTTCAGCGCCTACACTGAGGGCCTCAAACGCCAAATTGTCGACACCGGTCAAAACCGTGTAGCGCTTACCCAGGCGATTAAAAATCTCAGTGGTGCGGCGAATATCGTCTGACGATTCCTTGATGGCGACAAAGCGCGCATCAGCAGCCAGCTCCTCCATAATATCCGGTGTAATATCAACTTTATAAGCCAACCGGTTTGAATAAATCATAATGGGCAAGTCGCCCGCCTGAGCCACGGCGCGCATGGTGGCCAGTGTTTCTGCCACATTGGTTTGATAGACCAGACTTGGCACCACCATAAGCCCGTCCGCTCCGGCCTTTGCCGCCATTTTTGCTAAAGTGCAAGAGTCTTGCGTAGAGGCAGCGGCCACGGTCATCAACACCGGTCGCGTTCCGGCAATTTTACGGGCGGTGCGCATCACGTCGATGCGCTCTTCCAAGCTGAGCATCGGGCCTTCACCTAGAGAGCCGCAAACGATAATGCCATCACAGCCAGCATCCATTTGCAGCTGGAAACAGCGCTCCATTTCCACATGATCCAGCGCGCCCCCGGGCGTAAATTTGCTGGTGACTGCCGGTAAAACGCCTGTCCACATAGGATGTGCCTTTTTGGGTTTGCGCGACGGGCGGCTTTTTGCAGAACCACACCCGCTCGAATTTCTATCTGACTTGTATATTGTATACAATTTAAAAACACAAAGTCTGAAAGATGCGTGCACCCCGAATATTTGTGCTTAATATCCCGCGCCGCATATTTTATGCCACAGGCCTTTTGCCGCGTTTTGCAACCGGCTTGAAAGTGTCTTGGTTGAAAGTGAGTTGCTGGTCGAACTGGGAAATACGGCACCTAGGCCACAAAGGGATGACACTTTCACCCTAACAGTGACAACCCTGTCAGATTTGTTATATGCAAGCATTCAGTTGAAACCAGACTTCCTTGTGAGCGATAAAATGAACGATGCAATTCCAGAAAATGCTCCCGCTGTCGCTGCCATCGCCGATGGCCCCTTGCCGGACCGCTTGAGTGTAAACCCTAAAAGCCCGTTTCATCAGGAATTGGCGCTGGAGCGCGGCGTTGGCATCATGTTTGACGGCAAAGACCGGACCAATATCGAAGAATATTGTGTGTCTGAGGGCTGGGTGCGGGTGGCCGCCGGCACCGCGAAAGACCGCTTTGGCAATTTGATGACCATTAAACTTAAGGGCTTGGTGGCACCATATTGGCGCGAACGAACCTGAAGAACGCCGCGCCACGCCTAAAAATTGCGACCGCTCAAAATGCAAAAAGCGCGACTCACCCGAGTCGCGCTTTAATTTTAATAAAAATGTTAGATCAGAACTTGCGAATCAGAGGTTCCGGGTTTGCCGCATAAGCTGGCGTGCCCAACATCCAGCGCATGCCTATGTGGAAATCCTGAGATGACATTTTGCCAACCCTGAACGGGCCTTCCGGCGAGGAGTAGCAAGGCGAGGTGGTGACGCAGGTGCCTACCCCGGTCGCGGCCTTACCCATGTTCAAATAGCGGTAACCTAGTTCGAGTTTGGTATTCGCCGTCACGTCGTAAGACAGGCCGGTCATCAACGCCCAAGCAAAGTTGGTTGTGCTCTTGTCGATGAAGGTGTTGTGGCTCAGGTTGGAAGCGACGCCGCCGTATGTCGCATCAATGCCATTGTAATTGACGTTGGACAGCTTGTTGCGGGCAACGCCGACACCAACACCGACGTAGGGTGTGATGCCGCTCCAAGTGCCAAGGTCGGCATAAGCGTTCCACAGGCCGACAACAGACGAGGTGTGACCCTGATACTGATCAGAAACCTGATGCGTTGCGCCTGGAATACAAGGCGGTCCGCCAGCGCAGGCAACATAGTAGCGATTGCTGATGGCTGAGATATTCGCTTTGCCGCGATATTCCACGGTGGCGTCTGTCCGGAACCAACTGTTGATTGCATAACCGGCACCAAAACCGATATGCATTTGATCACCCATCCCGGGCCCGAAAATGCCAGCGGGCGTGCCGCCAACCGGAACGCTTGAGGCGCTGTAATCCAGCAAATCAACGCTGTATTTCGGAGTGGTGGTCATGCCGATACCAAGATCGCCACGCAAATACCAACCGGAAGTATCAAGCGCAGCTGCTGCGGGAGCCAATAAAGGCGCGGGCATCAATGGCGGCGGCGCAGGCATGTCAGCTGCAAAAGCGCCGCTTACCAAGCTGCCAAATATGGCTACAGAAAGAGTAAGGGCTTTAATGCTGCCC
>JAYTYD010000372.1:0-2196 GCA_043742625.1 Methylovirgula sp. | reverse complement strand
GGGTTGGTAAGCTGCGATATGGACAAGATTTCGCAGCAACTTGCGGGTTTTGGCGCATTGCTATCGCCGCAGGGCAAAATTCTGTTCGACTTTTTCATCTTTGAGCAAGGCGAAACCTTTTTGCTGGATTGCCCGTTGGATATGGCGGCAGCGCTGGCTAAACGACTGGGCTTTTACAAGCTAAGGGCACAGGTAGCGGTGGAAGATGTGTCTGGCGCTTATAGTATCGAGGCGGGCTGGGACGATGCCGCGCGACACGGCTGGCGCGATGCCCGACTTGGTTGGCGCGACTCGAGATTTGCGGCCTTGGGCTGGCGCGACGTGGTGGCGCACAGTGCGGCGGATCTTAAAATGAGCTTGGCCTACGAGGCGCACCGGATTTTGCTTGGCGTTCCGGCGGGCGGTGCCGATTTTATTTATGGCGACACGTTCCCGCATGAGGCCAATATGGACTTGCTCGGCGGAGTGGATTTTCGCAAGGGCTGCTACGTCGGGCAGGAGGTTGTCGCGCGGATGCAGCACAAAACCGCAGTGCGTAAGCGCGTGGTGCCCGTAACGTTTGCCGACCCGCCCTTGGCGGTTGGCGCGGAGGTAAAAGCGGGTGATCTGGTGATCGGGCGGATGGGATCGAGCGTTGCGGGGCGCGGGTTGGCGCTGCTGCGGCTGGACCGTGTTGAGGATGCCTTGGCCAAGGCAATTGATTTAACCGTTGAAGGGCATATTGTCGAAGCTTTAGCGCTTCCCTACGGTGCGCCACCGACCTAACTTCCCTACGGCGCGCCACAAAGCTAACTTGCCTACGGCGCGCCACAAAGCTAACTTGCGAAATGGCCGACAAAATACTGAAAATAAAACCCGCGCGCGTTGTTGGGTCTGTTTTACATAGCGACGGCAAAATGCGCTGCCCGTGGCCGGGGCTCGACCCGCTTTATGTGGCCTACCACGATACTGACTGGGGAGTGCCCGAACGGGACAGCCGCGCTTTGTTCGAGAAGTTGATTCTGGATGGATTTCAGGCGGGGCTGTCGTGGATTACGATTTTACGCAAACGCGAGAATTTCCGCTCGGCGTTTGACGGGTTTGCGCCGCACATAATTGCCGAATATGGTTCTGAAAAGCTCGAAAGCCTGATGCAGAATGTTGGCATTGTGCGCAACCGTGGCAAGATTATCTCCTGCGTCGCCAGCGCGCGGGCGTTTTTGCACATCGACTCACGCCAGGGTTTTTCGAATTATCTGTGGGATTTTGTCGATGGCAAATCACTGCAACCAAAGCCCAAAACCTTAAGGGACATTCCGGCGGAAACAGCTTTGAGCGCTAGAATTGCCAAGGATTTGCGCAGTAAAGGCTTTAACTTCTGCGGACCAACCATTGTTTATGCATTTATGCAGGCGGTGGGCATGGTCAATGACCACCTTGTCGACTGTTTCCGCCATGCGGAATGTGCCGCAATGGGGGCGGGCCGTTAGATGATGAAGGATGTTGGATCGCGCATGGCGGCTCCCAGAGCTTGGCAAAGGATGTTGTCCGGGCGGCGGCTGGATTTGCTCGATCCTTCGCCGATGGATATCGAAATCGAGGATATTGCCCACGGCCTGGCGCGGATGGCGCGCTGGAATGGCCAAACCAAGGGCGAGCATATTTTTTCGGTGGCGCAGCACTCGTTGCTGGTCGAGGCTTTTGCGCGCAAGCTCGAACCGCAGCTTTCGCCGCAGGACAAAATGATTGTTCTGTTACATGATGCGCCGGAATATGTGGTGGGAGATATTATTTCGCCGTTTAAAGCGGTGTTAAGCGAAGCTTATAAGGCTGTTGAAAACCGGATTCTGGCGGCGGTGCATCTGCGCTTCGGGTTGCCTGCCAAAGTGCCGCTCGCGGTGGTCAAATTGTGTAAACAGGCCGACAAAGCGGCAGCGTTTTGCGAGGCGACAGCGCTGGCAGATTTCGAGTTGGTTGAGGCGGAAAAATTTTTCGGGCTGCCAAAGGTGCGGCTTCCAAATTTGCCGGCCTTGTTAGCCCCTCAAACCAGCGAGCTGGCTGAGGCGGAATTTTTATCGCGCTTTAGGGCGCTGGAAGCGGAGGGCTGGTGATGGCGTCTGTGCATGTGTGCGCCTTGTCAAAAATATCAGAACAGGCGGAGGAGACCGGCGCAAAATCTCTCGTGACCCTGATCAATGACGGAACGCCGGTAACGCG
>JAYTYD010000371.1:0-8183 GCA_043742625.1 Methylovirgula sp. | reverse complement strand
ATTCACAGCGGTCTGCGCGTTTGATGATGCGGCACTCGCGCTTTGAGAAACAGAAGTACGCGCTGCGCCTGCCATGCCTGCGACGCCCGCCGCGCCAGCACCCAGCATTGCGCCAAGACCGGAAGGAAGCGCTGCGGCAATGTTGGATTTTTGCGAGGCAAACAAGTTTGCGATGCCTGCACCACTGCTCCAGCTGTTCGGGTCTTGTTGGCCGATGACTCCGGTTACAATCGGGCCCATCAAACCGAGAACTGAGCCGGATGTGTCAGCATCGGCACCAGAGAATTTTGATATTGCGCCGGTTAGCGCACTCATTCCTGCTCCGCCGACCAATGAGCTAAGTGTTGATGAGCCGCTGTTGATAAGGCCCATAGGTCCATCAGTGTCGAGGCTTGAACCCAAATTATCGAGAACACTCAAATCTTGGCTACCAATCGCTTCCGAAATTTTGCTTGCACCGCCCGATGTCGCGGCCACAGCACCTAGGCTTGATAAAATGGCAGGAACTGCGGCGCCAAGCGCCTTGTTGGCCATGTTCGCATCCATGCCCAAAGCACCGGCGATTTTGGCGCGCAGATCAGGGGTGAGGTATTGAGAAATTGTGGAGATGAGGTTATCGGCCATGCGATTCTTCCCTTTTTTTTTGTTGGAAACCAAAAATAAAAATACGTCAAATATTCAGTACTCATCGAGTTGAGCACTTTTGTGACATAATGCCAAATCTGGCCTGTTTTAAGGCATTTCGGTCGCTAACGGCCGCATAACGACCCGCCTATTGGCAGACGATGGGGCCAATTACCACTTGGGTGCCGGGCTGCGGCGTGTAGCTGAATTGTGCCGCGCAATTCTGTCCCGCATTTTCAATAGTGATGCGGTTTTGTGCCGAGAGCTGGCGGATGTAGCTGCGCCCATCATATCCGGTGACAAAAGCCTCATTAACGCCGCTCAGCGTGCCGGACAAACCTGCATTTAAAGGTTTGCCCGCTTTGTCATTAATAATGATTATTGCCGCCTGAACATTCTTTTTAACTCCGAAATTTACCACGACTCCGCTGCGGTCATTCGGTGACACGATAGATTGGGTCAGCCCTGTTTCAGCGTCCAGCGGCAATCCGTTCGGGTCGATAGTGACTTTATTGCTTTCAAAGGCGCGTAAATTGGGCACTAGGCGCTTTCCGCTGGAGTTGGTTTTGCCGATTTTCTGGTTTTCATACAAGACGTCAACTCCCGGCAAACCGGCGTCGACCACTGCAAATGAATCGTCAATCCGGTTGCTTAAGAATACGCCGCCGCCAAGCACCGCGATCGCGCCTTCGGCTTCGGCATTAACGCTGGCTTGGGAGCCATATTGGGCGACCCCGGCGTTCAAATTGGCAAAGTCGGCACGATAGGAGGCATCCGCGGTGCGATAGGAGGCTTTGCCTTCCGAATCATGCAAACGCCAGCCGTAGCTGCCAATTTCACGGTCTAAAGCGCGCGAGGCGTTGGTATCAAAATTCACCCCGCTATGAGACGCTGAAACGTTTGAAGACGCTGAAATTCTTGAACCCAGCGGCATCGAGACGCCAAAAACAACACCGCTGTCCCGCCTATGCTTGGCCATGGCTGCCGGATTCGGGTTCGGCACAAAATCGTGATAGGCCGAGATGAACATCGAGGCGTCATAAAACAAATTTCGTGAATAGTTCAGACTGGCTATTTGCGACTTTTTGCCATTTGCATCAGTAGTGCGAATGAATGATGCGCCCAACGTCGACCTGTCAAAGGGAACCGGCACCCCGAGCGAGATGCGATCTTGTGCTTTGGGGGGCTTGAGCTGCGCACAAATGGTGGTGAAACCGGGATTCCAAGCCACGCTGGTGGACACTGTGGTGCAGGCGTTTGAGGCACCAGACGGCCCCGAAGGGGCAGTCACCGAGGCCAGATCCTGATAATTTCCGAAAGAGCGCTGCACGGATCCGCCGATGAACATGCCAAACAGCCGGGTATCAAAGCCGGCAAACGCTTGCACACCGTTGCCACCTTTAATGTGGCTGCCGGAAACTGCCGCGGTAACAATACCGCGATTAAAGGTGCGGGCGGCCAGTCCGACACCGGCATTTTCGAGTCCGGCTCCGCCTTCAGTGTGACCTTCAATCGTCAGCCAATCGAATATGCCACGCCGCAGTGAGGCGCTGCCTACCAGTTTCTTGGAGTAGCTGGTGGACTCGACATCGTAATATTGCCGGGCAAATCCCAGCTCACCGGAGTAATCCATCAAGCTCGATCGTAACAACCTCGACGAGGCGAAAAACGGAACTTCTGTGATGGTTTCCTTGCCCGAGGCATCGCGTGTCACAACCTTGGCTGTGCCGTCGCCGCCAATCAGCGGCAGATTTGAAACGCGGTAGGGCCCCGCTTCCACGTTTTCGCTGAAAGTGCGCACATTGTTGACGTAGACATCGAGGCTCGACGGCACTGCGGAACTGCCACTGACGGATGGCATCGGAGTTGTCACCAAATCCGGCCGCAAGCCGAAGTTGCGTTGAACTTGTAGACCACCCATGCGAATTGGCCGGGTCCATGGCAAGCCGGAGGAAATTAAATCGCCGCCCTTATAAGTCATCATTGAATCGGGGCTGGAATAAATCCAGCTGGTGTCAAGGCGCACCATGTTAATCTTTTTGCCTGTGCCGTCGGTGCTGATGACTCCGGTTTGACTGACTGTTCCGAGCGATGAAAATACGCGCGCATCGAGATTGGCGCTGGCCCCCTGAAACACGACATTTGGATTTTGGGTTGAGCGCAAAGCCGCCGTGTACAAATCATAGTTGAGCACCGCGCCGGGATCAGTGCGGGCGCGGACGCGGGGAGTTCCATCGTCACGGGTGTTATAGTCGTGCGGCAGCAGTTCCTCATCCGGGGCTACAAAGTGGATCGACTGCGTGCTCTCTTCAAATTTCACCATTACTTTGGGGAGCTGATCCAGATAAATCTCTGTTGCTGCTGAAGGCGGCCTGATACCGATCGACTCAAGCTCGGCGCGGGTGGTGTGAAGGCGTCCGCCTTTGTCCTGCACAAAGGCTGCCAGGATATGGATTTGACGCCCGTTAATAAAAACGTCGAGTTGCAAGGCGCGATCATCCGAAGCCACCACTCCCGTAACAGTGCGCGGCAAGGACGGAATTTCCGCAGTTGTAGCGAATGCGTGGCTTTGCATGGCCACCAAGGCGACGCATCCCAATGCAATCTTTTGCAACTGGTTAGTGGCCCTGAGGCTCAGCCTTGGCATTAATTGGTCCCAAATCACTTTGTCCGTTTAAAGTGGCTGTGCCACCCACGCTCAAATTAGCTTTTCTACCGCTCAACACCCATGTCATCACCGAGCGGCCGAGGCTGTAACCCACCAAACCGTTCCCAAACGATACGGTGCTGCCCTTGCCGTTGGACAGGGATAGAGATCCGATCCTCATCCGCCGATCACCGTCGTTTTTAGCAGTGACCAGCAGCTTTCCACCCTGCTTTGAATAGCTCCAGCTCACCTGCGGCGGACGCATATCCGGACCTTCAAAAAACACCGGCAGAGATTGGCGCAGCAGCAGCGTTATGGCGCCCGCCTTCAACCGCCCGGGCTGGGGCAGTTCGTCAATAACCAGCCGGTAGCTTTCCTCTCCCGCCACAGGGCGCCCGGCAGTGCGCACGAGGCGCACAGCGTAGTTGGCGCTTGGCGGCAAAGTTACAAAAGGCGGGCTCGCGACGAGGTCGTTTGTCGGCTCGAGTTTCTCCTGACCGTTGACTTGAGACCATTTGAACACCCGGACCTGCACTGAAATTTGTTGCGGCGTGGGATTTACCAACGAGACTGAGGACGTCGCGCCCGGCGCATTCACTTCAATTGTGGTTGGAGATACCTGCAGAGATGCGGCCATCACCAGCCCCGGCAGCGCCAAAACCGACGCCGTCAAGCCGAGCAACACGGCCAGAACCGATACACCGCGCCCGCAGCGCGCGACGGCAAGCGGGCGTGACCGTTTTTGCAGATAAGATTTTGCAGAGTATACCGGGGAGCCACCTTTGCTGCATTGAGAGTAAGATGGACTTTGAAAGCAAGACGGAATTTGAGGGGAAGAAGGACCTTGCCCCTTCCGGATGCCGTACAGGAATGTTGTTTGCAGGATTTTCATTACTGTTCCCAATTTAGTGAATTCCAACCGAAAACGGGTTCACGTCGCACACGAATATTTGTGTTCGTTTTCCGGCTTGAATCCCAAATTGGTTCAATATGATTAAAACAGTGTTAACCATGTTGGTTATGCATAGAAAATGTTTAAGTATCTGATTTAATGAATTTTTTTTCTTGTAAAGTTCAGCTGCGTTAATCCCTGTGGAAATCTTCTGTTACCGTATGACAAAAGTCAAATTTATGAGCGTATTGATAAAATTAATAATTCATTATCTTTAAATAATTACTTTAAGTATATAAATATAGGCTCAAACCTAACGATTAACCATGAAATATAAAACACTCTATACTTACATTTTGATTGTTCTGGGTAGCGCTGCGTTAACCTAGTCTTCAACCCGATGTACAATGATCAAATCCATAAGAGCCGAAACGCTTTTAAAGACATCTGGAGTAAAACAGATACGCTGTAGAAAAATATGAATTGGCGTCGCGTTCAGTAGGAGTTGAGTATGAGTTCGAAAGTTTCTTTAGGCTTGGCAGCCGCAATCTTGCTTGCAGCAAGTTCGGCCCAGGCAGCAACAGTTTCCACAACATTTAACAACAAGATTACCATTGCGGCCGAATGCGTTGTTGGCGCGGTAAGCGACATGGATTTCGGAACGCATGGTATTTTGCCAACCAACATTGACGTCAGCACTGCAATCAACGTTACCTGCACAAACAGCACCGCGTTTTCTATCGCGTTGGACAAGGGATTGACCGGTGCCAGCACTTCGGCACGCGTTATGACCGGCCCGCCGGGTACGCCAGTTTCATATTCGCTGTATTCCGATGCGGCGCGCACCTCAAACTGGGGTAACGTTTATCCTGCTGATACGGTTCAAGGCCTAGGTACAGGCGTCGCGCAAACGCTCACAGTCTACGGGCGCGTTCCACCGCAGGCAGCACCAAAGCCGGGTGCCTACTCAGATACTGTGACGGTAACTGTCTCCTATTGAGGTGTCACTCAAAAGTGAATGTTTTAAGGGAGCCCTTTGGCTCCCTTTTTTTGCGTTCAATCTGTCCGCGTCTGCCAGATACTGGGCGGTATGGAAGATAAACAATGAACACCGCAATTTTATGCTTAACCCTTGAATAACTTAACTCAATTTTTATCATAATCAGTAAAACTCTGAAATTAAGCGGGCATGTAACCTGGCGCTTCAGAAAAGTTGGACCTCACGGCACTCCTTCCACTGATCCGCCCGGCACTGGCAGCTTCCGGATGATTGGGCAAAAGTTTTTAGATTATTTGTAAGGAGTTTCGTATGAAGAGCTTAGTAAAATACGCTGCATTGGCGGCAGCAATCGTTGTTAGTGGACAGGCGTCCGCCGCAACAGTGACCACCAGCTTCAATGCCAAAATTGCAATCATTGCGGCTTGCACTATGTCCACGCCAGCTGACCTTGATTTTGGCAGCACCGGTTTAATTACCGCGAACATTGATCAGACCACGACAATGAATGTCACCTGCACCAACACAACACCTTATAACATCGGCCTCGATAAAGGCACTAACGGCACCGGTGTCAGCGCGCGTTTGATGAAACACACCACTCTTGCAGCAACTGTGCCTTACTCGCTCTACAGCAATTCCGGTCGTACGACCAATTGGGGCAACACCATCGGTACAGACACATTGGCTAGCACCGGTACCGGTTCGGCGCAAACCATCACAGTTTATGGCCGCGTCGCACCGCAAAGCGCCCCGACTCCGGGCAGCTATACCGATGCCGTCACGGTGACATTGACTTACTAAATCCTCAATGAACAATAAAAAAACCGGTAGCGGTGATGCGTCGCCGGTTTTTTGTGAGCTGCATTCCTCATGAGTATGAGCGGGCCCATTGAAGGCCAATTCTTTGTGCATTTAAAGCTGATAACTTCCAAAAAATGCGCCGTATCCCGGCAAGCTTACTGTGTTTTTTGTAAGTTTAGCGCTAAACCCGTGGCCTAAAACGGCTTCCGCGGCCACCGGCAATTCATAGATCACCGGCTCTGGCTTCAGGTTAAACACGCATAGCATTGCCTGCGAGCCTATGTTGCGGGTAAAGGCCAAAATCGGTTCGCTGGCGGCGTGAAAATGGATTTCTCCTTCAACCAAAAGCGGTTGGCTTTTGCGCCATGCCAAAAACGCCCTGACGCGGTTAAGTCCGCTCTTTGGATTTTTCTGTTGCCGCGCCACACTCATTTTGCGGTGATCTTCTGGAATTGGCAGCCAAGGTTCGCGCGCGGTCGTAAACCCGGCGCGGACGCCGTCGGTCCATGGAATGGGCGTGCGGCAACCATCGCGGCTTTTCATCTCCGGCCAGAAGGCAATTCCATAGGGGTCGCGCAATTTTTCGAAGGGCACGTCCACATCGGTTAAGCCAAGCTCCTCACCGTTAAATATGCATTGTGAGCCACGCAAGGATGTCATCATCGCGAGAGACAGCGGCGCAAAATCTTGGGAAAGAGGCGGCGCGTTCCAGCGCGTGGCCGCGCGGATCACATCATGATTTGATAAAGCCCAGCAAATCCAACCGCCCTTGCCAACGGCTTCGAATTCCTCGACGGCATGGCAAATGTAGGCGGCATTGTCTTTGCAGGAGAGTAAATCAAAACCGTAACACATGTGCATCTTATCGCCGCCGGTGGTATATTCGGCGATCAGGCGGTTGGTGTCAGCTCCCGCGCCCACCTCGCCCACGGCGGCAATGTTGGGATAGGCGTTGAACAGTGCTCTCAGCTCTTGCATCACCGCAAGATTTTCGGGGCGGGATTTGTCGTAAATATGCTGCTGATAACCGTAGGGGTTGGACTCCGGCACATCAACCACAAGAGGATTATTGTTAGGAGGGTTGTCCCGCAGCTTTTGGTCGTGAACATAATAGTTCACTGTGTCATGCCTGAAACCGTCAACACCGCGTTTGAGCCAAAACTCAATGGTCTTATAAAGCGCCTCGCGCACGTCCTTATTATGGAAATTCAAGTCCGGCTGCGATGTTAGAAAATTATGCAAATAATATTGGCAGCGACGTGTGTCCCAGGCCCAAGCCGAACCGCCAAAAATCGAAAGCCAATTGTTGGGTGGCGCGCCGTCGGACTTGGCGTTGGCCCAGACAAACCAATCGGCTTTAGCGTTCACCTTATTGGCGCGGCTCTCCTTGAACCAGGGGTGCGTGTCTGCTGTGTGCGAAATTACTTGGTCAATCATCACCTTAAGGCCGAGTTTGTGCGCTTTGGCTATGAGGACATCAAAGTCCGCCAGTGTACCAAACAGCGGGTCAACATCACAATAATCCTCAACGTCGTAACCGTAGTCTTTCATCGGCGATTTGAAAAACGGGCTGAGCCAGATGGCATCAACGCCCAAACTTGCGACATATTCAAGCTTGGCACTGATACCGGGCAAGTCTCCCACGCCGTCGCCGTTAGAGTCGGCAAAGCTGCGCGGATAAATCTGGTAGATTACCGCCCCGCGCCACCAATCAGCGGCGGATTTTGAAAGCTTCACTGCAGGCATGGCGCGCTCTTTCTGTTTGAACATTCGAAATCGGATTGCAAGATTTTAGGCTAGTCTCGCGGAAATTTAAAGCGCTTTGATAAATTCTCTTGCTCTGTGTTTGAAATCACGCAAAATTGCAGAAAGCGATTTTAAAAATAACAAATTCAGGGCAGGTTGGCGCCTTTGGCGAACAAATCAATGAACCTCAAGCAGTTGGCCGAGCACCTGAGCTTGTCTCAGGCGACGGTAAGCCGCGCGCTGAACGGCTACCCGGAAATTCGAGAAGCCACGCGGAACAAGGTTCTGGCCGCCGCCGCTGAATTTGGCTATCGCGCCAATTCAATTGCCCGCAGTCTGGCCACAGGGCGCAGCGGCAATATCGGAATCGTGTTTCCCGACAATTTTGGAATGATGTTCGATCCGCATTTTCTCGAATTTCTCGCTGGAGCTGCAGAAATGCTTTCCACCCGGGATATGAGCATCAATTTATC
>JAYTYD010000370.1:0-17604 GCA_043742625.1 Methylovirgula sp. | reverse complement strand
AAGCCTGAGCCCCAAGCAGCGTCGCACGATTATCGGCCGCGATATTGCGATGATTTTCCAAGAGCCGATGTCCTCGCTTAATCCCAGCTTCAACGTCGGATTTCAAATTGGCGAAGTTCTGCAAGTTCATCTTGGCATGGATCGCGCCGCGCGAAAAACCCGCACGCTTGAGCTGCTCAATCAGGTGGGTATTACTGATCCGGAGCAGCGGCTGGGCGCCTTCCCGCACCAGCTTTCAGGCGGAATGAGCCAACGCGTAATGATAGCCATGGCTTTGGCCTGTAAACCCAAATTGTTGATCGCCGATGAACCGACCACCGCGCTGGACGTGACTATTCAGGCACAAATACTCGATCTTCTGCTGAAGCTCAAAACCGAAAACCATATGGGCCTTGTGCTTATCACCCATGATATGGGCGTGGTGGCCGAAACTGCCGACAACGTCATCGTCCAATATTCCGGTCGCCAAATCGAGCGCAACAGCACACGCGGTTTGTTTGCCTCAGCACATCACCCCTACACTTCAGCTTTGCTCAACGCGCTGCCCGAACGCACCAAAAACCGGCTTTTGCCTGCCATTCCAGGTGTGGTGCCAGGCCAGTTTGACCGGCCCAAAGGCTGCCTGTTTTCGCCGCGCTGCGCCTACGTGCAGCCGCTGTGCATCACCACGCCGCCGCCGCGCGCGTCCGCCGCATTGGGCGAGGCGCTATGTCATTTTCCCCTGCATGAAGCTGAACTGGAGGGCAGCGCCCGATGAGCACCTTCCGATGAGCACCGTCCTTGAAGCGCGTGACCTGAAGCGCACCTACAGCCAAAAGCGCGGGGCCTTTTCGACACCCGCCACTGTAAAAGCATTGGACGGCGTCTCATTCACCCTAGATAGCGGCAAAACTCTCGCCGTGGTTGGCGAATCAGGCTCAGGCAAATCCACGCTCGCCCGCTTGCTAACGCTTATTGAGCTCCCCACCGCCGGAAGTCTGTTGATAAACGGCGAAGACGTCGCGCAGAAAACCGTCCAGCAGCGCCAAGCGCTGCGCCAACATGTCCAGATGGTCTTTCAAAACCCCTATTCATCGCTTAATCCGCGCCAGAAAATTGGCGCAGCCTTAGAAGAACCACTGCTCATTAACACCAGTCTGAATGCCAAACAGCGCGAAACCGCCGCCCGCGAGATGATGCTGCGCGTCGGGTTGCGGCCGGAATTTTACGACCGCTATCCGCATATGTTTTCGGGGGGCCAGCGCCAACGCATCGCCATTGCCCGCGCACTGATGATGCGGCCAAAAATTCTGGTATTGGATGAGCCGGTTTCGGCATTGGATGTCTCCATCCGCGCGCAGGTACTGAACCTATTGGCCGAATTGCAAACCGAGTTCCAGCTCGCTTATGTTTTTGTGTCGCATGATTTATCGGTGGTGAAACACATTGCTGATGATGTGATGGTTATCTATCTCGGCCATGCGGTGGAAACCGGCTCGAAAGCAGCAATCTTTGAAAACCCGCAACATCCTTATACCAAAGCGTTGCTTTCGGCCACGCCAACAGCCAATCCCGACGCCAAGAAACATCGTATCGTGCTGTCGGGCGAATTGCCATCGCCCTTCAACCCTCCCTCGGGTTGCACGTTTCACCCGCGCTGCCCTATCGCCTTTGATAAATGTAAAACCGACGCCCCGCAGCCGGAACTTAAGCACGGCAGGCAAGTAAGTTGCTGGGCGGTTTAAGTTGCGATGCGTTTAAATTACCGGCGGTTTAAGTTGCGGGCGGCCCCATAAACATTGCCACTCAGCCGGGCGTTTACTTATCCACAAACGCCCGTTCAATCACAAAACTTCCCGGGATGGTCATATTGCCTTCTTCGAAGCCGCGGTTTTCCAATATAACCCGCATATCGGCCAGCAAATCCGGACTTCCGCACAGCATAACCCGATCGTCAGCACTGCCCATTGTTGGCAGGCCGATATCCGCTTCAAGCTTGCCGCTTTCAATTAAATCCGTAACCCGGCCTTTGTTTTTAAAGGCCTCGCGGGTTGCGGTTGGATAGTAAATCAGTTTTTCACGGGCGTATTCACTCAAAAACTCATGGTTCATCAAGGCGTCCACGATCAAATCGCCATAGGCCAGTTCGTCCACATTGCGGCAACCATGCATTAGAATAATCTTTTCATACAGATCGTAAATCTCGGGGTCTTTGATGATGCTGGCAAAAGGGGCTAGGCCGGTGCCTGTGGAAAGCAGGTAGAGGTGTTTGCCCGGCAGCAAGTTGGGTTGAATCAGCGTGCCCGTCGGCTTGCGGCCCACCAGCAAAGCGTCTCCCGCCTTGATGTGTTGGAGGTGAGAAGTTAGCGGGCCATCCGGCACCTTGATCGAATAAAATTCCAGGTTTTCCTCGTAATTAGCGCTGGCCATCGAATAGGCGCGCAGCAAAGGCCGCCCGTTGACACTAAGCCCGATCATTGCAAATTGACCGTTCACAAACCTGAAACCGCTGTCGCGCGTGGTTTTAAAACTGAACAGTTTGTCGCTCCAATGCGTCACCTCAAGCACGCGCTCCTCTAGAAAAGCGGCGGCTTTGGCGGGTTTTGGCGCGATCACAACTTCGGCAGGTTCGGTCTTCATAAGCAAGCCATGTAGGGTTTACAGTTCAAATGAGCACCGTCTATGCCCTAAAATAGTGGCGATTTCCAGTCCAAATATCCATCAGACTATAATTTCTATAGACAATTAGATTATTTAAATTTTCTTCAAATTGCATCGCAACATTCACCCCCGACTGGCTTTCACTTTGCTATAGTCCTCGTGACCCTGCCAAGAATGAGCAAACATGTTGCAATTTGATCCTGAAACCCGCGTTTTGAACCAAAACCCGACTGAGACAGAGTTCTTTCAAAACCCATACCCTTTTTACGAGCAAATTCGGGAGCGATCTTCGGTCTTTTATTGGAAACAATATTGTTACTGGTGCTTTCTTGACCACACCGATGTCAGCGCGCTGCTACGTGACAGGCGTTTTGGCCGCCAGATCAGTCATATTGCCGCTAGCGTCGAGCTTGGATTGCCGGAACACGCTGCCCGCGTCAAACCATTTTACGACGTCGATGACCGCTCGATGTTGCAACTTGAGCCGCCCGCACACACACGCCTGCGCACGCTGGTCAATCGCGCGTTTGTGTCGCGGCAGGTTGAAAAGTTACGCCCGCAAGTGGAGGCTTTGGCACATCGGTTGATCGATGATTTTCCGCCAAACACGGTTGATATGCTGACCCAGTTTGCCACCCCCATTCCGGCGCTGACCATTGCCCAATTTTTGGGTGTACCAAGCGTCATGGTGCCCAAATTATTAGAGTGGTCTCATGCCATGGTGGCCATGTATCAATTTAGCCGCAGTCGCGCCACCGAAGACGCGGCCGTGGCGGCCACGCATGAATTCAGCGCCTATTTACGCCAATTGCTGTATGACAAGCGCCAAAATCCGGCTGATGATCTTATGAGTGCACTAACCCGCGCCGCGCCCGACGGCGAAAGTCTCACAGATGATGAGCTGATCGGCACTTGTATTTTGCTGCTCAATGCCGGGCATGAGGCCAGTGTGCATGCCTTTTGCAATGGCGTAAAAAGCGCTTTGGAGTCCGGGTTCGATCGCAGCTCCGTGTTTGCAACGCCCACATCAACCGCGGAGTTTGTTGAAGAAATTTTGCGTTTTGACGCGCCGCTGCATTTGTTTGACCGGTACGTGCTTGAAGACCTCAGCTACAAGGGCATAAACTTAAAAAAGGGCGATAAAATAGGTTTGATGTTAGGCGCGGCTAATCGTGATCCGGCAAGGTTCCCAAATCCGGATCGTTTTGATCCGTCGCGGTCGCAAAATGCGCATGTCAGCTTTGGCGGCGGCATCCACTTTTGTATTGGCGCGCCGCTTGCGCGGCTCGAGTTGCAAGTCGGGCTGAAGGTGCTGTTTCAGCGCCTGCCTGGCTTGCGTCTTGCGACCAAACCGCGCTATCGCAATGCTTATCATTTCCATGGTCTGGAAGCACTGGAGCTTGCATTCTGAATGTCGGTCAGTGTCTTGCCTCTTCCAAGCTACCGCCGCCCGGGCATCGATATTGCCAGGGGATTTGCCGTTCTGGCGATGGTGGCTTATCATTTCACTTGGGATTTGGGCTATTTCCATGTGGTTGAAGGCTACCCGGCTGGCTCGCCGACAGGCCGCATTGCCGCCCATGCCATTGTCAATTGTTTTCTGGCTCTGGTTGGCATATCCTTGGTTCTGGCAGAAAACAGCCTGGACTTTACCCGCAAATTCTGGCGCAGGCAGCTTATTCTGGGTGTCGCCGCCGCCGCTATATCGCTCACCACCTATCTATTCATGGCGGAAAGCTGGATATTTTTCGGCATACTCCACTGTATTTTCGTTTGTTCGCTGATCGGTTTTGTGCTTCGCAAGGCGAACATAACCGCGCTGCTCGGCATCAGCGTTTTTGCGGTGCTATTGCCGCAATTGATCGCGATATCCGCCTTTGATCATCCGGCTCTGGTATGGCTGGGTTTAGGCAGGGAGCTGCCATTCACCAATGATTTCGCGCCGCTTTTCCCGTCTCTCGCCTCTGTTATTGCGGGCATGATTTATGCGCGGCTTAAATTCCCGCATCGGCCCTTTGCCAATGACAACCAGCAAAGCCGGAAGCCAAACGCCGCCCAGCGTTTTCTAAAGTTTTGCGGCCGCTATTCGCTCGCGGTGTATCTTATCCACCAACCGCTGTTATTTGGCGCGTTCATGGGGCTGACAACATTAGTCGACACGCCCGAGCGTCGCTTCCAAGCTGATTGTCATGTGCAATGCACCGTTTCGGGCGGAGACACGAAAGTCTGCACCAACGCCTGTTCGTGCGTGATGGCAGAAATGAAATCGGGCAAACTCTGGCCTGCCCTCGTTGCTGGCACGCTGGATGATCCCGGCGCGGCGCGCATGTCGGATTTTGCATCCCTTTGCGGCCAAAAAGCCAAGGGGTTACAATAATCCTATTGACATGAACACCACCGAAACGTTGTGGTGGAACGCAAACAAGACAGGAGTTTACATGCAGCTGGGAATGGTTGGTTTGGGCCGAATGGGCGGCAACATCGTGCGTCGTGTCATGCGCTTTCATCACACCAGCGTGGTCTATGACCGCAATCCTGATGCTGTGGCCACTCTTGTGAGTGAAGGCGCTATTGGCGCAAGCTCGTTGGCCGATATGATTGCGAAAATGCCAAAACCCCGCACCGTTTGGGTTATGCTCCCCGCCGGAGATATCACCGACGCCACCATCACTGATCTTTCCAACTTAATGGCGGAGGGAGACGTCATTATCGATGGCGGCAACAGCTTTTGGAAAGATGATATCCGCCACGGCGCCACGCTGAAAGACAAAGGCATCAGCTTTGTCGATGTAGGCACATCCGGCGGAGTATGGGGCCTTGAGCGCGGCTATGCCATGATGATCGGCGGCGAAAAAGCCACAGTTGATTATCTCGACCCGATCTTTTCTTGCATGGCCCCCGGCGCTGGCACCGTACCCAAAACACCCCACCGCGACGGCCGCGATCCGCGCCCCGAAAACGGCTATCTGCATGCGGGCCCGTGCGGCGCAGGCCATTTCGTTAAAATGATCCACAACGGCATTGAATATGGCTTGATGCAGGCCTTTGCCGAAGGTTTTGACATTCTCAAAAATGCAAATTCGCCGGAATTGCCCGAAGCGCACCGCTTTGACTTGAATGTGCCGGATATTGCCGAAAGCTGGCGGCGTGGATCTGTGGTTTCGTCTTGGCTGCTTGACCTTGCCGCAGCCGGGCTGGCGGAAGACAACAATCTTGAAAGCTATTCCGGGTTTGTGCAGGACTCTGGCGAGGGCCGCTGGACCATTGAAGCGGCCATTGCCGAGTCTGTGCCTGCGGACGTTCTGTCCGCCGCGCTTTTTGCCCGTTTCCGCTCGCGGCAAACCCACACATTTGCAGACAAAATGCTGTCTGCAATGCGCAAAGGCTTTGGCGGCCATGTTGAGCCGAAAGGCGTTGAGCCGAAAGCTCTTGAGCCGAAAAAATATTGAGCCAAAAAATAAGGGATACGACATGCAGCGCCCGAAATATATCATCGTCATGGGTGTTTCAGGATGCGGGAAATCCACCTTAGCCGAACGCCTCTGCACAAAGCTCGGCTGGCCGTATCGCGACGGTGATGACTTTCACCCGTCTGCCAATGTTGCAAAAATGGCGAGCGGCCGTCCGCTCAATGACGACGATCGCGCCCCATGGTTGGCCGCCATCGCAGATTGGATAGATCAGCGGCGTCAAATCGGACAAAGCGCTATCGTCACGTGCTCGGCTTTGAAAAAGGCCTACCGCCTGATTCTGGTCGGCGGCAACGCCGATGTCACCTTTGTTTATCTGAAAGGGTCACAGGCGTTACTCATGTCCCGCATCAGTGCGCGTAAGGGTCATTTTATGCCGCCGACTCTGTTGATGAGCCAATTGGCCACACTGGAAGAACCCGGACAGGAGGAGCCCGCCGTCACAGTCTCGATTGAGACCGCGCCTGAAATTATTGAAACGCAAATTCTAAATCTGCTTCACCTCAAGGCTTAGCACATACGTCTGCTGCCGGTGGAGGACAATAAAGACTTTTCCAGCTGGCTGGCAAAATTGGTGCGTAAGAACAATTACGTTGTTGACTGCGTCTACACCGGCGAAGATGCCGATCATGCCGCCGCTAACCGTGCCAGTCATCCGCAGTGGGCGGACGCCATTTGGCAAGACGTTTTTCAACCAAGGTCATCAGATATTCAGCGAGCAGAACCACGCGCGGAATGGCGTTCAAGACTCTGATATAAATAAAGCACATATGAGATAAAAACCTGTTTCGTCCCAGAGCCACGCCGCAAATAATCCCGACGAAAGACCCCAAAAAAAACCCGATCAACGCGGCAGTCAGCGTGTAATACAAATACAGCCATATCGAGCCTTCGTCGGTGCCCTCAACTATAAATTCCCACAGCCGTTTAAAAATCTCAATGGGATAGAAATAGAAAAGTGCGTCTATCCAACCCGCCGGAGCGCCAATCTCCCAGGTGCCCAGCGCCACCACCAAAACCACCAGCCGCCAAAAAATCAACTGCACTTTGCGTGAGCGCGCCGCCGCCCGCGCCGCAGCCTCTATCTCCGCATCCGAGGTGCCGGGCGCATAGATAATCGAGCCGTTTTTAATTGAAATTCGCGCTCATCATCACTCCCAAACTGCAACCTGTTGCGGCCCGACCTGGCGGTTGCCCAATACGATTTTGGCACCTTCAGGCACGCTCCAAGCTTCCGGCCCGTAGTTAAACGCAAATGTCAGCTTCCCGCGTCGGCGCAACCGTATGTGCTGCGGCAAATCCACCACATGCAGCCCGGCCGCGCTCACATGCGCCCGCACAATAGCGTTGAGCAAATCATCTTCCGGCCAAAACGCCAGATATGACACGTTGTCTTGCGTAAACAATGCGCCTGTCCCGTCCTGAAACGTCATGAGCGGCTGCAACTCGCTTTCCACCCATTCCCGCCAACGCCAAGCTTTTCCCACCACCTCACTTCCGGCGGCATCGTGGCCGGCAAGCGTAACGGTCAGACCGGGGCGTAAGCTGGCAACCTGCGTCACTTTAAGCGGGATCAACTCCTGCAAGTCGCCCGGCGGCAGCTGAGGCGAAATAGCAAAATCGCGGGTCTTGGCACCTGAGCGCGGCCCGAACGCTATTTTTGCTTTCGTTCCTTTGAACGCCGCCATCGCTTCCGGCGAAATATAGGGCAGACACGGCACAACCACGCAGCTGTAATCAACCAATGATGCGCCGGGGCGCACAATATCAACATTCAGCCCCAATCGTCTCAGCGCAGTATAGTAGCGAAACGCCACATCCGCATAAATGAAATCCTTGCCCTGCCGCTCCAGCCGCGTCATCCAGTCGGCTTCATAGGAATAGACCAAAGCCACATCTGCTGTGGTATTTTCTGTTAAAGCGCCGAGCTGGGCCAGCTCTTGGCCAACTTGGGACGCCTCATGCCCGCCAACCGAAAGTGTCCGGTCTGGCCGGTTCAACCCCGCGTGCATTTGCTCTTGGGCAAACGGCACCTGCCGCCAGCGGAAATAACTCACCACCTCTGCGCCATGCGCCAGCGCTTCCCAGCTCCAAAGCCGAACCATACCGGGCTTCGGCACCGGGTTCCAAGGGGCCCAGTTCACCGGCCCCGGTTGTTGTTCCATAACCCAAAACTTGTTTCCGGCGATGCCGCGATACAAATCATGATGGAAAGGCGCAATATCCGGATGCGACGTTTCAGACCAGCGGGTGCGGTCGGCCTCGCTCAGTCCGGAGCGTTCAACAAAGCCCAACGGATAAGAATCCCATGAGGCAAAATCGAGATGATCTCCAAGCTGAAAATGATCGAACTCATTGAAAAAGCCCATGAAATTATGCGTCACCCACCGTCCCGGCGAATGTTTGCGTAATATCCCGGCTTGCATAGCGTCATAGTTGTTTACTTGTTGTGACGAAAACCGCCGAAAGTCCAATGCCGCCGCCGGGTTCGGCTGCGTCACTGTCAGGTTTGGTAAACTCACCTGAGCAAAGTCGGAAAGCTCCATGCTCCAAAAAACATTGCCCCACGCGTCGTTCAGCTGTTGGGGGCTTTGATAACGCAGCCGCAACCACGATTGAAACGCACTCAGGTCATGCTTGCCATAGGACAGCACCGTCTCGTGGCAACCGTATTCATTATCGGTTTGCCAGCCCGCCACACCGGGATGCGCGCCATAGCGCTGTGCTACAATTTCACAAATGCGTCTGCTCTCTCTCAACCAGTCCGGAGATGAAAAGGTATAGTGCCGTCGCGATCCGAAGCCGCGAACTCTGCCCTGTTCGTCAACCGGCAGAATGTCGGGATATTGTTCGATCAGCCATTTGGGCGGTGTCGCGGTTGGCGTGCACATCACAACCCTGAGACCGTGCTTATGCAGATTCTCGATAGCCCGATCCAGCCATCCCCACTCAAAACGGCCCGCTTCCGGCTCTATGCGGCTCCACGCAAATTCGGCAATACGTACATAGGTAATACCGACTTCGCGCATTTGTTTTGCGTCATCGGGCCACCACTCCTCGGGCCAATGTTCGGGATAATAGCAAACGCCAAGCATGGAATATCCTTTATTAATTTGCTCCTGCAAAGAGGAGCGCCGTAAAGTGCCAAGTGCTTTAAATCAGTGCGCCATTAACCACCGCGTTCCCAGCGGCATCAAACAAGTGGCAGCACTCGATTGGCATGGCCAAAGCCACCACATCGCCCGGCTTTTCCGGTGCCAAGCCATCTGAGCGCACAATAATACTGGCGCCTCCAGGGCCGGAGAGATGCAACATGGTTTCAGACCCGAGCCTTTCAGCCAGCTTAACAGTCGCTTTCATCACGCCATCGCCGCTCACACTCATATGCTCCGGCCGGATGCCGAGGCTGACCAAGTCACCCACACGCACTTTGCCGCCGCGCAGCGGCAGCGCCACCATAGCGCCATCATCCACCGCGATGTGGGCAACATCACCGCTCACCGCGGCCACGGTTGCCGAAACCACATTCATCTTGGGAGAGCCGATAAACTGTGCCACAAACAGGTTTTTCGGACGATGATACAATTCCAGCGGCGAGCCAACCTGTTCGATGCGGCCCGCGCTCAAAACCACGATTTTGTCAGCCATGGTCATGGCTTCAATTTGATCATGGGTCACATAAATCATTGTGCTCTTCAAATCCTGATGCAGCTGGCTAAGCTCTGTGCGCATCTGTACCCGCAGCGCCGCGTCAAGGTTCGACAGAGGCTCATCGAACAAAAACACGCCCGGCTCGCGCACAATTGCGCGCCCGATGGCCACGCGTTGGCGCTGCCCGCCGGAGAGCTGGCCGGGTTTGCGCTGGCGTAATTGATCCAGCTGCAACATTTTGGAGGCATAGGCCACGCGCGCCTCAATATCGGCTTTCGGTACTTTCGCCATTTTCAGCCCGAAGCCGATGTTCTCCTCCACCGTCATATGCGGATACAGCGCATAGGATTGAAACACCATCGCCACACCGCGATTGGCGGGCGGCACTTTCGTCATATCATTGCCACCGATTTTCAGCTCACCCGACGAAATCTCTTCCAATCCGGCAATCATCCGCAACAAGGTGCTTTTGCCGCAGCCGGACGGCCCGACAAAAACGCAAAATTCCCCGTCATCCACATGCAAATCAACGCCCTTGATCACATCCACAGCGCCGAAGCTTTTTTTGACATTTTGGAGCGTAACTTCCGCCATACTTAAAACTCCCGAACCGCGTTAAATTCTAGAATGAGCGCCGATTCCGGCTTCAGCTCCGGCACAATCAGGCCGATTTTAGCAAGCAATTCACCCGATACCACAACCTGCCCGCCCAGCAGCGCCAATTGCCCCGCACTCCACATTTTTGAAGGTGTCAGCGCGGGTTGCGGCGCAGTAATGCGGTAGTTCGCCCTCGGGTCCAGTCCGTGTACATAAAACGGTGCGGAGCCCTTGTGACGCTGGCTTTGAGTTTGATAAATGCCGACCACCGCATGGCTTTTATCGGCGTTCACCGCGCCGCGCGCATAACGATGATCAACCTCATCAAATCCGATGAGCGCGCCGCCGTGCAGGGTGTGTCGTAACCGCTTGTGCAGGGCAAACCAACCCGACAGCTCCGCCGCCTCGTCTGCTGCAAGGTGCCGCGGGTCCATTTCCATGCCCATATGGCCGAAAAACGCCACTGCTGCGCGCCAGCTCAAGCTGTGGCGGCGCGCGGTTTGGTGCCCCGGCGAGTTCGACACATGTGCGCCCATCAACTCCGGCGGGAAAAACCGTGAATAACCGCGCTGAATCCGCACCCTCTCGGTTGCGTCGGTGCAGTCCGATGTCCAAACCCGGTGCGTGAACGGCAACACGCCAAAATCAATACGACCGCCTCCAGAGGCGCAGGTCTCAATCTCCACATCCGGATGCGCTGCGCGCAGCCGCGCCAACAAAGTATAAAGCGCCTGCACCTGCCCGTGATAGGCCGGGCGACCGTTTACGCCCGACGCCGCAACCAGATCGCGGTTCATGTCCCACTTTAAATAGGAAATGGCATTGTCGTGCAGCAGCGCGTGCAGCCAGCCGAACAAATACTCCGCCACCCCGGCACGGGTCATGTCCAAAACCAATTGCTTACGCCCTGTTATCAGCGGTCTGCCCTGAGTGGTCAAAATCCAATCCGGATGAGCGCGATAGAGATACGAATCCGGATTAATCATTTCCGGCTCAACCCACAGGCCAAACTCCATACCGCCGGCGCGCACATGATCAATCAGCGGCTTCAAACCGTCCGGGTATTTTCGGGTGTCAATGTACCAGTCCCCCAAGCTGGAGCTGTCATCATCCCGCACACCGAACCAGCCGTCATCCAGCACAAACCGCTCAATGCCCAGACCGGCTGCCGCATCTGCCTGTGCTTTGAGCGAGACCAAATCATGAGCGAAATAATTGCCTTCCCAGGTGTTCAGCGTTATCGGCCTAACCCGCATTGCGCCCTGCGGCCAATGCAAAATATGAGCCCGGGCAAAATCATGAAAACCATTGCTGAGCGCGCTTAAACCGTGGGCGCAAGACACGTAAAGCTTTGGAGTGCAATAGCTTTCACCCTTTTTGAGGGTGATTTCACCCGGATGCAGAAACTCGCCCAGCCGCACCAAGCGGCGGCCGTCATCAAGCACATCCACCGCAACTTTATGATTGCCGCTCCAACCCAAATGGAAAGCATAAACTTGGCCATGACATTCGCCAAAGCCCGGTGTTCCCAAAATCACCTGCGGAAAATGATCGTGCGAGGTGCGCCCTTTGCGGTTTTCGGCTGCCCACGTACCGCTGTCGAGCACAAACCGCCGCTCGTTGAATTCGTTACACCATTGCCCGTCATGGATGAGCAATTCGCGCGCGCCATCAGGCACCAACATAACTCCCGCAGCCAGATCATCAAGCGTATAAACGCCGCGCAGACAGGTCAGCGTGTTCCGCATTTCCAACACCGCGCTGCCTTTCGCCAAAACCAGCTCTGTAGTCAGGCGTAATCCCGCCGTCTCATCCAGCATGGTAAGCGTTAAACGACCGCTGCTTTTCTTGATGCTGCTAACTTTGAAATCCGCGCCCCAATCACCGTCCGCACGCCGTCCGCGCATGGCCGAGGGATTAAAATTTCCCGTGCCCAAGGTCGGCAGCAAGCTGGCTTGCACAACATCCGCATCGATTGAATTGTGAAATTGGTTGCGCGCGCGCAGATAAGTCACCGCGGCCAAGTCTCTGCGGCTCAAGTCTCTGCGGCTCAAGTCTCCGGTTGCCAAAGCCGTACCAAAATAGGCGATCTCGGGTGCGCCAACCTCGCGCACCAACAAAACCAAGGACAGCTTGGCATTGTCGAGCCGGACTGTTTTTATCGCTTGCTGGGTCATTCTTTTGTCGCGCCTAGAGTTAAACCGGCGATGAAGTGCCGCTGCATAAGGAAAAAGATTAACACCGGCGGAATTGCCGCAATTAAAGATCCGGCGGAAATAAGCTGCCATGAGGCCAGCCACATGCCTTTCAGCGCTTGTAAACCCGCTGTCACCGGCCGCGCCGAGTCCGACTGCACCAGCACCAGCGACCAGAAATAGTCATTCCAGATGAAGGTGAATTCCAGCACCGCCAAGGCTGCCAAAGCCGGGCGCACCAGCGGCAGAACCACGTGCCAGAAAATCTTCAGTTCGGTGATGCCCTCGATGCGCGCCGCTTCAATCAATGCGTCGGGCATCTGTTTGATGAAATTGCGCATGAACAGCGTGCAAAAGCCGGTTTGGAATGCCGTGTGAAACAGCACCAGCGCCCACACAGTGTCGTAAAGTGGGATCCACTCAATCATGATTGTGCGAACCGGAATCATCAATATTTGAAAGGGTACAAAATTTCCGGCGATAAAAATTGAAAATAGCACCAGATTGCCTCGAAAATTATACTTGGCGAGCGCATAGCCCGCCATGCACGACAGCACCAAAGTCCCCGCCACGGCGAACAGAGTGATGATTACGCTGTTTAACAAAAAAATTGCCATCGGTGAGCGTGTGAACACTTCGCTATAATTTTGGGCAAAGTTAATGGTTGTCGGCCAACCCCAAAAATTGCCCTTGTTAAGGTCTTCAATCGAGCGCAGCGACGTCAGCGCCACCGCAAAAAGCGGCAGCAGCCAAAGCAGCACCACAATTGGCAACGCGGTTTTATAGGCTGTGCGGGTAAGCGCCGAGGTTTTTTCAATGGCAGTCGGAAACATGGCTCAAACCCTAACGCTGTTCACGTTTCAGCATGGAATAGAGAAAAAACGCGATATAAACGTCCATAATAACAAACAGGATGGTGGCTATCGCCGCGCCATAGCCGTAGCGGAAGTTCAAGAATGTCTGCTCGTACATGGCATAGGCCAGCACGGTAGATGAGTTATATGGCCCCCCCAGCGTCATGATGGAAACCAAATCAAACGAGCGCAACGCGCCTACCACACTCACAACCACGGCGATGAACGTCGCCGGGCGCAGTTGCGGCAAAATAATATGCCACAACAGGTTCCAGCCTTTAGCCCCATCCATGCGCGCAGCCTCAATTACCTCGCTGTTCATTGCGGTGAGGCCGGTGAGATACAAAATCATACAATAGGAGATCTGCGGCCACAGGCCTGCCAAAATCACGACGAAGGTTGCCGTGTTTTCACCCTCCAGCAACGCTGTCGGTTCAAAGCCAAAATGACCGATAATCTCGTTGAGAAGCCCGAATTGCGAATTGAAAAACCAACCGAAAACCAGTCCGACAACCACTTGGCTGATAACAAAAGGAAAGAAAAACAAGGACTTCGCCAAGCGGATTCCCCGCACATTTTGGTTTAGAAACAACGCAAGCGCCAGCCCGCAAACCGGCCCCAGCATGAAGGCGATCAGCCACCAAATGTTATTTGTGATCGCCTTCCAAAACACTTCGTCGCCAAACAGCTCGACATAATTCCCAAATCCAACCCATTTCTTCGGGTTAATCCCGTCCCAATCATAAAGCGACAGTGCCACAGATTGAAAAATCGGGACGATCACAAATATCGTAAAAACCACCACCGCCGGAACTAGCAATAACAGCGGCGTCGCCCACATCTGATTACGCCGCCACCACGTGTCCGGAAACGTGAGATTCAACGGCTTGAGCGAAGTGATCGACATGACGAAAATTCCTCCCTTCATAGCAAAAGGGTTGGCGTGAGGGTGTCATTTTCAGGGCAGTCTGAAGGGTGATAATCTATGGGTGGAGCGGGCAAACCGGCCCGCCCCGTAAGGCGAACCTTACTTTTTGATTTCGCCGTAAACGCGCTTACGCTCGGCTTCAATCTTGGTCAAAATCGCGGCCTGGCGATCTGGATTGATCATGAATTCCTGAAAGCCCTTCATTGCCAAAGTGGCAAGCGCTTCATCTGTGTCACGATCGAAGAACTGCGCCAAACCGTCGGCCTTGCCAAGCAGTTCCGCCCCGCTTTTCAAAAAACGCTCGTTCTTGAGGTCAGCTTTAGTATTGATAGGAACCTGCCCCAAAGCCTTGTTGATCTTTTCCTGAACCTCGGCGGTCATCACATATTTCAGGAACTTCTTGGCGTCTTCTTTGTTTTTGGCGTTCTTTGGAATATGAATCGAATCCATCGGCGCGTCTTCGTAAGCCTTCATGCCGGGAGTAATTTCCGGAAAGCGCATGAATTCCATGCTCGGTTCAATCTCCTTTGGGAAATTTGGCGAGATAAAATTGCCGATCAGCATCATCGAAGCTTTGCCTTGAAACAACACAGCTTGGCTTTCCTGCCAAGAGGTTGAAGCATGGTTCTTAACGAAGCAGCCGTTTTTCATCAGCTCGCCCCACTTGTCCATAACGCCCTTCACCTTCGGGTCTTCGTAGGACACTTTGCCGTGCATCAAATCCATGTGAAATGGCAAGCCGTTCAGGCGCATATCGATATAATCGAACCAGCCTGCAGTCGGCCACAAATCCTTGGATCCAATGACAATCGGCTCTACACCGCTGGCCTTGATCTTTTTGCAGGCATCGACAAATTCAGTCCATGTCTTCGGCGGTGCCTTGACGCCCGCCTTTTCAAACAGGTCCTTACGATAGTAAACGCCCCAGTTATAATAGGTGTAGGGCACACCATATTGCTTGTCGCCGTCGGTTACGAGACCCTTGGCCACAGCACCAAGATTGTCTGACATGCGCTTGTCCCAGATGTCTGAAACATCCTCCAACAGGCCGGGCTTGGTAAACTGTTCCATACGTGTGCCAACATACCAAAACACCACATCAGGCGAGGCGGAGGTCAGCCAGTTGCGGATGCTTTTCTTGTAGCTCTCATGGTCATATACATTGAGCTTGGCTTCAATGCCGGGGTTTTCTTTATTGAACTTGGCAACAATTTCTTCCCACGCAGCCTTTGGCGCCGGGTCAGATGTGTCGGAGTTGATAACCAAAGTACCGGCACCCGCTGCGCTCACAGCCAAAGCTGCGGCGAATGCTGCACCGCCGATCACATGTTTAAATGTTCCAGAAAATGTCATTTCCTTCTCCCTTGATGTTTCCCATGCCGGCCAAGTGTGGCCACGGCGTGTTTGATCCCGCCTTAGGCCTGATCTTACATTGCTTATCCGGCCTTTCTTCCTTGTTTTTTGGATAAGTTTCCGGAATACTAAGATTGTTGTCTGCAAAAAGGCTGCAAAAATGGAATACATCATCTTCAACGATCACCGCTTTTGCGCTGGCACAGATCTTGATGTGATGCTCATGCCGGAACATCACACCCATAGCCAGATTGAGATTAACTATCTGCTGTCTGGCAATATGACCTATCTCTACAATGGTCGGCAGTTGAGAATTGAAGCCGGGGAACTGGTGTTATTTTGGGGCACAGCTCCGCATCGTGTCATCGAAAAAGCCCCGCATACCCGCTTCATCGTGCTTTATGTGCCAGTCTCCATTTTCATAGGCATCAAGATTTCGGAGGCGCTGCGTCGGGCGGTTCTCAACGGCGGGTTGATACGCGCCCGCCATGTCTTCCCCGAAGAATCCGAACGCATGATCCGCTGGCGCAATGATTTACTCTCGAACGATCCACGCCTGAACACCCTTGTGCAGGACGAAGTGTCGGCTCGTTTCCGCCGCCTTGATATTGATGGTTTTGATGATCTTACCGCACAAAATCCGGCGGCCCTGACAACCGCGGAACCTGCCGACATTCGTCGCCGCAACCAGATCGAAAATATGGTGCGGTGTATCAGCGAAAATGCATCGTCAGAACTCCGTGTCGAGCAGGTGGCGGCGCAGGTCGGCCTGCATCCAAACTACGCGATGGCGCTGTTTCGCCGCGCCATGGGCAGTTCTATCAATCAATATATCACCCGCCATCGCCTGACCATGGCACAGGCGCTGCTGCTTTCCACCGATGTAGATGTGACGTCTATTGCCTTTGAAGTGGGTTTTGGCTCGGTTTCGCGCTTTTATGAAGCTTTCTCAAAGCAAATCGGCAAAACGCCGCGGCAATATCGCCAGGAGCAAAAAATGCAGCAAAAGAACCAACTGCCGGTCAATCAAATGCGATCGAAAGCCGTGGCTTGAGCGCGACCTATTCTGCTGCAATTCCGCTTTTGGGTCTTGGCTGTGGCAAAATACGAGTACTTTAAAACGTAATTTACCCCGCCAGCGCCATTGCAATCGCGGCCGCCAGCCGCGCATTATTTTTAACCAGCGCAATATTGGCTTTCAGGCTGCGCCCTTTCGTAAGCTCACCAATCCGCGCCAGCAAGAATGGTGTCACGCCTTTCGCAGCAATTTTTTGCGCGGCACACTCAGCCAAAGCCTGTTCGATAAAGACATTGATTTCAGACGCGGGAATTTCGTCGGCAACTGGAATCGGATTGGCGATCAGCGCCCCGCTCTTAAGACAAAGCCGCGTTTGCGCCAATAGAAATGCCGCGATTTCAGAGGCATTTTCCAGCCGCATCGGAGCCTTCAGCCCTGATTCCCGCGAATAAAACGCCGGAAGCTGGTCTGTGCCCACGCAGATCACCGGCACCATATTCGTTTCCAAAACCTCTAACGTCGCGGGCAAATCTAAAATCGCCTTCGCTCCAGCCGCCACAACCGCAACCGGCGTGCGGCCAAGCTCGGTAAGATCGGCAGAAATATCAAGTGAACCTTCCCAGCCCCGATGCACGCCGCCGATGCCGCCGGTGGCAAACACCCTTATGCCAGCCAGCGCCGCAATCCGCATCGTTGCCGCGACTGTCGTTGCGCCATTGCGGCGTTTAGAAACGCAAAAAGGCAGATCGTGGGTCGACAGTTTCAATACATCTTTCGCCTGCGCCAGCAGCTCAAGATCCTCGCGCGAAAGCCCCACCTTCACCCGCCCGGCCAAAACCGCAATTGTTGCCGGGACAGCGCCATGTGAACGGATAATATCCTCAACCTCCAGCGCGGT
>JAYTYD010000369.1:0-6056 GCA_043742625.1 Methylovirgula sp. | reverse complement strand
AAAAGGCTTTGACACCGCCGCACGCATTTTGGAGCTCGCCCGTAGCGCCAGCCATGACGATTTGGTTGTTTTCCTGATTTCCGGTGGCGCATCATCCCTGCTCAGCCTGCCCGCCACTGGTGTAAGTTTTGCCGAAAAACAGAGCATAAACAAAGCCTTGCTGAAAAGCGGCGCGCCGATTGGCGAGATGAACAAGGTGCGCAAAACTCTTTCGCAAATCAAGGGCGGCAAGCTCGCTGCCGCCGCTGCTAACGCGGAGTTGATCACTTTCCTTATTTCAGACGTTCCGGGCGATGATGCCAGCGCCATCGGTTCCGGCCCGACCATCTCGGAAGCGGTTTCGCCGGAAGATATTTTTCAAATTCTGAAACGCTATCATATTGATATAGCTCCCAATATTCATGCTGTTATACAGGAAAACATCTGCCCGCCCCCCGCCCCGCGCCACCAGATTCATATGCTGGCAACGCCGCGGATGGCGCTGGAAGCGGCTGCGCTTGAAGCGCGCAAGCTGGGTCTAAATCCAGTAATTCTAAGCGACTGCATCGAGGGCGAGGCGCGTGAAGTGGCAAAAGTTTTTGCCGGAATCGCCCGAAGCCAGAGGCAAAATCCGACCTTGGCGAAAAAGCCGATGGTGCTGCTCTCAGGTGGCGAAACATCGGTTACGGTGTGCGGAAGCGGGCGCGGCGGCAGAAATGCCGAGTTTTTGCTATCATTTATGAACCAAATCGGTGATTTGAGCCGCATTTCCGCCATTGCTTGCGATACGGACGGCATTGACGGCATGGAAGATAATGCCGGGGCATGGGTCGATGCAAGCCTTTTAGCCCACCCGGCTTTTGCATCCATGAAGGCCGCCAATTACCTTGCCAATAACGACGCCTACAGCTTTTTTCAGGAGCTGGACGCCTTGGTCATGACCGGTCCAACCTTGACCAATGTTAACGATTTCCGGGCGATTATTATTGAATAACGGCTAACTAAGTCGGCCAAATGTGGCCACGGTTTTCGAAAATCTCATGAATTCAGATCTTTAGCAGGAACCACTTGGCCTCGTTTTCCGGCCAATACACTGGTCGCATCGGCCAAAGTCAGGCCAAAACAGCGGTTTTATAACGATTTGACATAGTTTTGGCCGAATTTTTACAACCGGATTGCAACTGATTTACACCTTCGCCGGTTGTATCGGGGGAATGTGCAGTTTGCAGCGCTCCAAAGAGCAAAACAGGCACCATCCTTTGAGACGTGATTTTCAAGCATTCCTCGGGGTGACGCCTAGTGGTGACGGGCGACCCCCACGCACACCTCAACCTGCCCGGCAGCGTCGCCCGCATTCACCCGTGCCAACCCGATCAGCAACGCCAATGCTGCGTGATCTTGCTGGTTCAAAACAACAATCGGGCAATGCTTGTCATAAAGCGCGGCGGCAACCATGGCGCCGACTGTCAAAATTGAGTCCGGCTCGCGCATCACAATCGCTGCCGGTGCGGTGCCGAGCCGGATGGCTTCCGCCAGAACAGAGGTGGCTGAAGATGAGCCGCGCCCGGCGCTCATCACCAGCACTTTACCCGCCAAACTTTTACGGTAGGCTTCGTGGGAAACATCGGTGACAATGCCAAGCTTGGCATTAAAGCCGCCCCAGAACGACAGTGGCGGACAAGCGAAAATCTCACCTGATGTCCCGCCCCGAACTATGGCTGCTCCAAGAAAAATCATCGCCGCACCCGCATCACAAAACCGGCTCGCGCAGAAGCGATGCAGTCTTGCAGCGCGCCGAAAGCCACATCGACGCCAAGATTGTTCGGCGCATAATGCGCCCATTTGCCGGAATTGGTCATTACCGCGCCGTTGATTTCGCGCATCACAGCGGTAATATAGGTGCAGGTGTCCACCACCAGGGTGAAGCCTGCCGCCTCCAGCCGTGCCCGCCAACCGTTTGCTTCCAACGAGGCGTAGATTTCGCGGGCGGTATTGATGTAGAGATCAACACCTTGGGCGCAGACAAACCCCTCCAGCAGCGGCATCAGCGCTGCAAATTCAGCGATAGAAAAATGCGGGGTGCCAAGAGCCACCGCGCCAAGCTTGGTACCGTTTTTGGCTGTGGAAAGATTAGCCAGCGCCTGTTCCAATTGCACAAGAGAAACCGCGTGGCAGCTATAAGTTTCAGCCAAGGCTTCGGCTTTGGTAGGCGCTTCGGGTGTGAGACCAACAGCATGAAACATCGCCACCGCGCCGGAGGATGCCGCCACCGCGCCAAGCGCCTTTAAATCGTCTTCGCTGGTCGTGCGTGGCAAGCCTTCGATCACCGCGATGCTGGAGCCGGCTTCTTTGCCAATGATGTAGCCAATCGCCACGCACAGCGCGTCGCCCGGCCAAGCTTCCACCTCTGGCGGTAATGTGAACAGCATTTGTCCGAGCCGGTTTTTACTGACATGCAAACCGGCATAAGGCACCCGCCCGCATATGGCGGCAGCCAGATCGATAAAATCGCCATAACGCGCAGTGCGCGCTCCAATCACCGAATTGGCGAACACAATGGCATTGGACTCGGCCCAAGCGATCTGGTCGCCGAATTTTGGCCGGAACAGAGTTTGATACGGCGCGCAGGTGAAGCTCGGAACACAGCCAAGCGCTTCATGCAACTCCATCAGCAAACGCGCATCGCGGGCAAAATCAGCCGTGCCTAAAAACAGCTCGGGGTGGATCAAATCCATCGAGCCGACATTCAGTGTGGTGAGCACCTTAACCTGCGCCTGTCGTTCAGTAAAATATCGGACAAAATCGAGGCTGGCTTCGCCGTGATAAGAGCAGCCATCGATATGCGCGGCAGAAATATCGATCAGTTCGTGCGCGCCAACTGCTTTGCCATAGTGCACAATCAAACGCAGCGCGAATGCGGCCCCCTCGCCGTGCTCCCCCGCTAGGATGGATTTATCCTGCGCGGCAAGATTCATTTTCTAGAGACCGGCGCGGCGGCGCGTCATGTTTTGGGGAGCAGAACTATGACGCGCCGAATCTTGGCGGCGCAGTTCCTGCTCGCCGGAGTCTTGATGACCAGTATCTTGGCGGCCAGTCACTTGTCGGCCAGTCTTTTGTCGGCCAGTCTCTTGGTGCCGCAAATCCTGGCGGCGCAAAATATCGCGTAAACCGAATTGCGCCACTTCAGGATGCATGGTCTCGCGCGGCGCGCGGCTGGCCGGTTCGGACTTTTCCAGCCCGAATCCGCTTTGCGCCATCTCTTCGCGAATCATCCGGCGCATCAAATTCAAAAAGTGCTCTCCTTCCCGCGACAACAGAAACCCTGTCATGTCCCGCATTGAAATTGCAGCCGGCTCAGGCGCAAGGCCGTCGTCGTCGTCGAAATCACTGTGCTGATAGGCGCTCTGCGATTGGGCTTGACGCGATTGGGCTTGAGACGGGTGCGCCTCAGCGTGCGGTTTGGCGCGGTGGTTAAGTGGCGCGGCGTCGGTGTGGCCCTGCCGATCCAGACGCGCTTCCATTGCGGCGCAGGCGTGGCGCAGCGAGCGGCAAAGATCCACAAGCTCCGCTTTAACTTGACCTGACTGACCGTTTTGGCCGTCAAATTCATCAAAAAGTGGTGAATTTGCTTCCAACGGCTGGCGCAGAGGTTCTCTTTGCGTGGCTGGATCCGCTCCGTCCGTCCGAGCGTTTCTCTTGCCATGATAAAAAGCCATTGTATCCTCACGCTCATGTCATATTTCTATTTTAGAAGAATCGCACACCTCGCGGCTGCGTTTCGAAACAGAGTGTTAACCAAGAAGCTTAACAGAACTTAAACTTTTGCAGTTTTGACCAAGTGAAACGCACTGCAATAAAAATGAGCAAGTGACAAAATACCCCCTTCACAAGCGTCTCACAGGGGATAGATTAGTAGGATAAGAGGAAAAACGAAGTGTATTGCCACGCAATCCTGCGTTGTCGATCATTTCATAGATGAGGTTGCGCCGTGACGGTTCACTTCCATCAGAATATTTCGCCTCAGGCCTGCCCTGCGTTGGTGCTAAATGCGGATTTCCGTCCTTTGAGCTATTATCCGCTGTCTCTTTGGGGTTGGCAGGATACGGTAAAGGCTGTGTTTCTAGACCGCGTCAATATTGTCCAGCATTATGACCGCACCGTTCGCAGCCCGACATCGGAAATCCGCCTGCCGTCCGTCGTCTCGCTCAAGACTTACGTTAAGCCATCGCGCTTCCCCGCCTTCACGCGCTTTAACGTGTTTCTACGCGACCGCTTCACGTGTCAATATTGCGGCGGACGTGATGACCTCACCTTTGACCACGTGATTCCGCGCTGCAAGGGCGGCACCACCGTTTGGGAAAACATCGTTGCCGCTTGCTCGTGTTGTAATTTGGCCAAGGCCGACAAGCTGCCCAAGCAGGCGCAAATGTGGCCGGCGCGCAAACCCTTTCAACCAACGGTAAACGATTTACACCAAAATGGCCGCCTGTTTCCGCCAAATTATCTGCACGAAAGTTGGATGGATTATCTCTATTGGGACTCGATTCTGGATCCGTGAAACATTTGGCGGCACGCGTCTTCAGCTTAAAGCGGGTGCTGTTAGCGTTTACCACGCAAAAGTGTGTAGCGGTTTTTCGAAAATGATATGCGTTCTTAAAGAGATGGAAGAGCAATTTGCGTCTGTCTAGACGTTGAATTGCTCTAGCGCTTAAACAAGCTCAAGGTTTGCCGCGCACCCCCAACCGCTACCAGCGCCAACCCCGCGCAGATTATCGCGTTCCAGCCCGCCAAGGATAGTCCAAAAATCCTAAGTGAGACCGCATCGCAGCGCACAACCTTGGTTGTTTCCAATTGCTTTAAAAAGTCCGTCACCGCTCCGGCCTTTTGCACCGCGCCAGTGCACTCAGTTGGTCCCGGCCACCAGCCCCACTCAACGCCCGAATGATAGACCCCAAAGCCGCTGTTAAATGCGAACAACAGTGCCAGCGCGATAAATCCGGCACTCACAAGCGAGCGATAACCTGTGCCCTGTGCCATAAAAAACGTCAGCGCCGCCAGAGGAATTCCGTAATAGTAGGCAATACGCTGCTTGAGACAGAGCTCGCAAGGGGCGACACCGTAGGCTTGGAAAATCCACGCGCCCAGTATGGTCACCGAGGCAACCCCGCCAATCAAAAGCGCTAAACGTGCAGGATTTGGACTCTTCAACCGCGACAGCATTCGACCACTCATAGCATATGCGCAGCAGCCCAAAAGCCGCCGACGATGATGACAATGAGTAAAATCATAAATGTGGCGAAATGGCGCTCCAGCAAAGCTTTGATCGGCTCACCAAATTTTGTGAGCAATCCGGCCAGAATGAAAAACCGCGCGCCGCGGGTTATTGTGGCCAGCAGCACAAACAGTGGAAAACTATAACCTAACACACCGCTAACAATTGTTACCAGCTTGAACGGGATCGGTGTCAAACCTTTGACGAGAATGAAAGCCCAACCCCATTTGTCATAAAAAGCTTTGAGAGTGTCCATCTTTTCGGCGTAGCCATATAGACCGATGAGCCATTTGCCCACGCTATCATAAAGCCCTGCGCCAATATAATAGCCTAAAATTCCTCCCAAAACCGAAGCCACCGTGCAGACAAAGGCGTAGTGCAGCGCCTTTTTCGGGCGGGCCAAAGACATCGGCACCAGAATAACATCGGGCGGAATCGGGAAAAACGAACTCTCTGCGAACGCGATAATCGCCAGCGCATAAGTGGCGCGCGGGCTCTCAGCCAAGCGAAGGGTCCATTGATAAAGGCGTTTGAACATAAAGGGGCTCCAATACAGCTCATCTGGTGCAGCATTTCACTAGGAATGTCCACAGCGACCAACTGACGCCATAACCGGAGGTGCTAAATATTTTGATAAATTGCAGGCACAACACTTGACCGTTGAAGTTCCGTGCGTATTATCCCGCAAGTTTCACCCCCAATCTGCGTTCAGGCGGGGGTTTGCCCCCGTGGCGGAATTGGTAGACGCGTCCGACTCAAAATCGGATTCTTCACGGAGTGCTGGTTCGATTCCGGCCGGGGGCAC
>JAYTYD010000368.1:0-1695 GCA_043742625.1 Methylovirgula sp. | reverse complement strand
CCAACATGAAATGCGCCGCACTGGGCAGCGGCGGCAAAATAGGTTTGGGTCTCAATGGCCCGGGCGCGGCACAGCACCTCCCAATGGTCCTTGCCGGTTGCAAGCGTGAAGGCAGCCGGCAGCGCAATCAAGTCGGCTCCTTTTTCCGCCAGAGCTAAAAACAAGTCGGCAAAGCGCAGGTCATAACAAATAGCGCACCCCACAGTCATACCTTCCACATCATAGGTAACCACTGCGTTTCCCGGCGCAATCGCATCGCTTTCCTTGTAAGCTTGTCCGTCCGGTGCGGTCACATCAAACAGGTGGATTTTACGATATAGCGCAATTTCCTCGCCGCTGCGGTTAAACACAACGGTGGTGTTTGACAGCCGCGCCTCGCCAACGCGTTTTTCCAAAATTGAACCGGCATGGATGAATATAGCGTGCTTTTTGGCCAGCGCCTGCATAGCGAGATAGGCCGGGCCACCGGGAATTTCCTCGGCCACAGCCTGCTTGTCCGCCGCTGAGCCGCCTGCCCAGTCAAAAGTTTCGGGTAGCAGCACCCAGTCTGGCTTTTCGTCGCGCACTGCATCTTCAATCAGCTTGCCGGCCTGTGCAATGTTGGCAGCCTTGTCTGAAATGGAATTCATTTGGATGAGGGAGATTTTCATTTAACTTGCCCAATTCTGTTTGAAATCCGCATATAGCGTTAGCCCGCCACACGCGAAAATAGTCTGCCCGGTAATGTAGGCGGCATCCGCGCTGGCAAGAAACAGATAGATTCCGGCAATATCTTCGACAGTTGCGGCGCGCCCCATCGGAATATGGCTCTCAACCCGTGCCCGCGCTTTTGGATCATGCGCCCAGGCGGCGTTCATGTCGGTTATGACTGCGCCGGGGCCGACAGCGTTCACCCGGATGTTCTTATCGGCATATTCCAGCGCCAAGGTCCGGGTCAGGCTGCCCAAGCCGCCCTTGGCAATAGCATAGGCAAGAAACTCCGGCTTGGGGATAATTTCCTGCGCGCTGGTTGTGTTAATGATACAGCCGCCGCCCTGCTTTAAAAACAGCTGCAACGCGCGGCGGGCACAAAAAGCCGGTCCGACCAAATCGACTGCTAAAACCTGATTAAAGGCCGCTGTAACAAAATCATGCCCCGGCGTCTTCAACTGCATACCGGCGTTGTTCACCAAAATGTCGAGCTGCGAAATCTCATCAAACATGGCGTCGATGGCGCTCTCTGAGGCCATATCGGCCTCTATGGCGCGATGAGTGGCGTCAAAGCCTTTTCCGGTACTTATCGTACCAAGCAGACTGAGCGTTTCGCGCGCTCCGTCATCATCGTTTAAATGGTTGAGGATCAGCGATGCGCCCTCCGCGGCAAATCTTAAGGCCACCGCACGGCCAATCCCGCGTGAGCCGCCGGTTATCAGCGCATATTTTTCAAAAAGCTTAGGTGAGATCATGCGCTAATATGAGTGAAAATCAATGGGTGCGAAACTGTTTTGATGCGCCCATTTACAGATTTTAAACGCAACCTCTCAGCCGGTGTTTGCGCAGTGTCCTCTTGGTAAAGTTTCCTTCTGATCATAAAAAATCCGGCAGGAACGCCTGCCGGATGCTTGTGAGGTTCGAAGGGTTACAGCGACGTTTTAGTTTGTCTCAAGGCGGTAGTGCGCGCCCGAGGAGCCGGTGTTGAAAACCTTGACGGTGAAC
>JAYTYD010000367.1:0-1052 GCA_043742625.1 Methylovirgula sp. | reverse complement strand
CCGGATTCAAGCGGGTCTATTGGTGGCGATGGCTTCCGGGATACGTTTAATGTTAACGTCATCGGCACCATCAATTGCCTTGAGCCGCTTGTGCCTCTGATGCAGACGCGTGGTCGCGGACAAATAGCTGTCAACGCTTCGGTGGCGGGGTATGGCGGCCTGCCGCGCTCGGTCGCTTACGGATCCACTAAGGCTGCTCTCATCAATATGTGCGAGAGCATGAAATTTGATCTCGATAGGCATGGCGTCTCCGTTCAACTGGTCAATCCGGGTTTTGTCAAAACACCTTTGACCGGACAAAACGATTTTCCTATGCCGTTTTTGTTAGAGTTGGATGATGCGGCGCGCCGTATTTGCGATGGCTTTGAAAAACCGGTGTTTGAAATAACTTTTCCAAAGCGTTTGTCATGGTCGCTGAAATTTCTTAATCTGTTGCCCTATCCGCTTTATTTCTGGCTGGTCAAGCGTGGCACTGGCGGCGCATAATTCACCTCCTGTAAGGAAACCTTATGAAAGCTATTCTCATCCACACTTTGGGCGGTCCGGAAGTTATGCAGTTTGAAGAGGTGGCTCTGCCCGCGCTTCAACCCACCGAGGTGCGTTTGAAACACCACGCGATAGGGGTCAATTTTCTCGACGTGTACTTTCGCACAGGGCTCTATCCGGCGCCCTCCATGCCACTCACCCCGGGCCACGAGGGTGCAGGAGAAGTGCTGGCAGTTGGGTCAGCTGTGGACGGGTTTAAGGTCGGCGACCGTGTAGCTTATGCCACCGCGCTTGGAGCTTATGCTGAAGAGCGGAACATCGATGCGAAACATCTGGTTAAACTCCCGGAAAGCATTTCCTATGAAACCGGGGCCGCAATGATGCTCAAGGGTCTTACGGCCCACTACCTGCTTCACAAGACTTTTCCGGTAAAAAAAGGTGACACGATTTTGGTTCATGCGGCAGCAGGCGGCGTTGGCCTGTTATTGTGCCAATGGGGCAGGGCGCTCGGAGCTACTGTCATTGGCACAGTTGGTTCGCCCGAAAAAGCCAAATTGGCGAAAAAA
>JAYTYD010000366.1:0-1131 GCA_043742625.1 Methylovirgula sp. | reverse complement strand
GTTGAACCGGACGTCAACTCTTTGCGTTCCACCAAAACAACATCGCTCCATCCTTTTTTTGCAAGATGATAAAGCGTGGAAACGCCAACGACACCACCGCCAATTACCACCACGCGCGCCTGTTGTTTCACTGATTTGCTCCTCGAAAATTCCGTTTTATGATTGCACCGCAGTTACGACATGATGCAACATAAAACGACATAGACCTGTCCTTTCGCGTCAGGTCATCACCGGTTCAAATGCTATCCAAGCACACCCTATTTGGAGACACAGAATGAGTGAGCATCTCAGCGCCCCCGGCCCGGAAACCACCGCTCCGGAGGCCCGGAATTCTGACCACAGACGCGGCCGAGAAGCGCGCCGCCAAGCGCGCAGCGCCCGCTCCCATGTTTCTATTCCTTACATCAGCCGCAACATCTCAGTGTTCGAAGTGCTGTCCGCCGAAGCACTGGCACAGATCGCGTACAATGCCGAAACTCTGCTCGAAACTGTTGGCGTTGAAGTGCGCGAATATCCCAACGCCCTAAAACTCTTCAAGGCTGCCGGAGCCGATGTCAAAGGCGAGCGCGTACGCTTTGCGCGCGGGCTGGCGCGCAAGCTCTGCGAGACCGCGCCTGCGCAATTTACCCAGCACGCCCGAAATGCTGAACGCTCGGTGATTATTGGCGGCAATAATACCGTTTTTGCACCAAACTACGGCTCGCCATTTGTGCATGATATCGACAAAGGACGCCGCTATGGCACGCTGGAAGATTTCCAGAATTTTGTAAAGCTGGCCTATAATTGCCCCTATATACACCATTCTGGCGGCACAGTCTGCGAGCCGGTGGATTTGCCCGTCAACAAACGCCACTTGGAGATGGTTTACTCACACATGCGGCTGTCTGATAAGCCGTTCATGGGCTCTGTCACAGCGCCGGAACGCGCGCAGGACACGGTGGACATGTGCGGGATTTTGTTCGGCAAGGAGTTTGTGCAAAACAATACCGTTTGCACCAGTCTGATTAACGCCAACTCCCCGCTGGTGTGGGATGCGACCATGCTGGGCGCGGCGGAGGTTTATGCAGCTAACAACCAAGCCTGTATCATCACGCCGTTTATCTTGGCGGGTGCGATGAGCCCTGTGACTGT
>JAYTYD010000365.1:0-2826 GCA_043742625.1 Methylovirgula sp. | reverse complement strand
ACCGTTCAGCGTCTCTTGTGCCAGCGCGATAATGTCGGTCAGGCCGGCAAATCGCGTCGAATTATCCATTGGTTTCACGCGCCATTCACGGCAGGTGTTAGCCAAGGCAATCAAATGTCCGGCCAAATTTCCGCTGTCCACCGACGACACGTATCTCGGTTCGAGAACGCGCAACTCACGCGTATCATACCAATTGTAAAAATGACCGCGATAACGCTCCATTGTCGCCATGGTGGCCAACGTTGCCTCTAAACGGCCCACTGTTTCAACCGTGCCGGACCAGCCGAAATCACGCGCCGAAGCTGCCGCCAGCAGGTAAAGCCCGATGTTGGTTGGCGATGTTCGGTGCGCCACGGCGGCAGGATCTTCCTGATAATTATCCGGTGGCAGCATATTCTCGTTTGCGGTAACGAATCCTTCAAAAAACCTCCACGTCCGCCGCGCAATCAGGCGCAAAAATTGGGGGTCTTGATCCGAAACCAGCAACTGCCCTTTTTCATCCGGCGGTAAGCTCACCCAACGGGCGATAACCGGCGAGGTAATCCAAAGCAGGCCAAAAGCCACTGCAAGCACCGGATTGGCGCGCCACCCTGCAAGCATCGCAACCGCCGCAATAATAATGGCTCCGTACATGTGCCGGTAAAATCCGGCAAGGTTCAAGCGCGAACCGGCACTTGCCTGAGCCGCCGGAACCCATTCCAACAGGTTTTTACGGCTGACGAACAGCCGCCACAGTGTCCGCAAAATCGCGTCGGACATCAGCCATGCTTGATGCGCTAGAAATGTAATAACCAGCGAGGATAGGCTGGCCGCCAACTTCAAATCGCTGAGCAGTGAGCGCAAGTGGCTGCCAAGCGTAACTTTGGATTGATCCGCCGGAATGGCCGAAATAATCGGTATCAACGTCGGCAAAGCAATGGTCGAAATAACAAAAACTGTCCATGTCTCAGCCATATTCGCTGGCAGCATCCAGCCAATGATCAGCGCAAGAATTGCCAGAGGGGCTGAAAGGGTGCGGCGTAAATTGTCCAGCATTTTCCATTTGCCGACAATCGGCACCGCGCTTTTTGTTGTGCCCGGCGCAGCAGCGCCAACACTGCCAACCAACCACGGCAACAATTGCCAATCGCCGCGTGCCCAGCGGTGGTGACGCATGGCACCAACATCATAGCGCGCTGGAAACTCCTCAACAACTTCAATGTCGGTCGCTAAACCCGCCCGGACAAAAATGCCCTCGAACAAATCATGGCTTAGCAAGGTTGAGTCCGGCACGCGCCCCGCCATGGCAGCTTCAAACGCATCGACATCATAAATGCCTTTGCCCGCATAAGAACCTTCACCAAACAGATCCTGATAAACGTCTGAGACAGCCGAAGCATAAGGGTCGATGCCGCCCATGGAAGAAAATACGCGCTGAAACAGCGAGCCTTCCTGCCCCACCGGCAAAGATGGCGTCACCCGCGGCTGCAAAACTGCATAGCCCTCGGTGACGCGGCTGTGATTTGCATCAAACCGCGGCTGGTTCAGCGGATGCGCCATCTTGCCCACCAAGGAGCGCACAGCGTCGCGCGGCAGGCGCGTATCCGAGTCCAGCGTTACCACATAGCGAATGTTTACCGGCAGAATAACGCTTGCCGGCAGTGCAAGGAAATTCGTGTTGTCCGCCCCGCGCAGCAATCGGTTGAGCTCGTGCAGCTTGCCGCGTTTGCGCTCCCAGCCCATCCAGCAATTTTCGCTCTCGCACCACACCCGCTTGCGGTGCAACAGCAAAAACCGGGTTCCACCCGCCCCTGACCCATAGCGGCTATTAAGATCAGCCACCGCCATTTGTGCGGCGGCCAGCAGGTCCGCATCGCCCTCACCACTTTGCGCCTTGGCGTCGGTCCAATCAGACAGCAGCGCAAAATGTAAATTCGCGTCGGGGTTGGAAAGATGGTGGATTTCCAGCCTTTCGACCTGAGATTTAATCGACCCGATCGATGTCAGCAAAGTAGGCACGGCCACCAGCGTTGCCAACGCTTGCGGAATTCCGTCCCGAAACTCCAGAGCAGGCAGAAGCTGTGCTGAAAATCCCCACGGTACGGCGCGGTTTACCAGCGCCACGGCCACATCAATAGCGGGGATGAGGCCAATAATCGCGAAAGCAATCACCAGCGGCACGCCAAGGCCCAAAGCCGCCAAATCAAGCAAGGGCAACGCGAGCAAAACCAGCGCCACCACCGCGATGGGAACAACATAAGTCCAAATACCAAAAGTGGCGTTGATCAGCTTCGGCAATTGCCGCAGCGGCGTGCGGAAGCCGATGTCACGCTCCAGCGCTTTCAGGCCTTCGCCGATCAAATAAAATCCGGCATCGCTCCGCCTGATATCGCCTGCAGAAGCCGGTGCGGCAGCTCCGCTTTGCGCCATGGCCAGCGCGCGCCCGGCAACCTCCCGCTCGCTGGCACCAGATCCGCGCGCCAATTGTTCGATGGCACCGCGATAAAGATTGCGGGTTGGAAAATCCATCGCTTTGAAAGACTCTTGAGCGCCCAACACCCTGTCAACGGCACTGAGATCCTCAAACAGGTCTTTCCAATCGATATCGGCAATGCGGCGCAAACTGGTGATGATATTGCGTACGCTCACAGTACCAGAGCCCTGAATTGTATGCTCCCGCGTCACCACTGCATCAATATTTGTGGCCTGTTCAGCCATACGCTTCTCAAGCCATACCAGCGCCGGAGCAATGCGGGCGTCCTGATCGCGCAGCCGGTAGACAAGCTGAACCGCCATAGAAGTTGGCAGCGGCATGTTTTGATCGTGAAAAACCACCTCGAAAGCTTC
>JAYTYD010000364.1:0-1280 GCA_043742625.1 Methylovirgula sp. | reverse complement strand
GGAGTAATTTCAGGATCTGGATTGGCCATGGCAAAAATCACCGGGTTTGGTGCCATGCTTTTCACCATTTGCGCGGTCAGCGCCCCTTTGGCCGATAGCCCGAAGAAAATATCGGCCCCGGCCATTGCATCCTCCAACGTGCGGAGTTTGGTTTCCACCGCATGGGCGGATTTCCACTGGTTCATGCCCTCTTTACGGCCACGATAAACCACGCCTTTGGTGTCGCAAAGCATCACATTTTCCGGCGCGAAGCCGATGGCCTTGATCAAATCCAGACAGGCGATGCCCGCCGCGCCAGCGCCATTGCACACCAGCCGGGTCTTTTTAATGTCACGCCCGGTCAGCTCAATCGCGTTCAGCATTCCGGCGGCGGCGATGATGGCCGTGCCGTGTTGATCATCATGAAACACCGGAATCGGCATCAATTCGCGCAGTTTTTCCTCGATGATAAAGCATTCCGGGGCTTTGATATCTTCAAGATTAATGCCGCCGAACGAAGGGCCGAGGTAGCGCACCGAATTGATGAACGCTTCAGGATCTTCGGTATCGACTTCCAGATCTATCGAGTCAATGTCTGCAAAGCGTTTGAAAAGCACAGATTTGCCCTCCATCACCGGCTTAGCAGCTAGCGCGCCCAAATTGCCGAGGCCTAAGATCGCAGTGCCATTGGTGATAACGGCAACCATATTGCCGCGCGTGGTATAATCGAACGCCAATTCAGGATTTTCCGCAATCGCCAAAACCGGAATGGCCACACCGGGAGAATAGGCCAAGGAGAGATCGCGTTGCGTATCCATTGGCTTAGTCGGGGTAATTTCAAGCTTGCCGGGCCGCCCGCGCGCGTGGAAGTCCAGCGCTTCCTGATCAGTGATGGTTGGGCGCTTGGCGCGCGTGATTTTTGGATCGTTCACATTGGTCTCCCGTGCAATTCTTTTGGCGAGAAGTTTATTGCAGTCAGCATAGTCCGGCTTTAGCAAAGGCGACAACCCTTCAAAAGGGGGAGGCAGACGAAATGATGAAGTTGGTTTCCGCAAGACCCAAGCGGAGAATTAAACATTCCGTCAAGGCTACATGAAGCCTGAAAACGCGAGCGCTTTGCAATTTTCTGCAAGCAGCCCCATTTTGACTTCGCTAAAATGTCGAGGACATCGCGTAAGACAGCATAAATTCGGTAGGTTTTTTAAGTTTCGAAATCAGTATCAAAACCCCATAATTCCGGTGATAACCCTTGCCGCACCCGTGCACACCTACTCCGCCTTTGCTACACATTGAAATATGTT
>JAYTYD010000363.1:0-3266 GCA_043742625.1 Methylovirgula sp. | reverse complement strand
TTTGGAACGGGTTACGCGCCCGCGGGCCACCCGCCACGGTTTGAGCTTAGCAAACCCATAACCGTCACCAACAAACAAAGAGTCACCATGAAAACGCTCATTTCAGCGGCATTTGCCGCATCGCTTTTATTTGTCAATGCCGCCCCGGCGCACGTCACGTTAGAAAAGGCGGAAGCATCGCCAAAATCCACCTACAAAGCAGTATTTCGTGTTCCACATGGCTGCGCACAATCAGCTACAACAGCCATTACTGTCACTATCCCGGAAGGTGTTGTCGCAGCCAAACCGATGCCTAAGGCTGGTTGGAAACTCGAAATCACCAAAGGGGCCTACGCCAAATCTTACAAATACTACTCAACTGAGCTAAGCAACGGGCCGAAGCAAATCACTTGGTCCGGCGGCTCGCTGCCCGATGATCAGTATGACGAATTTACAATATCCGTGTATCTTACAGATGCGATTGCCGTGGGAATAAACGTGTATTTTCCCGTCGAGCAAACCTGTGAAAACGGCATGTCTCATTGGACAGCAATGACTAACGAGGGTGAAAGCTCAAAGGATGGCGCGGAACCAGCGCCGTCTGTGAAAATCGTTGATACCCAGCAGGCAGCGGGCGGCACCGGGAAGGATTACACACTCGGTGACATTGTCGTTTCTAACCCTTGGGCACGGGCCACGCCAAACGGCGCTAAAGTGGGCGGCGGATATGTAAAAATCACCAACAATGATCACCATCCTGACCAATTGATTGCCGCCACCTTCGAACGGGCCGGATCAACGTCCCTTCATGAAATGAAAATGGAAGGCGATGTCATGAAAATGGGAGAACTGACTACAGGGGTTGAAATTGCGCCGCACGGAACACTAACTCTTGAGCCGGGCAAATTTCACCTGATGCTGATGGACTTGAAAGCCCCGTTGAAAGAGGGCGACCATATCAAAGGCAGCTTGACATTTAAGAAGGCCGGCAAAATGGATGTGGAGTTCATTGTCAAGGGCATGGGAGCAACCAACTAATGCATATCACGCAAAAGCGTCTGGCTGTTTTGCGAAAATGATATGCGTTATTAAAGAGATGGGAGAGAAATTTGCGTCTGTCAAACGTTGAATTGCTCTAATGCAAGGTTAGCCTTTTGAAAACAAAGGCTCGCCAGCCTTTAAAAACCGCATCGGATTCACCGGTTCATCATTAACCCGCACTTCGTAGTGCAGATGCGGGCCAGTGCTGCGCCCGGTGGAGCCAAGGCGGCCAATCGTTGTGAGGGGGGTGACAACATCGCCCTCCTTAACCAACACCGCAGAGAGATGGCCGTAGCGTGTCACAATACCGTTGCCGTGGTCGACATCAATTGCGTTGCCATAGCCGCCGTCAGATCCGGCGGAGATTATTGTGCCCGCAGCTGTCGGATGCACCGGCGCGCCATATTCCAGACGAAAATCAACGCCGGTGTGCATTGCCATTTGGCCATTGAACGGATCTAGCCGCCCGCCAAATCCCGAGGTGATTTCAGCTCCGCTGGCCAGCGGACGCCGCAGCGGCACATACGGCATAATTTTCTTGAGCTTGCTTGCTTCAGCGATCAGCGATTGCGCCTTGAATACAGCGCGTTCAAACGCTGTTCCGTCCGGATTCACCTTCACCGGCACAAAAGGCCCGCCTTGTCCCATTTTACCGGCGACCAACCTGTCCAGTGAAAGTCCCGCATTGTTTAGAGCAAGTTTTTGAGCGGCAATAGTTCGGTCAGTTACGGAACTCAAAGCCTCAAGCTGCGTAATCTGTTCGTGTTCTGCGAGTTCGATTTTGGCGGCAGAGCTTTCCAGGGTTTTAAACGGAGAAGCTTCCACACCTATCGCGCCAAAACCAGCCACTTGAATGCGCGGGGACTCCAATTTTTCCAGCGTACCTTGCGGTCCGAGATTGCGGTTCGCGTCCGCTTCTGTCTTAGCGGATTTGTCGCTATCAACCAAAGGCATAGGGCGCATGATGGCGGGAGCGGGGGCAAATCCGGACACAGATTTGGTCGTTTCCGTAACTGGAGACGGTTGCGTCGCCTGAATATTCGCTTCGTTGGGTTTGCTCAGAACCCTGATTGAACGGCTTTCCCGCGTTGGTAAAGCCGCATCTGTCAGTGTCGCAACAATGCTCTGACGCGCTTCAACCTGCGCCTGTCGGCTTAACAAATCGTTGATCTTGCCCTCCAATGCGGCTTTTGCCATCAGCGAACGGCTTTGAGCTTCGTCAAGTTGAACAGAGAGATTTTTCAGTCTGCCTTCATACAATGCAATCTGAGCTGAAGGCGATGCCAATGTATCGCCCTGCGGCGCGCGCATTGCCATGTATGCCGCGCCCGATAGACCTGCCAAACCAAGCAGCGGACCGATGATCGCAGCGGTGTATAGCATGGCCGGGCGTAACGCCCATGTTGTGAGTTTTTCCCCGCGTGAAAGCGTCAGAAAAAAGTGCGAATGAGGCAATCTGGCACGCGGATATTTGTCACGCAAAGTTGACATGGGTCACTCAATTCAATCTGGAAAGTTCAGAAAAACTGAGGTCTATTAGAACCGATTATGGTTAACAAACAGCAAAACCCGGCGCTGAGACCAAAAAAGCTTATTTTTGAGTTATCTCAAGGACTTCAGCGGCGTGCCCCGGCACTTTTACCTTGTTCCAAACATGGCTGACTTTGCCATTGGCATCAATGAGATAGGTGGTACGTTCAACGCCCATATACTTGCGGCCATACATGCTTTTCTCCGCCCAGACGCCGTAAGCTTCGAGCATTGTTTTGGATTCATCCGAAATGAGCGTTAGGTCAAGTGCATGCTTGCTTTTGAATTTTGTGTGGCTCTTGCTTGTGTCGGGAGAGACGCCAATAATTATAGCGTTTGCCGCATCAAACTTGGCACGTAACTGATTGAACTCAATGGCTTCCTGAGTGCACCCGCTGGTGTCATCTTTCGGGTAGAAATACAAAACGACTTTTTTCCCGCGAAGCGATGCAAGCGACAATTCGGTGGAGTCATCCTTCAGCAAACAAAACTCAGGGGCAGTATCACCAATTTCGAGAGCTATCATCTCATATACCTTTTTAAGTTGTGGTTGTGCGGTTTACGTAGTTGTGTTGACTCCAGATTATCGCCGTGGAACCAATCCGGCTCTAAAGCATTAGTCTCATGGATTTCCGGATAAAAAGGATCAGCAGAGCGCACAATTGGCTGTTTAGTGGTCATTTTTGCAGCGAACCTCGTTAATTTGCTAAGTCTAA
>JAYTYD010000362.1:0-2009 GCA_043742625.1 Methylovirgula sp. | reverse complement strand
GATTGTTCGTCAGCATCGTCGCCCGGCAGGCCGCGCCTGACATCTTCCAAGGGAAATTTTGAAATGAGAGCGACGCCGTTAAAGGTTTTCTGGCCATGGGTTTCGACATTGTAACCCATCGCCTCGATTTCGAGACGCGGAAACGCCTCGTCCAGACACTTGATTTCCTGTAAACACAGCACATCCGGCGAGGTTTCGAGCAGGTAATCGCATAGATGGCTGATGCGTTGGCGAACGGAGTTAACGTTCCAGGTGGCTATGCGCATGGAAAATCCTTTTGCCGCAGCATAGGCGGCGCACCATAATTTTCCAAGAGGCCAAAATTTTCCAAGAGTTTTAGCGTTGGCACGAGTTTAAGAATTGACTTGTGCAGGCTCGCGCATCAGTCGAGGCGGTGTGCCGCGCGGCATAACTCCTGATGACATAACCAAGCGCCTGAGCGGTGCAAGATTGGTCAAGGCCAACATTCCGGCCCCGCGCAAAACGTCGACGGCAAGAAATTCGCTGAGCAGGGAGCGATTGAAGAGATCAACGCAATTGGTGCGAAGCTTAATATCGGCTTTGCGGCTGTGGTCATAGGCTTCAAGCAGCGCATCGCCGCCAGGGTCTTGATTCGAATTGATTGCGGTACCGATCAAGTCCGCCAGATGCGCCACGTCGCGCATGCCAAGGTTCAGGCCTTGAGCGCCAATCGGCGGGAACACATGAGCCGCCTCGCCAATCAGCGCAAGACGCGGTGCTGTCAGCTTTTCGGCCGTAAAGCCGCACATAGGCACAAGGTGGGGCGGCGTTTCCAGCGTGATTTTGCCGAGGTAAGATTGGCCCTGTCGCTCAATTTCGCGCGCCAGTGCCTCGGGTGTGAGCTTGGAAAGCTGTTCGGCACGGGCGGGCAGCATCATCCAGACCAAGCTTGAGCGGTTGGCCGCAGTTTGGCTTGGAGCCATTGCAACCGTTGTAAAGGGACCTTGGCGTGTGTGAAACTCTGTGGAAATGTCGTTGTGCGGCAAGGCGTGGGTGAGCAATGCTGTGAGCGCGGTTTGCGGGTAAATCCACTGCTTGAGAGCTATTTGCCCAGCCTCCCGCGCCGCCGATTTGAAACCGTCAGCTGCCACGACGAGTTTTGAGCGCAATTCGCCGCCGTTTTCGAGGTAAATTTGGACATAGTCTGGTTTGAAATCATAGCTTTGGACGTGATCTTCAATAAAATGAATCATCGGTGAGGCCGTTGCCGCCTCGCTTAGTATTTTAACCAATTTCCAGTTTTCGATGTTTGAGCCGAAAGCCTGCAAACCCAGTTCGCGGGCTTGAAAGCTGGCGGGAGGGGCGCGAAACAACGAACCGGTGTCATCAATAATGCGCAAAGTCGCGAGAGGCCCAATATGCGCTTCAAGGACATCCCATGCACCAATGTTTCTAAGCAAAAGCTTGGTGCCTTCAAGCATTGACACGGCACGACCGGTTACCCGCACGTCGGGCTTGCCAATGAGCGTGACGGCGTGCCCCATTTTGGCGAGACTTAGTGCCATGGTCAGGCCGGTGGCACCTGCTCCGGCGATTATGATTGGAAGCGTGCGTGTGTCAGACATTTTTTAGCGGGCTCGTATGTGTCGATAATTATGGTATTTATATTGCCCCGATTATTACAGGTTTGGCCAGTTGGCACATTAGCGCAGGCTATTACGGCGTTTGCGAAAAAATGGAGGCCGTGCTTATCTCGCGGCAACGACCGGGTTTGGAATCGCATCTATGCGCGCAGATGAACAAGAAGAATTGCCGCTTACGCGCGAGCAAAAGGCGCGCAAACAGGTGCGTCAAACTGCGGGCTACTCAGTGCATTTGTTCACCGCGTCTGGTGGTGCGGTGGCTGTGCTGGCGCTTTATGCGGCTATCGATCAAAAATTTGCTGTGATGTTCGGTTGGCTGGCGCTGGCTTTGTTTATCGACGGAATTGACGGAACCTTGGCGCGCGCTGCTAAAGTCGAGGAATTTGCACCAATTATAGACGGTGC
>JAYTYD010000361.1:0-1009 GCA_043742625.1 Methylovirgula sp. | reverse complement strand
GATGATGCGAATGGAAAGTTTTGACATACCTACCAAATAGTCTGCGCCGCTTGCGCCGTCAAACCGAACTCCGCTATCTGGTTGCATGGACAGCCTCATTACCATCCGCGATTTTTTGCGTTACGCCGTCACCTCTTTTGCCAAGGCAGGCTTGGCCCATGGCCACGGCACCACCTCGGCTATCGACGAGGCAGCTTTTCTAATTCTCGAATCATTGAAACTGCCGATTGACGACATCAACCCCTGGGCCGACGCGCGCCTCACCGCCGCTGAGCGCACCGCACTTTTGGCCCTATTCGATGCGCGTATTAAAACCCGCAAACCTGCCGCCTATCTGGTGAAGCGCGTCTATATGCAGGGAATCCCATTTTTTATCGATGAGCGCGCCATTGTGCCCCGCTCTTACATCGGTGAAATGATGGCCAAGGGGTTGCTTTCTGATCTCGATATCAATCACAGGGGTGTTCGCAAAGTGCTCGATCTTTGCACCGGCTCCGGTTGTCTGGCAGTCTTGGCCGCCGCGCAATTTCCTGATGCAGAAATCCATGCAACAGAGCTTTCGGCAGATGCGTTGGAAGTCGCTAAAATCAATGTGAAAGATCACGATTTAGAAAACCGAATCACCTTGCATCAGGGCGATTTGTTTGCACCTGTATCGAAAATGAAGTTCGACTTCATCATCGCCAACCCGCCTTATGTGGCTAAGGCGGAAGTTGACGCCTTCCCCCCGGAATATGGTCATGAGCCGCAAATGGCCCACTTGGGTGGGGCAGATGGTTTTGACCTCGTGCGGCGCATTTTACAGGATGCACCTGCACACCTCACAAATGGCGGCGGGTTGCTTTGCGAAGTGGGAATAGGCGGCGAAATTCTTGAAGCCGAATTTCCGCAATTTAATTTTTTGTGGCTCGATGCTGAGGAAGCCGAGGGCGAAGTTTTCTATTTGAAATTTTAAAACCGAAAAAACCTTACAACAACTGCAATGCGTCGGCTTGAAGGCCGCGGCCCT
>JAYTYD010000360.1:0-2621 GCA_043742625.1 Methylovirgula sp. | reverse complement strand
CGTGAGTCGTGCGGATTTCCGGTTTGACGATACACCTGGTGGCACCGGGAACATCATCTGTTTGGAAGTCAACACGCAACCGGGAATGACCGAGACCTCTTTGGTGCCAGAATTAGCAACCCATGCCGGGTTCTCATTTGGTGAGTTGGTAAAATGGATGGTGGCGGACGCCTCCTGCAATCGGTAAACACGCTTTCGGGCGCGGCATCCGCACGCCAGCCTGCCGCACGCCAGCCCGCCGCATGCCAAAACCTGACCAACCGCAACGCCGTTGTCGCTCCTGCTGACAACTTCTCAACCCCGGTGGTTTTTTCAGGCCCTCAGGGCAATGCGCTCTTCAGCACAGTCGAGACACTTGCGGCAAGCACCCACAAGCGCGCCGGACTGATGTTTTCATTGGCCTTGATGGGTGCGGTCGGCGTTTTTGGCACCCTGCGCGGTGGTCAATATGAGGCTTTTGTTGCCGCCAACGGAACCATATCGGATAATATCGCCCGGGTGCTCGGGTTTGGTGTTGCTGCTATCACCATTTCAAGCCAAGGCATTTTGCCGGAAGCTGAGGTGTTGAAAGCCGGTGGCATCACCCCGAATTCGTCGCTTTTGTTTATCAATGCCGCGCAATTGCGCGAAAATCTGCTGGCGCTGCCTGCCGTGGCCGATGCGCAGGTTCGCAAGCTTTACCCTGACCGCCTCACCATTGAAATTACCGAGCGCCCCGCTTACGCGCTCTGGCAAAAAGACGGTGAAGTGCAGGTTATATCTGACGCTGGTGCTGTCATCGGCCCGCTGACAGATTTGCGTCTTGCCGGATTACCGTTCGTGGTTGGCGATGGTGCCAATCTGCATGCACAGGACTTTACAAAACTGATGGAAGCCGCCGGTGATCAACATACCAAGTTTCGCGCCGGCATATTTGTCGGCCAGCGCCGCTGGGACCTGATCACCACCAATGGCGTCACCGTCAAGCTGCCGGAGCATAATCCAGACGCCGCTCTAAAGGTGTTGGCTGAGCTTGAGCGCCAGAACCGCATTCTGGAAAAAGATGTTATCGCGCTTGATATGCGCATGAAAGACCGCGTGGTTGCCCGTCTCACCGAAGGCGGTGCCTCCAGCCGTGGCGAGCAATTGCAAAAGAAAAACCCGGGGAGCGACATATGAACCGTCATGTTTTAACCCCGCGCATGCGGCCGCTGCCCACCCGCCGCAGCTCGACCCTGGCGGTGTTGGATGTTGGAACATCCAAAGTTGTTTGCCTCATCGCCAAGCTTTTGCCTTGCGAACCGACAGATATGATGCACGGACGCACCCACCGTTGCAAAATTTTAGGAATTGGCCATCAGCGCGCCCGCGGAATTAAAAGCGGCGTGGTAATTGATATGGAGCAGGCCGAAAAAACCATCCGTATGGCGGTGGACGCAGCCGAGCGCATGGCCGGTGTGGAAGTTGAGACTGTCGTCGTCAATATGACCGGCGGCCGCATGGGCTCGCAACATTCCAAATCCAGCCTAGTGATTGGCAACCGGGCAGTAAGCGCGGCTGATATGAACCGTATTCTCGAAGTTGCCTCCGGTCAGGTTGCGCGCGATGGCCGTGCTATCATCCACTCGTTGTCCAACGCCTATGAGCTGGATGGCACCCGTGGCATCCGTGACCCTAAAGGCATGATCGGTGAGACCTTGAGCGTCGACTTGCACACCGTGTCGGTGGAAGCCGCCGCCGCGCGCAATTTGATGCTGGCCATCGAGCGCTGCCACCTGACCGTTGAAGCCATTGTGGCCACACCCTATGCCAGCGCGCTTTCCGTTTTGGCAGATGATGAAGCCGATATGGGCGCGGCAATTATCGATTTTGGTGGCGGAACCACATCCATCAGCGTGTTTGAGGAAGGCCGTCTGGCGCATGTTGATGCCATCGCCGTTGGTGGCAACCATATCACCATGGACATTGCCCGTGGCCTCTCCACCCGCGTAACCGATGCGGAACGGCTCAAAATTGTCTACGGTTCCTGCATCGCCTCGCCATCTGACATTCGCGAGACCATCACCATCACGACGCCGGGCGACGATGGCGATCAGCCCACCCATCTGCCAAAGACCCAGCTTGTGCGCATCATCAGACCACGCGTTGAAGAAATTCTGGAATTGGTGCGTGACCGCCTCAAAGCTTCCGGCTTTTCAGCGCCGGCAGGACGGCGGCTTATTCTGACGGGGGGCGGCGCGCAGTTAACCGGCATGGTCGAGCTGGCACGGCAAACCATTTCGTCCACAGTGCGCATTGGCCGTCCTATTGGCGTACAGGGTTTGCCCGAGTCCGCCAAAAGCCCGGGCTATTCGGCTAGCGTTGGCTTGCTGATCTATCCGCAGGTTGCCGCACTCGAACACTATACTCAAGGCAAGAAAACCCATCTGACCCAAAACACCACAAAGGTAAACGGCACGGACGGTTATGTCGCCCGGGTAGGGCGCTGGCTGAAAGAGAGTTTCTGACAGCGAATCGAAATATATTTGCGAAATATGGCTGTTGGAGAGTCAAGAGGGATTCACAAAAGCCAACGAATCACATGAGTTAAACCTGATGCATGAAAGCATCCCAATTGAGAGGCCACTGATATGACGATCCAT
>JAYTYD010000359.1:0-5719 GCA_043742625.1 Methylovirgula sp. | reverse complement strand
TGCGGCAATGACCTTGTCGCTAATGCCCTCCTTGGGCGTTTCCTCCCTAGACTTGGGCCGCCTATGAAAATAGGTGGCTCTTTTTTTGTCCGGAATTCAGTTACTCGGCGGCCAATTGTCGACGGCTGCTGGTGTTCATAAAATCCTGGAGGGCTTGGACAGCCTGAGCTAGAACAAGCTGCATCTGATGAAACGTTTGGCGTTTTTCATAGGTTTTTTCGTTCATGTAAAGGTCGCGGTTGATTTCGATTTGCAACGCATGGCAATTTCCGTCCGGGTGGCCATAATGCTCCGTGATAAAGCCGCCAGCGTAAGGCTTATTGCGCGCCACTCTTAAGCCTTGCTTTTGCAGCGCTTTCGCCAGGCATTCTACAATTCCGGCAGCGCAGGATGTGCCGAAACGGTCGCCGAGGACAAAATCGGCGCGCGGATGGTTGGGCATAGGTGACGTAAACGGTTGGGAGGGCATCGAGTGACAGTCGAGCAGCAATACCTCGCCGAATTGGCGGTGGGTATCGTCGAGCAAGTCGGTTAGCTCGCGGTGGTATGGGCGATAGAGACCATTGATGCGCAGATCGATCTCGGCCAGCGGCAATTTGGCTGTGTAAATCGCCTGCCCTTCACCTACGACCCGCGGAATAGTTCCAAGGCCGGACGCGACCCGCAATGACCGGCTGTTGATCTCAAAATTCAGCGGTTCCTCGAACATATTGGGATCAAGCTCAAACGGCTCGCGGTTTACATCGAGAAAGGAGCGGGGAAAACGCGCCGCAAGCAGCGGCAGAGACATTTGTGCGGCAAAACTGAACAATTCATCGACATAGGCGTCTTCGGAGCGGCGCAGCTGCGCGGCGGAGAGGCGTGAGAATTTTAAAAAGTCCGGCGTGTAGTTTTGACCTGAATGCGGCGAGTTCAAAACAATTGGAGCCGATTGCATGACCGGACGCGAGACATGAAACGCGACGGTTTCGGTTTGATGTGGCTGTCTTGTATTGGTGAAGGACATGTCTCTATAATGCCGACTTCGCAGTGGTGCGTCTATGGCACAAATATTCGCAGTGCAAAAATGTTTTATAAGGCGTGGAAATACACTCTTTTAATATGATTTTCACGGGTTGTTTACCCTATCAAGGCAAAACAAGCAGTAGTGGCTTATGTGAGGACCTTATGAACCCAAACCCTGATTTGCAGACCAAGATTCTCCTGGCCGAAGACGACAACGATATGCGCAGGTTTCTCGTGCGGGCGCTGCAAAATGCCGGTTACAACGTTGCGTCTTTCGACAATGGTTTGTCCGCTTACAACCGTTTGCGCGAAGAGCCGTTTGAGCTGTTGCTCACCGATATTGTGATGCCGGAAATGGACGGTATTGAGCTGGCGCGGCGCGCGACGGAGCTTGATCCCGATATTAAAGTGATGTTCATCACCGGTTTTGCCGCCGTGGCGCTCAACCCTGACAACAATGCCCCAAAAGATGCTAAGATACTGTCCAAGCCCTTTCACTTGAAGGATTTGGTTTCGGAAGTGAGCCGTTTGCTCGCGGCATAGCGCCAGTTATTTTAATAAACCAACTTGCGCGCGCCAAGCGGCCAAGCTATACGACGCCATCGACTTTATAAGCCGATATGTGGGCGCGTAGCTCAGCGGTAGAGCACTACATTGACATTGTAGTGGTCACAGGTTCAATCCCTGTCGCGCCCACCATTTAAAGAATTGAAAATGCTAGATATTTTATGCGCCGTTTACACGGCAGAAGCTGCATTTTTATAATTGATCTACAAATTTTTAAGCGGAGTGTTCTGCTAGCGTCTGACGCTCTGGTTTTGTCCAAGGTGGCCGCCTTAGGAGCGCAGAGGCACGCGGCTGTGCGTGTTCAGCGTAAGCCAAAAGGATTGTAGCGGCTTTGCAACCGCTTGATCAAAAGGCGTAGCACCTCAGAAGCGGCCATGCCTATCCCCCGATTGACTGACTTAATTTTGGCAGCGGCCAATAGGATACTCACAGCGTCACAGTCATTAGATTGTGCTGCCACGACGAGGTTTAGTCCCGGCTAAAATCGTCCGCCAAATGTGACGGCGGGGCAGGTGTGGCAAGCGTGATCTACAGGAAAGGCGATGCATTTGACGCCACATTAACTTTGCGCCGAATGCACCGGGAGGTTATCGCTATGAAAAAACTATGTAACGTTGTGTTTTTGGCGGGCCTGGGCACGATTGCCGGCGCGCTACTGCAAAGCCCGGCGCAAGCAGTTTCCGTCAATAAACCGGAAAGAGCGTGCCGGGAGGCCTTGAAGCTGGGCACGCCTGCAGCTTTAGAGCGGTTTCTGCTGCTCTATCCTTTGGAAAAAACCCAGTGCAACGCGACGGACTCTGTGATGCTTCCAGTCAATCTGCCGGTTAGCCCCACAACAAAATTTATTACGCCCGTAGTTACCGTTACGCCCGTCGTGGTGCCCGTGGTGACCCCTGTGGTTACGCCTCCGACACAGCCGAACATCTGCAATCCTGTTCACGAACATGAGCATGAACATGAACATGGGCATGAGCACGAACACAGGTCGTAGACATGCGTGAAAGCAAACACCCGGCGCATATAGCAGCGCTAAGCGCCGGAGTTTGAACCCAACCAGACGGCGGTCACACGCAAAATTCTAACTGCAGCGGTGTGAAGGCGGGTGTGTTAAGCGCAGGCTCTGATAAACTGATGCACGTAGGCATAATTCATGACGATCAAATCATGCGACAGGCCGCCATGATCGCCGATCCACGCCCTTACCCAATCTGGATATTGGCGCATCAGGAAAGACTGCACTGCCGCGGTATCGGCATTGGTGTCGGATGTTGGCGCGTGAAACCGGAATATGGCGTTTTGGGTGACGCAGGTCTGTGAGGCGGGTAAGGCCAGAAACAGCGTACATGCAGAGTCGCAGCGTCCCTTGAAGTGTACCTTAGTGCCGGCCTGGCGTATCTGAAACATACGAAGCGCATAGTCTATCACAGCACCGCCGCCGTCTTCATCAATGGCGATGATTTGCGGGTCCGCCGATGCCATAATTTGTGGCGCAATTTGCTGAAGGTGAGCGCCGGACGCCTCGAGCGGTAACTGAGCGTAAGACTGATTTGAAAAATTGATCAACAATGAGAGGCATGAAGCCAAGAGAAGTCTATTCCGCAAAAACACATTCATTCAAAAGTCCCAAATAGAAAAGTCTTGGGACGTTTAAGGTTTGGTTGGCTGTTGTAAAGTCCGGAAAAGCACGCGCGCGGTATTTGATGCCGGTTTTGAACAGGATAATTGCGTAAGTTATGGTCGATTCATCTGATTGTTACTGAGTTACCCCTCAAAAACACGGCATTGTAGGCCGTTTGCGCCATCGACGGGGATTGCGCGCATTGTTGCTTTTTGAATTTGCCGGTCTTGTTTGCAGCGCAAAAAAGCAGCAGCGCAAAAACGCAGCCGCGCAAAAAAAAGCATCGGGCCGGAAGATCTCCGGCTGGCTTTCACGCCGTATTCGGCACCAGCAAATCCGCTTCATCGAGCTCAATACGCAAGGCGATTTCGGCATGCAAGTCTTTGGTCATAAAGGCCACTTGAGTGCGATTTGTCGCATGAAGTTTTTTCATAATATTGCGCAGGTGCACTTTTACGGTGCTTTCAGCAATGCCCAAGCTGAAAGCTATCAACTTATTCTGCATGCCTTTTTTCAGCCGCTCTAACACCTGCTGTTCCCTAAGCGTGAATATATGTGCCGACCCGGATACTGCTGATTTTTGCTGCGGAACCAGTTGAATTGCGGGAATGGCCCCGAAATCTGTTGAGGCGGGATGTGGATTGGTTATCTCCGGACTTTCGGCAAACCGGGGCATTGGAGCGTCTCCCGCCTCTTGATGGAGCGCATTTGCCAGCGCGTTGCAGGGCGCAAAAGTGCCGCCCGCCAAAATCAACTCTATGGCTGCCAAGGCAACACGAATATTGGTGTTCATAGGCAGCACTCCGGAAACACCGGACTCAATGGAATCCAGGAGGCATTGCGGGTCATCATTGGCCATAATGGCCATGGTCGGCGCATTGGGAAACCGCAGTTTTAACGCGGCCACGAAGGCGCGCAATTTTAGAAGGGAGCTTGTCTCGCAGCCATGTCCAAACAGGATAAGCAGAGCGTGCGAGCCGCTGACCTCGTCGAGGGAAGCGACGCTGGTTATTTCAATTCCGGGGGCGAATGACCTCAGAACATGCGAAACACAATCGCGCAGCAAACTTCGCCGATCAACAACAATGACACGTCCATGATGCTGCTGTGGAATTTCTATTTTTGACCCATATTGGCTAAGCCCGGAGACAAAACTGCCCGAAGCGAGCCTACTGCTTTCATGAAATAGAGAATGGTTCATCGAAGACTCCCGACCCTTTACAGCCAACTTTTAATGTCGACTTTAGTTGCCGAATTTTCCGGCAACAGCATGTTTAGCCCTTACAAAATGCGAATACCTTGCTTAACCTTACAAATGAAACTGCTTCATGGTTTCCCAACGGGAATTGACGACGGGTAAAATATCATGAGGCACAAAACGCCCCCCGGCTATGATCAGCCGGATGACGGCTATCAGCAGATTAGAACTGCTTGTTGCGGGAAAAACGCCCGCCAAACCACTCTTGAGCGCCAGCAACGCCTCGGCTGAATCCTCATGATCTGATAGCGCCAGGATCGGCGTATCATGAAATGCCTGAGCTAAGTCTTGCGCAATATGATCAGTGAAAAAGCGTTCCACTGAGATTTGACGCAGGTTGAACAAGATCAGAGTCGGCCCGGGGCCGGAGTAATCAGCATTCCTAGCCCAGCGATCATAGCAAAGGATGTCAATGTCCGGACAACTGTCTCGCAGCAGGTGCGCCAGACATTCGCGCAGTAACCGCATTTCATCAAACAGCAAGAGCGTTATGCGATGAGCAGTCTCGATGCCTGGTTTGGTTTCCGGCTTCATTTCATGATGAGGCGGAAAAGCGGTGTGCCCGTTGATAGTCTGGCTAAATGTCGAACCGAAATTTGGCTCAAATGAAGGGTGGGGCGAGCTTGGCTCAGCAGCTGCGTTTAGGTGCCAAGGCAGACCAACCCGGACGGGCCTAACGTGACTGGAAACGCTTTCCGCAACTTTGAACACCGCAGTAAACTCCACAAGATATTGCCCGGGGAAATACTTCTGTTTACAATGCGATGTAAAAATTTTTTTATTACTTAAAATATGTGACAAGCACCACACCATGAGGTGGGCTAAGAGGTGGGCTAAATTTGTCGCTTTGCCGAAGGCCGAACGAAGTATGCCGAAAAGGCCACCGCGCCAAAACCAAGGATATAACTATTGCGGATTTAATATTTTGTCAATCTTTTTAATGACTTGCGATGTTATCGCCAACATTCTTCGAACATGCGGTTGTCATAATTGATGCCCTTATGCAGGACTACCTCTTTTGAAGGGGTCGTCTAGTGCCCGCGCTTTTGCCATAACGTATTTTTACGGGTCAACCGCGCATTTATCCGGGATGTAGAACCCTATCACGAATTGGTAGAATTTAAGGTGGGTCATCTTGATTGGTACAAGTATTCATGCACCTCCTAGAATAATTGCTATTGTTATTCGTGGTTTTTTTGCAACAGGATGGCGTTAAATAATGGCCGTGAGGAAAAGGAATTTCGCCAATGCCAATATTCGTGTACTCTCAA
>JAYTYD010000358.1:0-3057 GCA_043742625.1 Methylovirgula sp. | reverse complement strand
TGAGCGTCCAAAACCCTGGATTTGAGTCCCCCTTTAGCGCCAGCTGCACAGTGGTGTGCGCGGATGACGGTAGAATCTATCATTTGAAGGGTGTCTGGCACGACTTCTGAGGAATTCAGCGTTTCCAGCAAGAGCTCCCAAAGACCTGAAAGCGTCCAGCGTCTGAATTGCCGGTAAACTGAGAACCATTTACCAAAATGCTCGTGAAGATCGCGCCATTGTGCTCCCGTTCGGGCAATCCAGAACACGCCGTCCAAAACCAAACGGTGGTTTTTCGGCTTTCGACCGCTGCGGGGGCCGCTCGTCCTCACAAACGGAGCAAAAAATGCCCATTCCTTATCGCTCATCAAACCACGAACCAAATCAGCCTCCCTCAGAAAGGGAGCTTGAACCACATTTCAACCGATTTGGGAATCCTCTTTGTCAACAGAACCTAGGCAATGCGTTTATATTGGCAAAGCAGTGGTTTTTTTCACCGTACGTAAAGCCAGTGTCGATTGCAGGCGCGAAACTCCGGGCAACTGCGTCAATATATCTGTGTGAATACGCTCAAAATCGACAGAATCTCGATAAGCGACCCGCACCATATAGTCCGCAGAACCCGCTAAAAGATAACATTCCAACACCTCCGGGAAGCGCGCCGCCGCAGCCTCAAACCTGTCCAGCGCCGCACGGCCCTGCTGATCCAGCGTCACCAACACAAAAGCCACTCCGCGTATGCCTGCCAAAACCGGATCAAGCAGCATGACATAACCGGCAATCAGGCCGGCTTCTTCCATCAGCTTTACACGCCGCAAACATGCCGAAGGCGACAAATTAACCCGCTCTGAGAGCTCGGCATTGGTCAAGCGCCCGTCGCGCATCAACTCCCGGATTATAGCACGATCAATCGTATCAATAGCAATATGTGGCATAAAATCACCTAAATGCGCGGCTCAGACGCATAACATATCAAAATTGTGATGCAGCGCCAGCGTCTTTGGTGAGATATTGCGTCATTTTAGCGCAACACTAATACCATCATTCAGAGCGGGAGCGTTGCCATGAAAATCGGTGTGCCAAAGGAAATTAAAAACAACGAATTTCGCGTGGGCATGACGCCCTCGTCTGTGGCCGAACTGGTTCATCATGGCCATTCGGTGAGCGTTGAAAAAGGCGCTGGCGAAGGGTCCGGCCTCTCCGATGCCGAATATGTTGCCGCAGGTGCCATCATCGTTGCCGATGCCGAGACCGTTTACGCTCAGGACATGATCATTAAGGTCAAGGAACCATTGCGCATTGAGCGCAAGCGTCTGAAAAAGGGCCAGATCCTGTTCACCTATCTGCATCTTGCGCCAGACGCCGAGCAGACCAATGACCTGATCGCCTCCGGTGCAACCTGCATCGCCTATGAAACCGTTACATCGCCGACAGGCGGCCTGCCTCTGCTAACCCCCATGTCGGAAGTGGCAGGGCGTTTGGCACCGCAGGTGGGCGCACACGCGCTGGAAAAGGCTGCCGGTGGCCGCGGCATTTTGCTGGGCGGCGTTCCCGGCGTTCCCGCCGCCGAAGTGGTTATTCTGGGTGGCGGCGTCTCCGGCACGCATGCGGCGACCATCGCGCTGGGTATGGGCGCAAACGTCACCGTGGTGGATCGCTCCGCTGATGTTCTGCGCCGTCTTTCTGCGCAATTTGGCACCGGTGTGCGCACAATTTTCTCGACGCGTTCAGCCATTGAAGAATTGGTCAAGCGTGCGGATTTGTTGATTGGAACGGTGCTCATCCCCGGAGCGGCAGCGCCAAAGCTGGTGACGCGCGCCATGTTGAAAACCATGAAGCCGGGCTCGGTGATCGTCGATGTGGCCATCGATCAGGGCGGTTGCACTGAAACCTCGCACGCTACAACCCACGCCGAACCAACCTATGTTGTCGATGGTGTGGTGCATTATTGCGTGGCAAATATGCCGGGCGCCGTGGCGCGCACATCGACTTTTGCGCTGAACAACGCAACCTTGCCGTTTGCGCTCGCCTTGGCAGATAAGGGCTGGAAAAAAGCCCTTGCAGACGACAAACACCTTCGCAACGGCCTCAATATCCACGATCACATGGTTACCTATTCCGCCGTGGCGGAAGCGCACGGCCTAAAATATGTCAGCGCTGAAAGCATCTTGGGGCTCTAAGCGCAGCTCTGAAAACCAGAATGACAACACCACTCATCCCGCGTAAAACATAAAAAACACGGGGTGAGTCATTTGCCGAGATTAAGCCAGATTTTGCCTTTCGTTGCTCTGCTTGGAGCCTTCACGCTGTTTGGCCCGGCCCCTCCGCATGTGATGCGCGAACTTGTAAAATCTGAAGCTTTCTCGGCGGCCCATCCTAAATGTATGGAATGGAGCGACGCGTGCACAACATGCCTGCGCGACACCGATAAAATCTCCTGTTCCCTCCCCGGCATCGCCTGCCAGCCTGCCGAAATGCTCTGCAAAAAAGGCGAGTAACTGCGATTTGACACCGCGGTAAAGCCCACGCATAAATCCTGATTTTGGATGTTGAGGAAGTTCCGTTGCGGCTCAAACTACGCCTTTTATGCGCGCTGCTGGCTTTGCATTTAAACGCCCCCAAAGCCTTGGCTCAGGACACCAATGGCCAGCCCGACCGCGCGCTGAAAGTGGCAGTGCGCATCGTGCCGCCCTTTGTTTTTAAAGAGGCCAACAGCCTCACCGGCTTCAGCACCGAGTTATGGTATGCGCTTGGGCGCGACCTCAATATCAAAACTGAATTTGTCGAGAAGGCCAATGTTCCCGATTTGCTCGACGAGGTGAAATCCGGACGCGCCGACCTTGCCATTGCCGCAATCTCCATCACCTCGGAGCGGGAAAAAGCCTTCGATTTCTCGCAGCCGATGTTCGACGCCGGCCTGCAAATCATGGTGCCAAGCAACCGCAGCCAGGACAGCTCCATCATTCCGGCGATGTTGTCGCTGTTTACGTCGAAAGCATTCCAGGAATTGGCCCTGATCATGCTCGTTTTGGCGATTTTGCCGGTGCCCTTGGTCTGGCTGTTTGAGCGCAAAAATCC
>JAYTYD010000357.1:0-1560 GCA_043742625.1 Methylovirgula sp. | reverse complement strand
TTGCGATGGTCAATGCGGCTTCAATGGCATTGCCGCCCGATTGCAGAATTTCAACACCAGCTTCTGAGGCCAAAACGTGAGGGCTCGTCACCATTGCCCGCTTCGAATGCGCCGACCGAGAGGTCATGTGTGTTTAGCCTTTGACATGATCGAAAATTGCGCCGGGCGTGGTCATCCAAATCTGGCCTTGATCACGGGGTGCCGCAATATGCTGCAAAGCACGGCGCAAATGCCGCAATCGGTAAGGCTGACCGATAATATAAGGATGCAGCGCAATTCCCATCACTAACGGCTGGTGGCGTGCTTGATCTAGCATCTCATCGAAATTATCGATGATCATCTGAGCAAAATCTTTGGCGTCCAAATGCCTACCAATGATCATCGGAATATCATTGAGCTCTTGCGGATAAGGAATAGACCACAAGACTTTGCCACTCCGGGTTCGCATGGCGACGGGCTGATCATCGTGGCACCAATTCAAAGTGTAATTATAGCCCGCTTCTGTGAGCAAATCCGGCGTAACCAGACTTTCAGAAATCCAAGGCGACAACCAACCGCGCGGGCTTATGCGGCTATGGTCTAAAATTGTTTTGCGACAGCCGTTCAGCAAAGCCAATTCGTCAGCTTCGCTGAGGTCACCTTGCCGCTCAGCATTGGTATGTCCGTGGCCGACAATTTCATCGCCGCGTTTAACGCAAGCTGCGATCAATTCAGGGCAATGATCGTAAAGTGAGGTGTTGACAAGCGCTGCCGCCGGTAAATCCAATTGGTCGAAAAGTTCGAGACAACGCCAGGCACCTACACGGTTGCCATATTCGCGCCAAGCGTAGTTCAAAACATCGGGCTGCGGCGATGCGGGCCCAATAGTTGCACCGAACCCTTCACCGAAGGCAAAATGCTCAAGATTGAAACCAATATAAACTGCGAGTCCAGAACCGTTCGGCCAGCGATAATCTGGCCGCCGCTCAATCGGCGCATAATTAAATCGATCGTGGTGTGGCAAAGGGCCGGTATAGTTAGCGCTCATCCAGCGCCGCCGGCGGTGAGAAGACGTTCAGCGCTATCGTTCCAGACATCCAATCGCGTGATCAACCCATGGCTTACAACATAGCGGTCGACATAGCGATTGCCCTCAAACAGAGTCCCGTCCGGCCATGCACCATAAAGTGTGCCGAGGCTGTAAACCACCGTTTCGGCAGGCGTGCCTCCGGCCACTGTTTCCGTGCGCTCGATACGCTTTTTGACCCAGAGATAACGTTTGGCATTAAACCCAGCAGTATCTGCCGGGTCGCTCATACGTCGTCCGCCAGTAAAAATGATTTCTAATTTGGGCGATGTAAACTTGCGCGCATTGTCGGGGTCCGGGATCATGATGATCCTCAAATACTCATCAACAATCTCTCCAGCGGTTCCGAACGGCGTCGCCATGACAATTCCTTTTCTTATAAAATGCCACGCCTTTGAAATGGCGTTGAACTGAATGATGTTTATATATTCAAGCAAAGTCTGTGCCAGTGCTAACCTCGCATACAGCCTTTGCGCAGATACATGAAGCAGATC
>JAYTYD010000356.1:0-7723 GCA_043742625.1 Methylovirgula sp. | reverse complement strand
ATCGTCGATCAACATCAGCATCACGTCTTTCAACGTGGTTTCGGAAATGGCCATGGTGCCGGATAGAGAATGCAACACACCGACCTTGATGGTTTCATCCGCGAAAGCGGGAGCCGTAAGGCCTAAACCGACGGTGGCCGCTGCCGCCAAAACAATACGCCGCGTAAACTTCATGCTCATTGGACTCTCCATAAATGAAATAGCGAGTTAATGATTGCAAAGCCTGTGCCAACCGTTTTTTGGAGCGGTCAAATGGTGTTTCAGTGGCTTTGCGGGCGGACGGATCGCGGCGTGCCGAATAATTGAGCGAATAATTTTGACGCCGCCTAAATTAACGGCTTGTTAAGGTGTGGTTGCACAGCGAAGGCCTTTTGAAAAATAAGGGCCGGGTTAAACAGGACTTGGTTATGCCGCTGCTTTTCGCTAACACGTTGAAGCTTAAATTCCTGATCAAACCCGAAAGCGTGACGCTACTATGACTTTGTTTGAAACACCGGGCCAACCGCTGCAGATTTACTACATCCGTCATGGCGAAACGGCCTGGTCGCTCTCGGGGCAGCATACCGGCACAACCGACATTGCGCTGACACAGCGCGGCGAAGATGAAGCCCGCGGACTTGCGCCGTTTTTATCTAAAGTTCTGTTCAGCCATGTTTTGACTAGCCCGCGGCAACGGGCGCAGCGCACGTGTGCTCTGGCGGGGTTGGGAGCGTGGGCGCAGGTTGAGCCAGACCTCGCAGAGTGGGATTATGGCGACTATGAAGGCGTGGTGTCGCCGGACATTCGCCAAAAACTGCCCCATTGGAACATTTTCCGGGACGGATGCCCAAACGGTGAAAGCGCGACACAAATTTCAAACCGCGCGGACAGGCTGATTGGTAGGCTCAAAGCACTCTCCGGCAATGTCGCGCTATTTTCGCACGGGCAATTTGGCAGTGTTTTTGGAACGCGCTGGATTGAGCAGGACGTGAGCGCCGGGCAGCATTTGATTCTGAGCACCGCGTCGGTCAGCATTTTGAGTTATAAGCCGAGCGACCGCCGCGTGCCGGTTATTTCGCTGTGGAATTTATCGCCGCAGACCGCCCCCTGACGCACAGCACCTTGAGTAAAAGGGAAGTTTGATGAAAGCGCCGCTCAAAGGACTGAAGGTTGTTGAACTGGCGCGGATTTTGGCTGGGCCATGGATTGGCCAAACTTTGGCCGACCTTGGCGCCGATGTCATCAAGGTTGAAAGCCCGGACGGCGATGACACCCGTAAATGGGGTCCGCCCTACATCGAGGTGGCGGGCACATCCTCCGCCGCGTATTTCCATGCTTGCAATCGCGGCAAGCGCTCGATTACGGCAGATTTTTCCACCGCCGATGGCAAGGAAATTGTATTGCGGCTGATTGACCGGGCGGACATTCTGATCGAAAATTTCAAGGTCGGCGGTCTGGCCAAGTTCGGTTTGGATTATGAGACTCTGGCGCGGCGCAATCCGCGCCTGATTTATTGCTCTGTGACCGGCTTCGGCCAAACCGGCCCCTATGCTCAGCGCGCCGGATATGATTTCTTGATTCAAGGCATGGCCGGCATGATGGACATTACCGGAGAACCCGGGCGTGAGCCGCAAAAGGTCGGCGTTGCCATCAGCGACATTTTTACCGGACTCTATGGTGTTATCGGGATTCAGGCGGCGCTGTTGCAGCGGGTGCAAACCGGCCTTGGCCAACACATCGACTTGGCGCTATTTGATTGCATGAGTGCGGTGCTGGCCAACCAAGGCATGAATTATCTCGCCAGCGGCGTTTCGCCCAAACGGCTGGGAAATGCGCATCCCAACATTGTCCCGTATCAAACCTTCGCAATGAGCGATGGACATTTGATTGTGGCCGTTGGCAACGACGGACAGTTTGCGCGCTTTTGCACCGTCTTGGGCGTGCCAACTTTGGCCGTGGATGCTCGCTTTATTTCCAATGCGGCGAGGGTCAACCACCGCACAGCGCTTACCGCCCTGCTGAGTGCGCAGACGCAACGGTGGACACGCGATGACCTGCTGGCGGCGCTTGAAAAGGCCGTTGTTCCGGCCGGGCCTATCAACACTGTGGCGGATGTGTTTGCCGATCCGCAATTTCAGCACCGTAAAATGCAAGTGATGCTGGATGGTGTGCCGGGTTTGCGCACTCCGCTCAGCTTTAGCGGAGCCGAGCTTTTGTTGGAGCGGCGCGCGCCAAATTTGGGGGAACACACTGCGGAAATCTTACAAGAGATCGATTTGGATAAGTCCCGACCCCCGCAAATATGACATAAAACGTCATTTTAACTCCGATTATTAACTAGAAACGGCAATTCCGGACAAAATGACGCACTTTGCTCTGGCGCTTTGGATTAAATTTGGCTACAGCCGTTTCATTGCTTTATTAATGAATTGGTAAGTATAATGCGTGGCGTTTCCTACAAATTGGTTACGGCCCAAGAGCCGCGTTCTTTTCCTGTTAGCCCTAGACTGGCAGCTGTCATTTTTGTAATTGGCAGCATGGCCATTGGCAGCACGGCGGGCCGGGCGGCCGGGTTGCTTGAATTGCTGTTTGGCAATCCACATCCGGTGCAGCAAGCCGCGCCGGTGGCGGCAAGTGCCTCAGCTCAAGATGTTGAAATTGCGCAAAAAGGGTACCACCAAAAGCGGGTGTGGCACAAGGCGAAGCTGCGCCGAAGTGTCCATGCGACGAGGCGACAGCTCGCCAAGAGGACAATAGCAATCTCGCAAACAGCCACTTCGCAAACAGCCCGCCCGCGCGCTATTTGTGTGCGGGTGTCCGACGGCTATTTCTTTCCCACCGGAAACTTCGGAAATTTTGCGGCGCTGCAAAGCGCCTGCGATGTGCAGTGCCCGAATATGGAAACGCGGTTGTTTCTATATGAAAAGGGCTCTGACAAAATCGAAGATGCTAAAGATGCCCGTAATGGCGCAGTCTATTCAGCCATCTCATCCAGCTTCATAGTGCCGCCGCTGGACAAGCAGGCGCATGGTAGCCACCCGCTGATGCAGACCGCCTCGGCCGTAAGTGGAATTTTTACCGACCCGACACTCCGGCGCGGGGATTTGGTTGTGACCCAAAAAGGCATCCGCATGTTCAAGGGCCGTAACCACTTCCCTTACCAAGAGGCGGATTTTACCGCTTTGCGCAAGGCGGAAGGTATTCCAAAAGAACGGCTGGCTATGCTCACCGCGATGGAACGCTCGATGGCGACCGCGCGCTAGTGAACCTTTAGAGCAATTCCACGCTTGACAGACGCAAATTGCTCTTCCATCTCTTCGATAACGCGTATCTTTTTTGCAAAACCGCTAGACACTTTTGCGTGATTTTCTTTAGGGACAGGTGCCGCGCTCCAACAACACCCAGTCGTTAACCTGAAGTTTGATGATGAGCGGGCAAGGGCTTTGCGCCTGAATGCCTTGAGTCATCGGCGGGTCGGATTTGATGACGAAATAGGTGAATTGCTCGACAAAGCCCTTGGTCCACATTTTGTTTTGACCGGGGCGCAGATCAACTTCCTCATTTTCGCCCTGTTTGCGATCCAATTTGAATCGGATCACCTGCGGCGGGAACAAAGCAAAATTAAAATCGACGAAACCGTGCTTGTCGGCCTGATACCACACTGGATAATGCCAATAGGCGTTAGTGTTTTGCGCGCCGATACTGTCGCCCTGCATTACCATGGCCAACACGCGTTTGTTAGGCTCCATGGCATCTAAAATCGTCTGAAACGGCTTGGTTTCCGTACCGAAGGCGACAATCCGGCTTGCCTGTATCACCAGCACCCAAACGCTGCACAGGGCGATGACCGCCAATCCCGCATAGGCGCGCAACGATTCTTTTGCCGCGCGTGGATCAGGCACAAATGCAAAGGCGATAAACGGCGGAATAAACAGCGCAAAGCGGTAATATAGCCCGCCGGTCTGAAAAGCGTCGGCAGGCGCAACGCAAACAATCAATAACAGCCCGAGCACCGGCACGAGCGCGGCGCGCTTATTCAAGCGCATCCCGTAAAACAGCGGTGCCAGCAAAATCAGCGCGGTGAGAACAATGAGCAGGATGGAGCCGTTTTCGTCATTGATATCTGTGATATCCGCCAACAAAACCGTCGGGCGGCGCCACAGCGGCGTTCCATAGAAATAGCCGTCGGCATGGAGGCCGCCTTCCATCGTCTGGCTGATAATGCGAAAGGCGAGCGTGATGGCCCCCATGACAACATAGGGGGCCATGCGGGCAACCATGTTTTTGGTTTTGTGGGTCCAAAGGGATTCCAGCATGATCAGTCCCGCGATGAACATCAGGCCCAAATAGACGAGACCATGCGAGAACAGCAGCAATGTGCCGCCAGCAACCAGAGCCAGAGCGCGCTTTAATGTCGGCTCGCGCGAATGGCGCAGGCTGAGCAAAATTACCAGCAAGCCAACCGGACTGGCCACAAGAAAGGTCATAAAACCCCATTTCCAGCAAAAGCCGAAAAAGGACAGGATGAACAGCCAATCCAATCGCTTGTCTGAACCAAATTCGCGCCGAAGTGCCACGCAAGCCCAGACAAAGGCTAGAAATGCCAGTGTCACCACAAGGCGTGTGGTGGTTTCCATCGAAAAAATGAAAGACAATGGCAACATGGTACCATATCCTATAAGATAAGGCGTAACCAGATTAATGCGGACCAAGTCCACCCACGGCGAATTGCCAAGCAGCAAATCCCGCCACAGTGACACCTGAGCGGCATGTTGGGGCAAATCCACCATCGGCAACCGCTCGACCAGCCACATCATGGCACAGGCGCAAACCACAGCGACGATGAAAGCTATACGCTCGAATTTCGCCAGGTTATCAACCGGCGCGGCTAGATCCGCCCGTTGTGTTGCCGCATGTTGGTTCGATTGCCCGCCAGATTGCATAACTTTAGTGCCTTATTTTGGATGGGGGAGTCGGTTTTTGAAAGGGGGGGTGGTCGGCCTGAACAGCCTATTTTTCGGCCAAGACCGAATATTGCCCGCCCAAAGGCAGCCAAGACAGTTTTCCCTCTATCGGACGCAGCGCTGCCAGCTTGCGCGGGAAAAACACATGGTAGTTAATTTTGACTCTTTTCCAGCCCGCTTGGCGAAAGGCCTGCGCAAAGGCCCCGGCGCGGATAAGCTTGGCATTAATATCAAACGGGCATGTGTTTACCGCATGTACGGTTAGCGGATTGAGCGGGTTGTGTTCGAAGATGGCCAATTTGCCGCCGGTGCGAACCACGCGGCGCAGTTCCGCCAGCCAGTGTAGATGTTCCTCATGAGGGATATGATGAAAAACACAGGCGGAGAAAGCCGCATCAAAACTGTTATCCGCCGTTGGAATGCGGTTTTCAGACATTTTGATGCCTGCAGCTTCGGGAAAGCGTTGCTGCGCAATATCCAGACTGCGCTGGGAAACATCGACGCCGGTGAGGTGAGCCGACGCAAAATATTTGCGGAAATAGGGAAATGAATTGCCGGTGCCGGAACCAAAATCCAGCACTTGACCCGCGCTCTGCGGCACCATGGCGCGAAACTCCCGAATTTTATATTCGGCAAAATATTCCGGTCCCTCGCCCGTCACCGCAATGTTGGCGCGGTGCTGTTGATCATATTCATCAGCAAATTGATCAAACTCGGCATTATCGACCATGAAGCAAAATTCCCTCTTAAACGCTTTAGAGCAATTCAACGCTTGACGGACGCAAATTCCTCTTCCATCTCTTTGTTAACGCATATCATTTTCGCAAAACCGCTACACACTTTTGCTTGATATGCTTTAGCGCCTTTACGAAGCGACCAATCCACCGCGCAAATCACAATTTCGAAATCTCTATACACGAACTTTGGTAGAAAAATGAGTTGGGAGATCGGTCATGCGACCTTTTCTTTGATGGATTTTTGTTCTTTGACCAATTTTTCCTCTTTGCCGATTTTTTCGTTACCTGTTTTTTCGTTACCTGTTATTTCCTGCGCCGGCGTGGCGACGGCTTTTTCTCCGGCGGCGAACCCGGCGCGCTGATCCACAACGTAAAGCGGGCGACGTTTCACTTCATTATAAATCCGGCCGATATAAAGCCCCATAATTCCGGTCATCAACATATTTATGCCGACCAGAAACGAAATGATAACAATGGTTGACGACCAGCCGTTGACCAATGAGCTGTGGGTAAACCACATGGCGATAACATATAGGCCATAGACCAGCGCCAGCCCCGAAACCGCCATGCCCGCCCACAGCGCCATGCGCAAGGGCACATCGGAAAAGCCGATGACGCCATTCAAAGCCAATTTGATCATCTTGAAAAACGGATATTTGGTTTCGCCCGCAGCGCGCGCCGGGCGGTGGAACTCGACCGCCGTTTGTTTGAAACCGAGCCACGCAAACATGCCGCGCACAAACCGGTCCTGCTCCGGCATGATTTTGAAGGCTTCCAGCACCTTGCGGTCAATCAGGCGGAAATCACCGACATCGCGAGGGATTTCAACGCGGGTGAGCTTATTAAGGAAACGGTAAAACACATCGGCCGTGAACAGCTTAAACCATGTTTCACCCTCGCGGCTGAGGCGCTTCGCATAAACCACCTGAAAACCCTGTTTCCAGCGCTCAATCATCTCCAAGGTGACCTCCGGCGGGTCCTGCAAGTCGGCATCCAGTACGATGATGGCTTCACCGCGCGCCACGTCCATGCCTGCGGTTATAGCGATTTGGTGGCCGAAATTGCGCGAAAATCCGAGCAAGCGATAGTGGGCGTGCGTCTCGATTTGACGGGCGAGATAGGCTTCGCTACCGTCTTTGGAGCCGTCATTGACGAAAATCACCTCCGAAGGACCATCCAGCTGGGCAAGCATCTCCTCAACGCGCGGCAACAACAGCGGCAAGACCTCCTCTTCATTATAAATCGGGATGATGAAGGAATAGCGGACCGGGGAAGCGAACATTTAACAACCATGATTGAGAGACAGGCTTAAAAAAATAGCATCTGCGAGAGGCGCGGGCAACCAAAGCGCAGCCCCTCATAAACTTTATTGGAGACTTCAACCTGAACTGAAACTGAATTTGGCAACTCGCTGCTGATTAATCTGGTTTACTCTATCGTCTTTTTAGCTTGTATGGTTATCTCACGGGTAAGGGAGTATGCCATGGGACGTTCGCAGAGAAGACTGATGTTTTTTGTGTGGCTCGTCTTGTACGCGCTTGGTGCACAGTGTCAGCCTGCGGCATCTGCAAGTGTCGACTATCAGGCCGCTGAAAGTGCCTTCAATCGGCTACCAAGTTTGCACGAACGTCTGCTTCTCCAAGTTTTGATGACCGCATCGGGCTATTGGAACTCCGTCGCTGCTGAAAATTTTAGCCCTAAATTATTCAAGGCCATTCAAAAATTCCAATCTGAAAATGGGTTTACCCAAACCGGCGTTCTGCCCGATGACCAACTGAAGCGGTTGGTTGATGTTGGCGGCGCAAAACTTGACGCATGGGGGTTTCAAAGCATCAGACATCCGACGCGAAATCTGTCGCTTTGGATTCCTTTTGGGCTGAACTTCACTTCAACAAGAGACGCCAATGGCATTCGCTATGAAGATGCGCTTAAGAGAATTTCAATTGATTTTACAACTTTTCAAAATAACACGGCGGCTCTCACTTACAATATTGTGGTGAACATCCTTATTGAGAGGAATTATCAAATACACTATAAGGTATT
>JAYTYD010000355.1:0-3128 GCA_043742625.1 Methylovirgula sp. | reverse complement strand
GAGGCAGCGCGGGCAATGGTAATTTGGACGGCGCTCAAAGCCGATGTCGTGCACCACTCCACTGACGAAAAAGCCCGTCAGGCGGCAGAAGATCATTTGGGCCTGATGACGCCAATCCTGAAAGGGTGTCTCACCGATATCGGCTTCGACAATTGTGTCAAAGCGCAGCAGATGTTTGGCGGCCACGGCTACATCGGCGAGTGGGGCATGGAGCAGTTTGTCCGCGATGCCCGCATTGCCATGATTTATGAAGGTGCCAACGGCATTCAAGCGCTGGATCTGGTGGGCCGGAAACTCGGCCTCAACGGCGGCCGTGCAGTAACAACATTTTTCGGTGAATGTGCCGCTTTCCTCAAGGAAAACGAGGCTGATGAAGAAATGAAGCCCTACACAGCCGGATTGCAGAAAGGTGTCGGCCACCTGCAACAAGCCACGATGTGGCTGATGCAAAACGGCTTGACCAAGCCGGATAATGCCGGTGCGGCGTCTTATGACTACATGCATATGTTTGGTTTGGTGGCTTTTGGCCTCATGTGGGGTAAAATTGCCAAAGCGGCACTGGCGCGTAAAGCCGCAGATGCGGCGCAGGCTGCGACAATGGACGCAAAATTGACGACCGGAAAATTCTTCTTCGAACGAATGATGCCGGAAACCGGCGCGCATCTAGCCCGCATCAATACCGGCGCGGACACGATGATGGCGATGCCAGCCGATATGTTTTAAAAAAAATTCAAGGGAGACCACCAATGACTGATGCATTTATCTATGACCATGTCCGCACCCCGCGCGGGCGCGGCAAAGTTGATGGCTCCCTTCACGAAGTCTCAACGCTTGGCCTCGCCACCACCGCTCTGAAAGCGCTGAAAAAACGTAATAAACTCAATACATCAACCGTTGATGACGTCATTCTAGGATGCGTCGACCCGGTTGGCGAGGCAGGCGGTGACATTGCCCGCATGGCTGCCATTTCGGCGGGTTATGGCCATGAGGTGCCCGGAATTCAGATCAACCGGTTTTGCGCTTCGGGTTTAGACGCCATCAATTTTGCCTCGGCGCAGATCATGTCCGGACAAAACGACATAACAGTTGCAGGCGGCGTTGAAAGCATGAGCCGCGTAGGGATCGGCGCATCGGGCGGCGCTTGGCCGGTGGACCCTTCCATCGCTATTCCCGCCTATTTTATGCCGCAGGGTGTGTCTGCGGATTTGATCGCCAGTAAATACGGTTTTTCGCGCGATGACGTAGACGCCTACGCGGTTGAAAGCCAGCGCCGCTCCGCCGATAGCTGGGCCAAAGGCTATTTCGACAAGTCGGTCGTACCGGTGAAAGACGTTAACGGCCTCACAATTCTGGCAAAAGACGAGCACATGCGCCCCGGAACAGACATGCAGTCGCTGGCGTCGCTCAAGGCCAGCTTTACGATGATGGGCCAGCAGGGTGGTTTCGATGCGGTGGCCATTCAGGCGCATCCCGAAATCGAAGAGATCAACCATGTGCATCACGCCGGAAACTCGTCAGGCATCGTCGACGGCGCAGCGGCCGTGTTGATAGGCAGCGCCGAGGCGGGCAAGCGGGCAGGCTGGAAACCACGCGCGAAAATCCGCGCCTTTGCCAACATAGGTTCTGAGCCTGCACTGATGCTGACGGGGCCCGTCGACGTCACTAAAAAGGTGCTCGCCCGCGCCGGCATGAGCATTTCGGACATTGACGTTTTCGAGGTCAACGAAGCCTTTGCCGCTGTGGTTTTGCGCTTCTGCCAAGCGTTTAATCTCACCAATGAGCGCGTCAATATCCGTGGCGGTGCCATTGCGCTGGGCCATCCGTTAGGCGCAACCGGCGCGATGATTTTGGGCACCGCGCTTGACGAATTGGAACGCTCCGGAAAGTCGATTGCGCTCATAACCTTGTGCATTGGCGCAGGCATGGGCACCGCCACCATCATTGAACGGGTTTAAGGGAGCAGACCGATGAACCTCACAAATTTCACATTCGCCACCGATACTGATGGCATTGCGCTCCTCACCTGGAATATGGAAGGCCGCTCGATGAATGTCCTCACCGCGTCGGTGATGGACGAGCTCGACAGCGTCATCGACAATGTCACAAGCGACGCTGCCATCAAAGGTTGTGTGATTACGTCCGGCAAAGAAACTTTCTCCGGCGGCGCGGATCTCACCATGTTGCAGGCCAGTGGCGCGCTTTTTGCCAAAACTGCAAAAGAGCAGGGTCAAGACGTTGCGATGCAGCAATTCTTCGACGGCACCCGCCGCCTGACATTGCTTTATCGCAAACTGGAAACCTGTGGCAAGCCTTTTGCAGTTGCCATCAACGGCACTTGTTTGGGTGGCGCATTTGAACTCGCGCTCGCGTGCCATTATCGTGTGATGGCTGACACGGACAAGGCGCGCGTGGGCTTGCCGGAAATCAAAGTTGGTCTATTCCCCGGCGCAGGCGGAACGCAGCGCGTTGCACGTTTAATGCCCACTGGTGATGCGTTGCAAATGCTCCTGAAGGGTGATCAGATCAAGCCGCAGGCTGCCAAGATGATGAACCTTGTCCATGAACTTGCCCCGGCGGGTGAAATTGTTGAAAAAGCCAAAGCTTGGATCATGGCTGGCGGAAAAGGCGTTGCGCCTTGGGACGACAAAGCTTTTAGGTTGCCTTCGGGCAAAGTTTTCTCGCCTACGGGCATGATGATCTGGCCGCCTGCAAACGCCATCTACCGCCGCGAAACGCAAGATAATTATCCTGCTGCAAAGGCGATGCTTAAGGCTGTGTTTGAAGGCTTGCAGGTGCCGATGGACTTGGCACTTAAGATTGAAGCGCGCTATTTTACCCAGATTTTGCAAAGCAAAGAAGCGCGCGCGATGATCCGATCGCTGTTTGTTTCAATGGGCGAACTCAATAAGGGCGCGCGGCGTCCAGCCGGGGTGCCGGTTAGCACGTTGAAGAAAATCGGCGTTTTAGGGGCCGGCTTCATGGGTGCCGGAATCGCATCGGTGAGCGCCGGCGCGGGTCTGCAAGTGGTATTGATTGATCGTGATTTAGAGACAGCAACCAAAGGCAAGGCGCATATTGAAAAAACCCTGTCCGATCAGGTCGCCAAAGGCCGTATGAAGGGTGGCGCG
>JAYTYD010000354.1:0-1833 GCA_043742625.1 Methylovirgula sp. | reverse complement strand
ATTTCGCTTTTTCCAGCAATGGCCTCAGAAAGTGCCTCAAAAATCTTGGTGCGGTCACGTTCCGCAATAGCCGTGAGCAAGGATCGTGTCGAGGCATTGGGGAGCGGCTTCATCGCTGCCGGGATCATCTTTACAAAGGCGGCATTTGTCTCGAAAATAGTGCCGCCATTGCCGACAGTGGCGATGGCCATCGGCGTGGTGTTGAAAAATCTGGCGAAGCGCACCTCCGCGACCCGTACATTTTCTTCTCTGTCTTCGCCCGCAGCGCGGTTGATCACCAACGTGCGGGAGGAGCCCGGGCTGGTGTCTTGGCCAAAAGCAACACGGTGTAATAGACGCACCGGGAGCGTTTGACCGTTGCGGCGTTTAAGGTCGAGGTCGAATTGCTGGGTTTTGACGTCGCCGGGGCCACCACTGATTGCACCGATCAGCGCAGAGCCGTCGCCCGCGATAATATCTGATAAGCTCAGTCCCCCGGAGCCAACCTGCGCTAAATCATAATCAAGCCATCCCGCCAACGTTGTATTAAGATAGGTGATGCGGCCATCCGGCTCGGCAGAGAGGAAACCGGCAGGGGCATGATCAAGAAAGTCAATGGCGTGCTGAAGTTCCTGAAAAACATTCTCGTGGCGCAGGCGCTCGCGGGTGGTGTCGGTGACACTCCAAAGGGTCAGGAGCTTGCCGGAATTGCGTTCCAACGGCCGCGAGCGCAGGCGGTACCAGCCAAAAGCGCCGTCATTGGTCAGGCTGGGCGCAAGACGCACTTCTTCAGACCCGCGCTTATTTTCGCGCGCCGCCTGGGCTAAGCGATAGACCGCCTCGGACACTTCCGGCGTGCCGGAAAACAGACGCTCAACTGTCCGCAGGTCGGTAATTTCATGCGCGCCGGAGAGCGTCATATAGGCATCATTGGCGTAGAGCACATGACCATCAGCGGATGTGATCAGCGTTGCGTCCGTGGAGGTGTCCGCCATCAATTTGGTCAGATCATTGCGGGTGGCCTGTCCCGGGAGCTGGATCATGTTGATAGCAAAGGCGAAGGCGCAGAATACCCCGATCAACGCAAACAACGCCAAGACCACGTTGACAGCCGTCGCCGCCCTATCCTGTGGCAGCAACGACAACAAGATTACAATCAAAATCAGGACTACGGCCAGCACAAAGACGCGGCTTGTGCTGTTGGATTTGTCCAGTCGATCGATTGAACGAGGGGCTGGCGACTGGGTCATAAGGCGTCCTGAAGTATTGGGCATGCGGCAGTGATTCACCGCACGGGTGTTCTGAAACATTAGTTAGCACATTCTGCGTTAACGAAACATCAACCATAAACTCTGCGTGATCGCCAGTCATAGCTGTAACGATGGCGGCTATCGTTTTGCATCCCGCCGAATTTGGAAAAAAGGGCCGCGAACGGCTATTTCAAAAGATTTTAGGCTCCGAAACGTAACCGTGATTGTTTCGTCACGTAACTGTGCGTATAAGCCGCCAACAAATTGCAAGGATAAAGCTGATGTCGGTATCTGAAACATTGAAATCGGAGTATCGCCCTTCGGAGGCAGAGCCGTTCATGAATGATCGGCAGCGCGACCATTTCCGCCGCAAATTGTTGCTCTGGAAGGAAGAGTTGTTGCGCGAAAGCCGCGAAACTTTGGCCACGCTGCAGAACGAAAATGAAAATCATCCCGACATCGCCGACCGCGCTTCATCAGAATCGGACCGTGCCATAGAATTGCGCGCCCGCGATCGTCAGCGCAAACTAATCTCTAAAATTGAAGCTGCACTGAGCCGCATTGAAGATGGCACCTACGGCTACTGCGAAGACACGGGCGAGCC
>JAYTYD010000353.1:0-2469 GCA_043742625.1 Methylovirgula sp. | reverse complement strand
CAGTACCATGGCCTTCAATTGCCCCCGTCCCTACCCCGGTGGCCGTTTGCCGCTGACTACCCGCAATGTGGTGTCGACCACTCATCCGATGGCAGCGCGTTGCGCATGACAGGGGTTTCTTCGGTTCGGTACGCTCGCGCCTCGGGCAGTGCAACGAGGGTGTCGAAATGCCCGCCGCAACGGGGAACAGCGCCACTGCATACAAGGGGCTGCGCGATTGTAATTTGGCGACCGCGGCGCGGCGTGGCGGGGCCGAGTTGGAATGCGTTGCGACAGCATTGAAGACCGCGCAAAAGCGCGCGTATGCGGCTCCGGGAAACGGAGTTAACTTAAGTAGTGCTTGACCGGAAAGTCCTCGTCCCCTCTACCGCAGGCTGAATTTCCGCCGCGAAGTTTTTTGTGAATGCCGTGTTTTTATTGGTTTTCACATCATTTGAAGCACATGAGAGGGTTTTGGGCGCTATCTTCATGTCGTGTTGACCCTGTTTTTGGCATCAACTTGCCTGAACAAACATGCATGGTTTGTGCCGTCTATTTCGTCGCTTACACGCCTAAAATGTGGGCTCTAACAACTTAACCAAGCTCGCCTTTTTTGCGCAGTTTGCAGCTCAGGCAGCCTCTCGACCAATGCGCGTTGTTCAGAGCTCTCAGATGAAACTCGGCGAAGTCGATGTCTCCATGGTCGAGCTCGATCTTAAGTCCCGAGACGACATGCCAAAGATACTGCGTGGCCTGCAATTTCTCTACAACGACACGATCCTTCGCGCAGCGCTCTTCACGCTTCTGGAAACACGGCTTCTTATAAAGATCGACAAGCCCCGCCGCAGCGTGAGCGTGCCTGAGGGCCGCCCCGAGGGTGGCCCGCAGGGCCGCAGCGTCAATGCGCACACCGGGCGTCCCGGCATGACGCTGTGGATGGTCTTCGTGTGTGGTGTGGTACGGCTTGATTTGAACATCGACTACGATCAGCTGCACGATCTGGTCAACAACCACAAAGCGCTTCGCGCCATGCTCGGACTGGACGCCTACGGCGACACCCGCTATCACGTCCAGACGCTCAAAGACAACGTCTCGCGATTCACCCCAGAGCTGCTCGACGAGTTAAACCAACTCGTGGTGCAGGCGGGCCACGTGCTCGTAAAAAAAAAGGAGGCGGCGGCACCCGAAGCGCTGCGTGGGCGCTGCGACAGCTTTGTCGTTGAAACCAACGTGCACTATCCCACAGACGTGAACCTGCTCTGGGATGCGATGCGTAAAACCATCACCCTCGTGGCCAATCTATCGGAGGCGCGTGAGCGCTCAGAGTGGCGTCAAAGCGGACACAACCTGCGTCAGCTAAAGCGCTGCATGAGGCGCGCACAGAACACGCGTCGCGCGGGCCGTGCTTCTGGCGCGTCAGGCGCGTCAGGCGCGTCGGGCGCGTCGGGCGCGTCGGGGCCGCAGGCTGAGCGTCAGGCCTCGCAGACCAAGCGCGCCTTTGATGCCTATCTGGCCTGCGCCGCCCGCTATCTGGCGCGCGCCCGAGAGACGCTGGGCCGCTTAAGCGAACTCGGGCTCAGCGTTGCCGAGATGATCAAAAAAATGGAGATTGAAGACTTCATGCAGCACGCTGATCGCCAGATCGAGCAGATTCATCAGCGGGTGATTCTGGGCAAACCGATTGCCCACGCCGACAAAGTGTTCTCCATTTTTGAGCCGCACACCGAGTGGATTAGCAAGGGCAAGGCAGGTGTTCCCGTCGAGCTCGGGCTCAAGGTCTGCATCCTGGAGGATCAGCATCAATTCATCCTGCACCATCAGGTGATGGCGCAGCTCACCGACAGCCAGATTGCGCTCGACATGGTGCGCGAGAGCCAAGAGCGCTTCCCACGGCTTGCCGTGTGCAGCTTTGACAAAGGCTTTCATTCGCCGGGCAATCAAAGCGCGCTCAAAGAGATGCTTGCGCTCGTGGTGCTGCCGCGCAAAGGTCGGCTCTCGGAGGCAGCCGTAGCCGAGCAAGCTGCCCCCGCTTTTGTCAAAGCACGCAGAGCGCATAGTGCGGTTGAGTCCGCCATTAACGGGCTCGAAGTGCATGGGCTTGATCGCTGTCCCGACCATGGTATTGACGGCTTTAAGCGCTATGTTGGCATGGCGGTGTTGGCGAGAAACATTCACCGCATTGGCACAATTGTCTGGCAACGTGATCAGGCTCAAGCCGCGAGTCTTGCAAAGAAAGTAGCGCGCGATTTTGATCGAATGCAGCTGTATAAAACAACAGCTTAGCGCGATCAGCGCCAACAACAAATCAACCAGCGCCTTTTTAAATGGCGCGTGGAAACACACGCGCCAAAGCGCCTAAAACCACCCGCCATTGCACGAAACAACCCGCCGGCGCTTCGCGGAAACAAGAAATCGATGAAAAATACGGAATTGCCTGAAATTTAGGCACCGCATAGTTTGCGAATTAGGGGCTTTTCTGTCAGACACTAG
>JAYTYD010000352.1:0-4526 GCA_043742625.1 Methylovirgula sp. | reverse complement strand
GTGGCGGAAGCCATCGTCAAAGTAACCGTTGACGGTGAAACGCTGATCTCAGCGGCGGAGGGGCAGGGGCCAGTGAATGCGCTTGATCTTGCGCTGCGCAAAGATCTGGGTAAATACCAGAAATACATCGAAGATGTTGAGCTTTTGGACTACCGCGTCAGGGTTTTCCAAGGCGGCACCGACGCTGTGACCCGGGTTTTGATCGAATGTGGCGATTCAAGCGGCGATACTTGGTCAACGGTGGGTGTCTCACCCAACATCATTGATGCATCATTTCAGGCTTTGGTGGATTCGATCACCTATAAGTTGTTAAAATCGGGGGCCTGAGCATTTATGGGATTGCTTTTAGGAACAACTCCGGCCTAAAAGCACTCATACGCGCTTTGCGCGGGCGATTAGCTCAGTTGGTAGAGCGTCTCGTTTACACCGAGAATGTCGGCAGTTCGAGCCTGTCATCGCCCACCACTACTTCTTCATGCCATAAACCTGCTCTGGCCCGGGGAAGGTGCGGGCTCGCACCTCGGCGGCATATTCAACGATTGCGCCTTTGATGTGATCCCCGATTGCGCCATATTTTTTGACAAATTTTGGCACCCGCTCAGACAGGCCCAGCATATCTTCCAAAACAAGTATCTGTCCGTCACATGCTGCCGACGCGCCGATGCCGATGGTTGGTGCACTAATTTCCTGAGTTATTTTAGCCGCCAACGGCTCCGCCACCGCCTCAACAACAACGGCAAATGCGCCTGCATCAGACACGGCTTTTGCGTCGTCAATAAACTTCCGCCACTGGCTTTCTTCTCTTCCCACGGCGCGGAAAGAGCCCAGCGTGTTGATGCTCTGCGGGGTCATGCCAACATGCGCCATCACCGGCACGCCGCGCTCCACCATAAAGCGTATTGTGTCCGCCATATGTGCGCCGCCCTCCAGCTTGATTGCGCCACAGTGGGTCTCTTTCATAACCCGGGCACAATTGCGAAATGCCTGCTCGCGGCTTTCCTCATACGAACCAAATGGCATATCTACAACCACGAGCGATTGCGTTGAGCCGCGCATGACAGCGTGGCCTTGCAAAATCATCATTTCCAATGTTACCGGCACGGTTGTCTCCAAGCCGTGCATGACCATGCCTAAGCTGTCGCCGACCAGAATAACATCCGCCAAGCCGTCCACCATGCGTGCCGTGTGGGCATGATAGGCGGTCAGGGCAACAATAGGCGTGGCGCCCTTCATCCTTCCAATGTCGACTGAAGTTAGGCGCTTAGTTTGGTGCTGGATCGACATTGCTTGTCCCCTTTTCCCCATAATTATCATAGCGGCGCGTGTGAGGCTATAAAACTTCCGTGTTAGGCTTGGACATGAATTTGGGCATGAACTTGAGAGTAGGTCTATGAAAACAATAATGTGCTTCGGCGATTCAAATACGCATGGCTATCCGAGCCGTCCGCTGCAAACTGGCGCAACACGCTATTCCTTTGAGCAACGCTGGACGAGTGTCGCGCAGCGCCAGTTGGGCGATGATTTTCACCTGATTCCAGAGGGCCTGAATGGCCGCACCAGCGTGCATGACGATCCGATTGAGGGTCTGCACAAAAACGGCGCGCGCATGTTATTGGGCTTGCTGGAGACCCATACACCACTGGACGCGGTTGTGATTATGTTAGGCACCAATGATTTAAAAGCGCGGTTTGGCTTGGGTGCTGCTGATATCGCGGCTGGAATAGGGACACTTTTGCAAATCATCCACGCTTTTTCCACGGGGCAGGGCGCAATTAAGGTTCTGGTTGTGTGTCCGCCGCCCATTTTAGAAATAGGCGCTCTTAAGGAAATGTTTGCTGGCGGAGCGAACAAATCAAACGTCATGGCGTCTCATTATAAAGTGACAGCCCTGTTGCATGGCGAGCGCTTTTTAGATGCCGGCCAAGTGGTTGTTTCCAGCACCGGCGATGGTATCCATTTTGACGCGCCTGAACAGGAAAAGCTCGGCAAGGCAATCGCCAAGGAGCTTGCCTCGATGCTGGCTTAGGTCTTTAAGCAACAGCCTTACGTTTTGCTAAAAGGTCATCAAGCCAATCCGGTCGCATTTCCGGGACGGAAGTGAGCAAAATCTCTGTATATGGATGAAACGGCGGCGAAAACACGGTCTCAGTATCACCCCACGTGACCAATTTGCCTTGCTGCATTACTGCAACCTTGTTGGCAATGCGGCGTACAATTCCAAGATCGTGGGTGATGAAAAGGTAAGCCAATCCCAGCTTGTCCTGCAGGCTTTTGAGAAGCTTTAAGATTTCTTCCCCCACCAGCTGGTCAAGCGCAGAAGTGACCTCATCACATATGATCAAGTCCGGCTCAGCGGCAAGAGCGCGCGCAATAGACACGCGTTGTTTCTGCCCACCCGAAAGCTGGGCGGGATAGCGATCGATGAAGTCTTCTGGCAAATCGATTTGCCGCAACAATTCTTTGACACGGATTCGAGCCTCGGCGGCGCTACGTTTAAAATAAAATTGAACCGGGCGTCCGATGATTTCATTCAAGGTCTGACGCGGATTAAGCGCAACATCCGGCATTTGGTAAATCATCTGGATGCGGCGTAGCTGGTCAAAACTACGATCCTTTAACCGCGTTGGAAGTGACTTACCCTCAAATTTTATGTCCCCGGCTTCGCGCGGCAGCAGGCCGGTTATGACGCGCGCTAGGGTCGATTTGCCCGACCCGGACTCTCCAACCACGGCCACTGTATCCCGGCTTCGAACCTCAAGGCTGATATTGTCAACAACTTTAGCCAGTGTTGAATAACTTGCCGTTACCGCCTCAACACTCAACAGTGGAACATCACTTTTGGTGGTGTTTACGGCAAAGGCGCCGTGCATGTTATGCTCAGCTACCAAACGGCGGGTGTATTCTTGTCTTGGCGACTGTAAAATTTGAACAGTACTGCCGTACTCTACCATCTTGCCGTGGCGTAAAACCATGATGTTGTCAGAAATTTGCGCAACCACAGCCAGATCATGGGTAATATAAATTGCCGCCGTGCCATTTTCGCGGATCAGATGTTTGAAAGATGCTAACACTTCAACTTGAGTGGTCACATCAAGTGCAGTGGTCGGCTCGTCAAATACCAATAAATCCGGCTTGGTAATCATCGCCATCGCGGCCATGGCACGCTGCAGTTGCCCGCCTGAAACTTGGTGAGGGTAGCGCTCGCCGAAGTTTTCCGGGCGGGGCAACTCCAATGCTCTGAAAAGCTTCACAGCCTCATCGCGCGCATTTTGTTTGGTCAGCAAACCCTGCAAAACCGGAATTTCACAGATTTGGTCGTAGAGTGTCATAGAGGGGTTAAATGACGCAGCAGCGCTCTGCGCGATATAAGCGACGCCACGCCCGCGAATGCCGGCGCGCTCGCTCACCGTCATTTCCCGGATGTCTTTCCCCAGAAACATCACCTTACCGCCCGTTATATAGCAGCTTCCGCGGGTATAACCGAGCGTTGCCAGACCAATCGTGGACTTACCCGCTCCGGACTCGCCAATAAGCCCTAACACCTCACCTTGACGAAGCTGGAAACTGACATCCTCGACCAAGGTGGGCCCGATACCAGCATCGGTCCGCACCTGAATCAGCAGGTTTTGCACATCGACAATGGTTTTACCAAAGCGCGGCTCTCTCATGCGCCTTCTCCATGGCCTCTAGAGTGAATGGAGAGCATCCAATCAACCACAAAATTGACGCCAACGGTAAGCAGTGCGATGGCACCGGCCGGATATAAGGGTGCAATGGAGCCCAGGTTGATCATGTCGCGCAAATCTTTCACCATGCCACCCCAGTCCGCATGCGGGGGTTGCACCCCAAGTCCAAGAAAACTAAGGGCGGCGATAAACAAAAACGTAAAACAGAATCGCAAGCCAAATTCTGCCGCAAGGGGGGGAATAGCGTTGGGCAATATTTCCCTGCGAATGATCCACCAAATACCCTCACCACGAAGCTTTGCAGCTTCGACATATTCAAGCACAGTGATATTCATTGCTACTGCACGCGCCAGACGAAACACAATTGGCGCATATAACAAGGCGATTGTAATAATGAGGACGGGCAGATCTGTTCCTAACACCGATAAAATCACAAAGGCAAAAATGAGAGTTGGCATCGACAGCAACAGGTCTACGAGGCGGGACAAAAATATATCGAGCCAACGCCCGGAGATAGCTGCGGCAAAGCCTGTAATAATACCAATGACAAAGCAAAGCGCCGTGATCATCAGCGAAAGTCCGATGGACGTGCGTGCGCCAAACATCATTCGGCTGAGAATGTCCCGGCCAAGGTTATCACAGCCAAACCAGAACTGGCTGCTGGGATCGGCCCACGCGTCGCAAACAATATCAGCTTCGCTATAGGGTGCGATGAGCGGCGCAAACATAGCAATCAGCAAATTCACCGTAATTATAACAATGCCGATCTGCGCAGTGAAAGGAACTTTGTGGCCGAAGAGACGCAAATTTAGCTCCAACTTGACATTAGCGCGGGTGGCG
>JAYTYD010000351.1:0-6934 GCA_043742625.1 Methylovirgula sp. | reverse complement strand
TACATTGAAATTGTTGCGGAAAAACTGTCCAAATCCACCTCGGCCTATGCCGCAAGCGAAGAGTCGTTGCGCCGCTTCGCAACTGCCATAACCCGCGATTCTTCTGCAAATGGGGCACAGGCGCTGGCTTGGTATTCGTTCAATATCGGTCAAGTTCGTCCGGCCATTGCATGGTTTGAAAAAGCTATGAGCTACGAGCCGAGCGAGGGCAGCGCTGTTGGTTTGGCGCTGTCTTATAAGAAGCTCAATGATCGCAATAACTATCTCCGCGTCATCGAAATGTATCGTGACCGGTATTCCAAGGTCGCGGATTTGTTGCGCGCAAATTATACACCCGGCCAGCGTGACTTTAACCAGCAACAGCAGTTGCCGTCGGAGCGGCCATACGTTGCGCCGCGTCAGCAACGCGCACCAAAGCCTGTTTCACAGCGTGAGCCGGTAAGTTTTGAACCTACCGCATTGGTGGGCGGATCATCCCGCACGCTGAGCGCTGCTGTGGCCAAAAAGGATTATGGCAGCTGTTTAAAGGCGGCAGAGGCATTGGAAGCATCAGGCCGGTTGGGCCCGGCGGATGCTGCAAACCGGGGCTGGTGTCTGCTCAACATGGGCCGCCCGCAAGAAGCCGCCGCCTCCTTTGACCGTGGCTTACAGGGCGGATTGAACGGCAAAGCCCGTGATGATGCCGCTTACGGCAAATCCATGGCCTTATTGAAAAACGGTGCAACATTGGAAGCGGGCGCTGCGGCTCAGCAGGGAAATCTTGACCCGCAAAGGCGCAATCAATTGGGCGTTGAAGTCCTCAGCCAGCAAGCCCGCGCGGCATACAAAGCCGGACAATATGCCCAAACGCTCGATATCCTGAACCGCCGCAGCCAATTCGGGCAGGAAACGCGCGATTTAATGATGTTGCGCGGTTGGAGCACCATGAAGCTCGGCCAATATGACGCCGCCAAGCGCATTTTTCAGACCGTTGACACGCAAATGTCCACCTCGGAAACACAGAGCGGCCTCAATGCCGTCAACAACGCACTGGTCGGCAAATAACAGCGTTGTTCCATGTTAACCCTTTGCAAAGGTTAACAACAGGAACATTGGATTACCGCCGCGCGGCTTACCTAAGGTTTTAAGACGTTAATTAATATTCGATATAATTACTCTGTAAAAATTTAAGTTCAGCGTTCAGTGTAAGGCGTTAAAATGAAATTGCGTGTCGGGGTCACCTTTGCCTTGTTTTCGGTTATGGTCGGTTGTGCCGTTTCACCGCAAAATGGCGGGCCTTACGCCAGTGCAGAACCTGAGGCAACCATGGCGTCTCCTGCGCGAGCCTTAGTCTGGTTGCCGCCCCAAGCGGGCAATGTTGTATCGGTTTTAGAACAGCGGCGGGCCAATGGCATTGTTCAAGACATTGTTTTAAGCGGCGAAGCGGAAATGTACGGTGAAAATAAAATAACCGTCACCGCCATCAGCAGTACGGATTTCCCCGGTAAATATGCCGTGCCAAATCAGGCGGATGTTGCCCAGGCCAGTGAAAACGACATCGCGCAAGAATTGGAAGACACCTTCCCGAATACTAAAATGGGCCTTGGAGATACAGTTGAGCGCAACATCTACGGACCGTTTGGCTATGCTGTCGGAACCAAAGGCAAAGTAGGCTGCATGTATGCTTGGCAAACATTAGGCCGTTCGGAGCCGCATAAACTGTTTGACGCTTCCGCAGCTGCCAGCCAGCCGACCTCAATCCGGATTAAACTGTGTCGGGCGGGCGCAAACCCGATGGCGTTTGTCGGTTTGGTGCGGCAAATGGCCATCGGCACCTCGGCACCTGTTGGCGTAGCTCCCGGTGTGGCATATGGCTCTGTGCCGATGTATAACGCTCCCGGTTATGGTGCCGGTGATGCTTTGGCGGCTTCCGGCCTAGGCGGTTACAATGTTGCCGGAGTCTATGGCGCACCGGCCTATGGCGCCGTTCCTATGTATAACTCCGGTTTTGGTGCCGCAGCCTATGGACAATATCCCGGAACGGCTCAACCGGGCGTGATGTATGGCGCATTCCCGCCCTCTGCCTATGGCACACAATATGCCCAAGCAGTGCAGCAGCCCAAGCTGGTGCGCAAACGCCCCTTCAAATACGCTGCCAAGCGGCATCATCGTCGGGATTACGCAGCGCATACCCAACCGAAGGGTGAGACTCAACCGGCCCTGAATATTCCGATGCCAGACGGGGCAGGCGCGTCATATAGTGCTGCTCCGCAGCCGAGCATGGCTGCTTTCCGAGCCCCGGCAAGCAACTCTTCCAACCCTGTTCCTATGCCCTAGAGCATATCACGCAAAAGTGTGTAGCGGTTTTGCGGAAATGATACGCGTCAGCAAAGTGATGGAAGAACAATCTGCGTCTCTCAAGCGTTGAATTGCCCTGAGGGGATAACCGGATTGAGGATTTGCGGGGAAGTTTGACGCAAATCCCGATTCAACACACTAGCCCTTAGTGCGCAAAGTCGAGCGCCCGCCGTCAACACCCAATATTTGCCCTGTAACCCAAGAAGCTTCGTCACCGAGCAAATATGCGGCTGCCTTGGCAACGTCCTCCGCCTCGCCCAAGCGTTGCAAGGGATGCAACATGGCGATTGATTGCGCCATCTGTTCGTTTTGCGTGAGCGCTTTGGCCATGTTTGTACGCGTGAGCGATGGAGCAACCGCGTTTACGCGAATTTTAGGTGCAAGCTCCGCCGCTAAAGCGAGGGTCAAGCCTTCTATGGCACCCTTTGCCATGGCAACAGACGCATGCGCGCTGAAACCCTGCCGCACCGCAACTGTGGAGAACAACACAATCGAGGCCGTGCCGTCGCTGGCCTTAAGAGCCGGTAAAGCCGCGCGAACCGCCTGTACAGCGCCAAGAGCGTTGAGGGTAAAGTCATTGAGAAAGTCTTGATCAGTCAACCGCGACAAAGGCTTTAAATTGATCGTACCAATGGCCCATACCAACCCGTCGAGCTTTGGCCCCGCCGCTGCGATGCAAGCGTTGATACTTTGCGGATCTGCCGCTTCCATCACGGTGAAACTTCCACCGATCTCTGTAGCCAAAGCACCTGCTTTAGCCGCGTCCCGCCCGCCGATGTGCACATGCGCGCCTTGAGCGGCCAGATGCCGTGCTAAACACGCGCCAACACCGCCCGTTGCCCCGAAAATTAAATAATTCTTTGCCATTTTTAACCCTCCGACCGGCTTACGAAGTTTAAATTGCTTTGGATTGTGTCTGCTCGTATTTTGGTGAATTGCCTATTTCGGTTGCGAAGCTATACTGCTAGAATGGATGACGCCTCAAGCCAACACCAAATGCGCATGGCCTATATTGGCTTCGGCTTGCTATTTCTAGCCGGACTTGTTTTATGGGCCGGATTTGGCACGTATATTTTCGCAGACTTGGCCACCTTTGTGCGCAGCTGCTTATAACGGATATTTTGATGCAAGGTCGCCTCCTGCCTTTAGTGGTTTTGGTTATCGGGATATTGGCTGCCGTTGGCGCAACCATCTGGATCAACAGCCCCGTCTCCCCCGCCAAAACTTCGGCCATTGGCGGTGCGTTTTCGCTGATTGATGAAAATGGCGCGGCAGTGACCGAGGCCGTTTTTAAGAATAAGGTGGCGCTGGTGTTTTTTGGCTACACCCATTGTCCTGATGTTTGCCCGACCACGCTTTACGATATGAGTCAAATTCTGGCAAAAATTCCGCAAAACGCCCCACTCACAGCCGCGTTCATCACGGTCGATCCTGAGCGCGATACACCTGCAATCTTAAAAGAATATCTGTCGAGTTTTGACCCGCGCATTCACGCCTTTTCCGGGCCTCGTCTGAAGATCGAGGCTGCCATGAAGGCTTATCGCGTTTACGGAAAAAAAGTCGAGGGTTCCAAGCCGGATGACTATACGTATGACCACACTGCCTTGGTGTATTTAATGGACAAGAACGGCAATTTTGTCACCGGGCTGGATTTGAAACGCCAGCCGGAAGAAAATGCCAAAGAACTGGCCGGATATTATCAGTAAAATCCGATTGGGAAATACTTCCAGTACAGCGCGGTTAAAATGCCTTTTGAGCTGAGTTTGCGCAGTCCGTAATTGACAGCAAGTCGCATAGTCTCGTCTTCCGGGCGAAACGCAATTCGCGCGCCTTCCCCGAAAAAAGCATTGTCAAAATAGGCCCCTCCGACAAAGTGAGCGGACGAACCCTGATCTTGGCCCAACCAGATCGACAAAGTCAGACCGTCGCCAAAAATAGTATCAACCCGACCACTCACCAAAGCTGCCTGAGCCTCCGCGAGCGACACGAATGGTTCCCGTTTGAGCTTGGGTGCGGCACCTTTCAAATAGGCTTCGTGCGCGCTGCCAGCCACAACGGCGATGGTCTTATTTGCCAGATCTTGCACCGAAGTGCCACTCAAGCCGGTATTTTTTAAACTCACAAATCGAGCCGGCGTGACATAATACGGCACCGAGTATATTTGGATCGCAGCCGTCTCTTGCGTTGGTCGAACAGAGGCAATTATCGCGTCTCCCGCATTTAAGGCCAACGCCTCGTTGAGCTTGTCCCAGCGCCAAGGCTGAACAGTGCATTGCACGTTTAATTCGAGACAAAGCGCCCGCGCCACATCCACGTTAAACCCGGCCAGTTCGCCGTCAGAGCGCAAAAAGTGCAGCGGCGGATAATCGCTTTCAGTTAGAAAACGGATTTGCCTCAGAGCGCCGTAATCGGGAATATCTTCTTGCGCAAAAACATCAAACAGCGTTGGCATTCCCGCTTTTTGAGCCTCCGTCTGGGCTTGCGCAGAATAAGATATCGCCTGGAGGCACAGTAGCAGGCTTCCAAAAAACTGTCCCGTTTTGGCACATATTGAGCGCAAATACCGCCCGTTAACCAAGCTGCCTAACTTTGTCCGCCAGTTCAGATATACCACGGTAACAGGCCTCATAAACTGTTATTATTGTTGAATTATTTGAATTGAAGACATTTTAGCGGAATAGAGTTGATTTATGGCTTTGGAATATCCCGAACCAGTTGCGTCATCAGGTTTGTTTGAACCGATCTTATCTAAGCATTCAGTTATTTCGAAACACGATCGTTTGGCAAGGCCGGAACGCGCAAGTTTCCCTGTCAATTTAAGCCGCACGCATCCAGAGCCGCAGTCTCCTTACATGTCTCCCGAATTCGATCTGTTGCTCAAATGCGGTATCCCGCACGACGAGCTGTTGCTCGCATGCGAGCTTGCCTTTGTTCAAGGAGTTCCGCTGGATGAATATATGTTGGCGGAAGGGCTCGTCTCAGAGGTTCTGCTCTATTACACCTTATCTCAAGTTCTAAAGCGGCCTTTCGTGGAATATGAGGTAACGCTGGCAAACATCTCTGCGCCGCGCGCGCAGCTCATCACCGGAGTGATTTTGGTAAGAGAAGGCGGCGCGGCATTCCGATATTTAGTTGCGCCGCGCGGACGAGCTTTACGCGCGTTGTTACAGGATCGCAACAATCGCAGGGCCGAACTTGCGGTAACAACTCCCAGCCATCTGACCAAACTTATTAGCGCTCAAGCCCAACGCGCCATCGTTCATGAAGCCAGCATGGGCCTGTGGACAAAGGCCAAACATCTCTCGGCCCGTGAGCCGCCCGCCAGAGCGCAATATATATTTTTGGGCGGCTTTATGTTCATTCTGTCTTTTCTGGGCGCATTGGACTGGCGCGCTGCGCTGGATATGATCAGCCTAGCTTTCAGTTTGATTTTTTTCCTGTTTGTGATGGTGCGCCTGATCGCTATTTGGGTGAGCGAAGACTATCATCCTTCCCAAAACCCATACACTGATCTTCCTGACTTTATGCTGCCCCGCTATACCATCGTCGCCGCGCTGTATAAAGAGGCCCGCGTCGCTGAAAAGCTCGCCAAAGCGCTTGCCTCACTGGATTATCCGGCATTAGGTAGCAAACACACCAAGCGAAGTATGGCATAAATTGCCCGAATACCGCAAGATTAGGGCATGACGGACTCACATGTTATTTCGCAATTAAGAGAGCGCGCTGGTAAATTGCGTGCTGCAATATCGGCATATGAAGCAAAGGTTTTAGAGGCACAAAGCGATCTATTGCATTTGAACGCGGCAATCCGGTTATTCGAAATTGGTGATATGCCGCTGCAATTTCCGGTGCATATGGACACGCGGCAATTGTTCAAGCCAAGACAGATAAGTCAACTTGCAATACAAGGCCTAGAGCGGCACGGCGCTATGACTACACGAGAGTTGGCAGTGTACGTGATTACAGAGCGGGGCCTAGACGCCACTGACAAGGTTCTCAGACAGGCCGTAGGTTATCGCCTAGTGCAGTCACTCACGCGGCTATGGAAGCGCGGGAAGCTTGGCAGTGAGGGTGTGCGAAAAGGCGTGAGGGTGTGGTGTATGAAAGTAACTACTTAAAAGTTGACTTTTTTAACACCAATTCCCAGAACGCTTGGTTTTCCCAATTGTCTGGGAACCCCATATCGTTAAGCGAGGTTTTTGGTCGCGAATTAATCAATTCAGCCAGTCTTTCGGGCCAACGAGATCCATCGGCGATTATTTTCATAAATTGGGCGATCATCCAGCATTGGATGTATAGTGTCCGTCGTCGAATGCTTTGGAACAAACACGGTCTTAAATTAAGCGAGATTTTGGCTCATCGAATTTGATTATTAGGCCGCAAATCTGCGGAAAGCCAAGCGTCGATTTTGGATTGTTCGGCGTTTGATGTCCTCTCGTTGATTTAAAATGGTTTGTCCGCGCCCGAAGTAGACGTCTGCCGGGGTTAGATTGTCCAAGCTCTCGTGATAGCGCTGGTGATTATAGTGCTCGATAAACGCGGCAACCTGTGCTTCGAGATCGCCGGGCAAATAATAGTGCTCCAGCAGAATTCGGTT
>JAYTYD010000350.1:0-1041 GCA_043742625.1 Methylovirgula sp. | reverse complement strand
ATACTTTTCTTCGAGCAACGGGTTCAGTTTCTTGGCTTCCTTCATGCTGAGCATTTCAGTTTCAAGGCCCAAATAACGCGCGCGGGCATGGGCCATTTTCAACCATTCCATCCGAGCTGGTGTATCGGCCAAGATCAAACCGCCGGAGCGGTGCAATCCGCAGGATTGACCTGATATTTTCTCGATCTCATCGTAAAGCCCAATCGTATAGCCCTGCAGCTTGGCCACGTTCGGATCGCCGTTTAAAGTGTGAAAGCCGCCCGCCGCGTGCCACGTAGAACCTGAAGTGAGAATATCTCGTTCAACCAGAACAACATCTTTCCAACCCAGTTTAGTTAGGTGGTAAAGAATTGAACAGCCCACAACACCGCCACCGATTACAACCACACGCGCTTGGGATTTCATTTTTGTTTCCTTGCCATCATTTGATGTCTAAGCGGCTTTTTTAGGCGCTGGCAATATCGTTATGCCCATAGACAAAGATGTGCGCCGCGATATGGTGATCATATGAACGATACACCTTCAGTCGACTCACGCCGCCGCCGAGGGGGCGCACGCGGCAATCCGCAAGCGGGCCACGGCGGAAGCATCCCACAATTGCCTAAGCGCAAGCTGAAACATTATTTTCCACCGACCAACTTGCTGTCGGCAGATGAAATTGAGTCCATCCACTTGGCCTCACTGAAAGTGCTGAAAGAAATCGGCATGGATTTTATGCACGATGACGCGCGGGCGATGTTGAAAAGTGCTGGTGCATCAGTCGACGGTGAGCGGGTGCGCTTTGAGCCGGAGCTGATAGAGAGCCTGCTTGCCCACGCACCAGAAACATTCACGCTGCATGCGCGCAACCCCGCGAATAATATGGAGGTGGGCGGCAATAATATCGCGTTTGGCACTGTGGGAAGCCCGCCTAATTGCCATGATATGGACAATGGCCGAAGAACCGGCACCCGCGCCGATTACCAAAATTTTTTGAAGCTCGGCCAGCATTTTAATGCCATCAGTTTCGTGGGTGGTTATCCTGTTGAGCCTGTCGACCTT
>JAYTYD010000349.1:0-2472 GCA_043742625.1 Methylovirgula sp. | reverse complement strand
CAGCGCCACCGTCCAAGCAAAGCACCAACCGTTGCAGTGAAACATCGGCAGTGTCCAAAGATATACCGGTCCTTCGCCCATACCCCATGATAGCGCATTGGACACCGCATTGAGATAAGCACCTCGGTGATGGGTGACCACACCCTTGGGGTTTCCCGTGGTGCCAGAGGTGTAATTCAGCGCGATGGCATTCCATTCATCAGACGGCATAACGACGGGGAATTTATCCGTGCCCTTGGAGATGAAATCTTCGTAGCTGGTTTTGGATAGCCGCTCACCACCTTCATAAGCTGGGTCGTCAATATCAATGACCGTGATCTTGCGGTCTAATAATTTGAGCGCCTTTTTCGCAGTGGCTGAAAATTCGCGGTCTACAAATAAAATCCGTGCTTCGGCGTGGTTAAGAATGAAAGCCACCGTCTCGCCGTCCAACCGCGTGTTGATGGTGTTGAGAACGCCGCCCATCATCGGCACACCAAAGTGCGCCTCAAATGTCTCGGGCGTGTTGGCTCCGAGGAAGGCTATGGTATCACCAAAACCAAAACCTTTTTTAGTGAGTGCCGATGCCAGCTTTTTCGCACGCGCAAAAGTCTCGGCCCACGTCTGACGGCGAGCCCCATGCACCAGTGCCTCGCGCCGCGGCCATAACGATGCGGCGCGTTCAATAAACGTAATTGGCGACAGCTGCGCAAAATTCGCCGCGTTCTTTTTGAGATCGCGCGCATAAGGGCTGCGATGTTTGCTGGCTGGCATGGTGGCTCCGGATGATTTCTGAGGAATATCTAAAACCATTCTGGCTCGTAACACAATGCGGGGATGGGTAGCATTGGGTCCAACATTTAATGCCGATTCAAAACACCACCACACTCCGAATAGACTTGCCCTCGCGCATCAGTTCAAAGCCCGTGTTGATCTCCTCTAGCGTCATTGTATGTGTGATCATCGGGTCGATCTGAATTTTCCCCGCCATATACCAATTCACAATTTTTGGCACGTCCGTACGGCCACGCGCGCCGCCGAAGGCGGTACCTTTCCACGTGCGTCCGGTGACGAGTTGGAAGGGGCGCGTTGAAATTTCTTGGCCGGCACCGGCCACGCCGATGATGATGGATTGGCCCCAGCCACGGTGCGAGGCTTCCAGCGCTTGGCGCATGACTTTTACATTGCCGGTGCAATCAAATGTGTAATCAGCGCCGCCGATGTGGTCTGCGCCCCGCTTGGTCATGTTGACCAGATGTGCAACCACATCACCGCCAATTTCAGATGGGTTCACAAAATGCGTCATGCCAAAACGCGCGCCCCATTCTTTTTTAGAATTATTGAGATCAACGCCGATGATCATGTCAGCCCCCGCAAGGCGCAGGCCTTGGATCACATTCAGCCCAATGCCTCCAAGCCCGAAGACCGCGGCGGTGGCACCCATTTCAACTTTTGCCGTGTTGATCACAGCGCCAATGCCTGTCGTGACACCACAGCCGATGTAACAAATTTTATCGAAGGGGGCGGCGGGGTTGACTTTCGCCACAGCAATTTCTGGCAGAACCGTATAGTTCGAAAAGGTCGAGCAGCCCATGTAGTGGTGGATTCTTTCGCCCTTATATGAAAACCGCGACGTGCCATCTGGCATCAAGCCTTGGCCTTGGGTTGAACGGATGGCGGTGCACAAATTGGTTTTCTGCGAAAGGCAAGATGAGCATTCGCGGCATTCTGGGGTGTACAGCGGAATAACGTGATCACCTTTTTTAAGCGTCGTAACACCCGGGCCGACTTCAATGATAACGCCCGCACCTTCGTGGCCTAAAATAGCAGGGAACAAACCTTCCGGGTCAGAGCCCGAAAGTGTAAAGTCGTCGGTGTGGCAAATGCCCGTGGCTTTGATTTCGATGAGAACCTCGCCAGCCTTAGGGCCGTCTAAATCCACTTCAACGATTTCGAGCGGTTTGCCAGATTCAAAAGCAACGGCTGCGCGTGATTTCATTCTTCATCCCCAACTAAAAAGTGCGTAAACTGAGCATTTCACAGCTACGCTTACGTGTCTACGCAGCGAATGCGCAAAGGCGCAGCACCTTTATTTAGGCAAATATGTGCGCCAGTTATGTTGTTCCTTGAACCCAAGCACTTCGCGGATTTTGCGGTTAGATAACGGCGCTTCAAACTCTCCCATTTCGCGCGTAACTGGTGTGCGTGGCGCGTATTTCGCAAGGAACTGTTTGGTTGGCAAGTCGGCTGTTATCGTATCGTTCACCGCATTAAAAACCTGATAGCCGAGGCCGTTTTTTTGCAGGCAAAGATGCACGATTTCGCCCAGATCGCGTGCATCAATATAGCTCCACGCATTGCGTTTGCGCATTGGCGGATTTTTTACATAAGTCTCGAAGGCACCATATTCATGCGGCTCGATGACGTTACCGATGCGCAGCGCATAAATGTCAGCACCATAGCGGGCAGCAAAGGCACGTGCGGTTTTTTCAT
>JAYTYD010000348.1:0-1385 GCA_043742625.1 Methylovirgula sp. | reverse complement strand
CTGGGAAAAAACAATCTCCAAATTACCCGTGCTTCTGCGCCGCAACCCCAGTTCAATTTCGGCACTGTTACAATCTCGGTTCCGGTTCTTGCCAAAGACGGAAATGTGCTGGCGCTGGCGGTCGCCATTTTCGATATCGCTTGGTTCAACGAAGCTTCGCAGATGGTCGGTTATACCCGCCCAACGGTGCAACAGCCTGATTTAAACGTATACAACCGCGAAGGCGGCCTGCTTTTTTCGACCGCACAAATTGACCGCGCGTCAGTGGCGCGGCTTTCACCTGAAATAACTAACGCCCTGGAACACGCAAAAGGTACGCGCCTTATGGGCGCCTTCGTCAGTGATAATTTTCTGGAAGGTTATGCCACACAATTTGACGCCAATAACGTCGCCACCAACGGCGTGATTGCGGTTATCAGACAGCCGCTCGCGCTGGCCTATAAATCCGCCAACGACACTGCCAAATATATCGCCCTCATCACCCTGGCTGCTGGTCTGGCATTGTCGGTCGCGGCCGCTTTTGTAGTATCAGACAGCACAAAAGGGCTGTCCGAAATTGCCAATTCCGCGATGGCGTTACAAAGTGGGGCAGCGCGCGAATTTATGCCCATTGAGGGCACAGATGAGGCGGCGCGTATTTCCAAATCTCTAGCGGGTTTATTTAACCAACTTAATCAATCTAACGCCAATCTGGAATCTCTGAACCGCAATCTCGATCAAAAAGTAAATGAGCGCACGAGAGAAGTGCAACGCCTATCGGAAGAAATGCAAAGTGCAGCGGTAACACGCGAACGATTGCGCATGTCACGTGATTTGCATGATACGTTAGCGCATTCCATGTTGGCCATGCTCACCCAAATCCGCTTGATGCGCAAAATTCAGCGCGTCAAGCCGGAGCTGATAGCTGAAGAACTTGAGCTAGCCGAAGCGGCGGCTATTGAAGGCCTGAATGAAGCGCGAAATGCCGTCGTCGAGCTGCGTTACTTTGCGGTACGCGATGACGGCTTAGAACAGGCGTTGCGCAAACTTCTGGCGCGCCTCAGAGAGCGCGTCGAAATTGAAACCCAGCTGGTTATCAGAGATCCCGCCTCCAGCCTTGCCAGCTCGAAGGCTGAAACTATTTTCCGCATTGCGGAGGAAGCCCTGCACAATGTCGAAAAGCACGCTGAGGCTAAAAACGTGAGCATCGAGGTGCGCATGTCAAACGAAGACTACAGCGATCCGATGCTCACTATGATAATTATGGATGACGGCAAAGGCTTCGAGACCACTGCAGATCACCCGGGTCATTTCGGATTAATTGGGATGCGCGAACAAGCCGAGCTGCTTGGCGCACAGATAAAAATTGTAAGTCACGTGGGCCAAGGCGCAAGCATTGAACTCGT
>JAYTYD010000347.1:0-1002 GCA_043742625.1 Methylovirgula sp. | reverse complement strand
TTGGCGGCAGAGGGCAGACGCCTTGGCTTTCAGCTGTTCGTCGGTTGCATGGTCGGCTCGTCTCTGGCCATGGCACCTGCTATGCTGCTCACCGCAGGGGCGCAATTTGTCGATCTTGACGGTCCGCTTTTGTTAAAAACCGATCGCCCGGAGGGCCTGAATTACGATGGTTCGTTGGTTTATCCCCCTATAAGCAAGCTATGGGGATAATCCCCGACGCCAATGCACATAAACATAGGCGATCATCACCAGCCCCATCGCCGCCGGTATCACCATCACCAACAGCCCTTGCGCGCCCAGATGTTGAAAAATCGGGCCGGATAAAGCCGTCATTGCCGCCATAAACAACGAGTTGGTTCCAGCGTAAATTCCCTGCATCTGCGCCAATCGGCCCGCCGGCACCATCCGCGTCAGCAGATACATCGTGCCCAAATGCGTTGCGCAAAATGTCAGGCCGTGGCTGGCCTGAGTCGCAATAATTCCTGCGGCGCCAAAGTCCATGCTGGAGACCACCCACCGCACCACACACGAGACGCTGCCGACAACAAAAAACCGGAAGGCATTGTTGGCTCCGCCCAGATAACGCCCTGCCACCATGAACATCAGGATTTCGGTAAACACCCCGCCTGCCCAAGCCCAGCCGATGAAAAAATCGGAATAGCCGCGCGAATGATACAAAATGGAGCTAAAGCCACTGATCATCGCGTGGCTGCTCTGTACAAGGGCCGCGGCAATAATCACCACCACCACCAAATCCAGCCGCTTCATGTCGCGTGGCGGCGCTTTGCTCGCCAAATGCTTGGTGTGTCCGCCAGCCTTGGACAGCAACGCGGTGCAGACAAGTGCTTGCGAAATGGCCGACAAAATCAGCATCCAGATGATCGCCTCACTCGGCAATACACCCGCCAAGGCACCGGCGATTAACATACCGGCCAGCACCGCAACTGAACCCCAAGACCGGATCGAGCCGTAGTGCAGACTGGAATTTTTCGCGACCTGATT
>JAYTYD010000346.1:0-1930 GCA_043742625.1 Methylovirgula sp. | reverse complement strand
ACGGGATAACTGTGCCCAAATTCCGGGCGGACAAGTTGCGAAGTTTCGCAACAAATTGAAAAGGCCTAGACCATGACCAAGACTGTTATCAATTCCGATGTCGCCAACTATGCGGCGCTTGTCGAAGCTGTTCGCAGCGCCGACGTTACTTCAACCGGCAAGGCAACCCTTTTGGCGCGTTCTAGCTTGTCGCGCCTTGCCGTTCTGAATGAAGCGGGCAAGCAATTGTTTACCACAGAGAGCATGATTGCCGCAGTGTGCGCGGTTTACAAGCCTGTCACTGCCAAAGGCAAGCGCAGCGACACAATCGGCGCATTGCGGGCAAGCGGCTGGCATGCAATGGCAAAGCAACTGACTGATATTCAGTATATTGACAAGAACATCGCCATTGAGGGGGTGAAGCCTTTGGTTGATGCTTTTTGTGCAAGCGACAAAGCTAAAGATAGTTTCAATGCGCTGAACGTGGCTGTCAAGGAAGCGGTTACAGGTAGCGCCAAGCTGGCTAAGGCAGAGGCAGAAGCCAAGGCCAGCGAAGGCGAAGGCGAAGGCGAAGGCGAAGGCAGCGAAGGTCAAGAGGGCGAAGGCCCTAGCCCGATCAAGGCCAGCGTGGCCGATACTATCGCCCTGTTTACAACGTGGTTTAATAATATGAACCACGCCGATCTGCTGGCCATGACGGGGGAAGCGGAACAAGCCGCGCTGTTGGCCATGAGCGACGCCATGAACGCGGCGAACGATAAGGCCTTTGCCATGAGCGAAGCGCGGTCTGACATAGTCGCCCAGCTTGCTGCCTGATTAGCTAGGGGAAGGCGCAAGCCTTCCCCTTCCTTTCCCCTTACGTGAAAGGCTCCCCAGCCATGCTCGCTTTTGCTCACGCGCACGCGCATACGCTCGCGCTCGCCCCCTTCGTGGTCGGCGCGCTGATCGCCCTGACAATTCTCGGCGATTGTCTTTTCGCGGTTATCCGGATTTTCCGCAAAGTCTGAAAAGTTGCGAAATTTCGCAACTTTTTGAAAGGTTCTGAAAAATGCCCGGTCTGACAGCACTCGGAAAAAAGCCCAAAGGCGCAGGCGCGCTCGGTTCCAGTTTCATTGACGAGAATTACACCGCTGCCGAGCGGAACCACGATTTCATGGGCCAGCCCGAGCGCAAGAACCCGCTCTATGCCCAGCCGCGCAAGCCCTACCGCGACCCGCTGACCATGCCGGTGGTCGAGAGCGATCATATCAAGGCCGTGCGCAGGCAATTGCAGTGGGTTGCGGAATTTCGCAATCATGTGGCAACCCAGCAGTTGCTCAAGGAGCGTGAGCCGGAGCCTCGCGTGCCGCGCTATGTGGCGGTCCTCGCACCCAAGCCAGAGGTGATTGCGGATTATCATGCAATCGCCAAGGCCGGGGCTGAGGCCCACGCGGCTTGGGTGGCCAAGGAACGCGAAGATCTGGCGGCACGGCGGCTGGCCCGCCTTTTGCAGGGGATTTGACATGTTGAGCCTGATCGAAACTCTGATGGAGCGCGACGATATGTCTCGCGTGGATGCGATGCAGCTAGTCGGTGAGGCCCGTGCAGATCTGCACGAAAACCTCGATCAAGCTGGCTTTGACGTCGATGAATTTATGTCCGATTGGTTCGGGCTGGAACCTGATTATTTCGAGGAAGTTTTGTAAAAATAATGTTGACCGACTTAGATTCTCTAATGGGCGAGCGCCGCCGCCAGTCGGTGAAATTCCGGTTTCTGTCGCGGGTGTTCGATCCGCGTTACCTGCCGGGGGATTACGCCCGCGAAATTTCGATCTTCCACGCGACCAAAGGTTTCAGCGCAGCGAATATCTGTGCAATGATGTTGTGGCATCCGGGTTTTTACGAGAAGTGCGTCGCCCCGAATGTTTGGCTTAATGCAGACATTCAATATTTTGCTGACAAAAATGCCGCC
>JAYTYD010000345.1:0-1672 GCA_043742625.1 Methylovirgula sp. | reverse complement strand
TTTGCGATCATTGCGTCAGGCCCGTGGGCGGTGCGCACATCCCAGATGCGCATGTGATATAAAATGATGCGCGCAATGATGCTGCGAAGCCCCTTATCCACTCCAGATTGCCGCAAATAGGCGTGCTGAAGGTCCCAAGCATAGCGCATCGGTGAGTGGACATAAGCCACGTGGACTTGGTTAGGCCCGGTCAGAATGCCCTTGGCAACCGCATAACTGCTGGACACAACCAGATCATATTCAGAAAAATCCAGTTGCTCGATAGCCAAAGGCATCAACGGCAGATAGGCGCGATGCTTTTTACCGATAAACGGCATATGCTGCAAAAAGCTGGTTTTCACTGTGGAAATCCCGATTTTTTGGCGATCTTGCTCAGTCAAAACATCAAAAAGGCAAAAAACATCGGCCCCGGGATAGCATTTGAGCAGTTCGCTCAACACACGCTCCGCGCCGCCGATCACGTATAACCAGTCATGGACAATAGCCACACGCATACCAAAAGCCTCTAACGGATCATTTAAATCGAAATTAAGCGCAAAATTAGAGCAGCCGGGTTAAATCTTTCATAAGCTGGGCGGACAAAGGCTGCCTCGCCCGCGCTCCGCAAAGCCTAATTTCCGAATGTTGCCGGGATTTTCCACCGATCTCAACTCTTGGTTAAGATTGAAATTCCGGTGCAAAATTCAGTCAAAATTGTGTAAAATGCAGTCGTGCTCTGCTTTAATCGGACGCATTCGTGTAGCCGACAGCGAAAAATGACCCAAAACAGTCGAAGTGCGAAGCGCTCGAAGACGAATTAACACATTTCCGCCCACTGATTTTGTGGTTTGTTTACGAACTGGAGATATCGTTTTCTGACAAACAACTTCACTGCCCGCAGTGATAAACTTATCGGGGAATGTCATATGGTCGAAGAAATTCGGCAACTTATTGCCAAAAACTGCAAAATGCCGACGGATGTTGCTACGCTTTCGAACACATCTGATCTTTACGCCGCCGGTTTAAGCTCATTTGCATCGGTGCAACTCATGCTGGCGCTGGAAAATCAATATGACATAGAATTTCCCGAAAACATGCTGAACCGCAAAACCTTTTCCAGCATTGCCGCAATTGAGGCGGCTATCAGACAAATTCTTCCCGCTGGTGCACCGGCATGACGTCCGTGCTTGCGCCCAACCTTTCTGTGGACATCATTGCGCGCGCCCGGCGGGTGGGGGCAATTGCTGCGACTTTTGCCAATGACGTTGACCTGCATGCCCGCTTTCCCGCTGAAACGGTTGCAGCGTTGAAAAGCGAACGTCTTCTGAGCATTATGATCCCGAAAGAACTGGGTGGCGAGAGCGCCTCGGTGGCGCAAATATGCGAAGTCTGCGCCGTTTTGGGCCAAAACTGCGCCTCAAGCGCCATGATTTTCGCCATGCACCAAATCAAACTTTCGAGCCTTGTCTCGCATGGCATGGAGGCGGACTGGCATCGCGACTTCATGCGAAAGATTTCGAAAGAGCAGCTCTTGCTCGCCTCAGCAACTACAGAAGGTGGCATAGGCGGTGATCTGCGCAATTCAATCTGCGCTGTAGTCACAGATGGCGGTGATTTTACCCTGAGCAAGGACGCGACAGTCATCTCCTATGGTGCCGTTGCCGACGCAATTTTGGTAACCGCCCGCGCCAAT
>JAYTYD010000344.1:0-2523 GCA_043742625.1 Methylovirgula sp. | reverse complement strand
GACGGGTCGAGCGCATCAACAAATGCCACGAAGGGCGCGGCAAGTGCGGCGCGCGCCGACTCCCGCGCTGAAGCTAAAGTTTCGCGCGACCATTGCTGGTAGGTTTTGGATAGGAGTGGTAAATCCAGCAGCCATTCTCCCGGATAGTCTATAATGTCGATGGTGAATGAGGCGGGTCCAGAACGCCAGCCGGTTTTGCGCTCAAATTCCAGAGTGATCCGCAGTTCAGAAATGCGGCGGGTGGAGTCCGGCCAGTGCCGCAGCTCCCCTTGCAAGGCGGCGAGGTGCTCTTCTATGGCAAAGCGCGGAATAGCGTCGTCCGGCTGTGGTTTCAGGCTGGCGCCGGTGATGCGTCCCTCGGCATACACCCGTAAAACCGGAAGATTACTGCGCTGAATGAGGTTTTGCACCAGCGAGGTGATAAAAACGGTTTTTCCGGCGCGCGACAGGCCGGTTACGCCCAGCCGCAGACCGGTGCCCGAAACATAGTCCATAACGCTCATGGCGGCGATGCGCGCCTCGTGCGCGAGGCTATCAAAAAAGGACAATGTGCGCTCCGCTTCGGCTCTGATTACCACATGAAGTGGGGATTGCCGCCTCAAATTAAAAGAGGTGATCAGTTGGCTTTGAGCACGACAAATCTGTCAAGCCTGCCACCGCGAAAAGCCAATTCCGGCCAGCTTTCAACATCAAAATCCAGCACAGCGAGGCAACAGGTGGGAAAATCGCTGCTCATCCTTTGGGCAGCATAACGATCTCCATAGCCGGTGAGCGCGCATGTAAGATCATGTAAGGTCGGGTTGTGGCCAACAACCAGAAGCGTTTTGACCGAATTAGCGGTTTGGCGCAGCAATTCCATTACGACATCCGCGTCACCTGTATAGATGGCATGATCATACCAGATAGGGGTTGGGTCAAGTTTGCTGACAGCCAACGCTGCCGTTTCGCGCGTGCGCGCCGCGTCTGAGGCAAGCACAACATCCGGCAAGAGAAGCTCTGCCTTGAGATAGGCCGCCATGGCAACCGCCTCATCCCGGCCTTGCGGAGCGAGCGCGCGGGCGAAATCATTGGCGGAGGGGCCAACGGCTTTGGCGTGGCGCAAAAGAAGCAAACGAAACATGATTCAATTTTAGCCGCAGTGCGTCGCGGGTGCAATCTGCAACGTGATTGATTTTCTTGTAATTTAGGAATTGCAGGCAAGCATTCAAAATAACATGCGACGCAACATAACATACGGCTCAAAATAAAAGGCCGGAGCAAACGCTCCGGCCTTCGCAGTCGCAGCATGAAGGGGGAGCTTAGCTGCGGCTGATACGGTAATCGCGCTCGGCGCTGGTGAGGCCGATGTCAGCCAGCTGGCGACCCTGCAAATTTGCAAAACGGGCGCGGGCGGCGTGCGCATCAGCGTAGCGGTTTGCGCGATCAGAAAAGCTTAACATCATCTTAACGATTGAAGAGGCCATCTGGGAAGAAACGGTGAGTTTTGATGAAGTAACGGGCGACATGGTCGAATTCCTGATTGAATTGTTGCCTTTATACTCGGAATGTGGGCTAAATCGAGGCAATCTTGTTGAATTGTGAATAAAGAAAAACTATACGATGAATGGCCATGATCGTTTACCATCCCTTAACGGCTTACGTGCGTTTGAAGCCGTAACGCGGCATCTGAGTTTTTCCGGCGCGGCGACGGAATTGAATGTGACCAAGGCCGCTGTTGCCCAGCAAGTGCGGTTGCTGGAAGAGCAGTTAGGCACCCATCTTGTGCAGCGCAGCGGACGCGGTTTAGCGCTCACAGAGGCGGCGCAGGCGGCGTTGGGCGATTTGCGCGGCGGGTTTGATTTGCTGTTTCGGGCCTCGCGCCGCATGCGCGATTCTGTCGGGCGAAACCGGCTGGTGATCAGCTCTTCGCCCAGCTTCGCCGGAACGTGGCTGGTGGGGCGCATCGGCGCCTTTAAAAAGCTGCATCCGGACATGGATGTTTTGCTGGATGCGACCCAGGAAATGCGGGATTTGTGGCGCGATAATGTCGATGCGATGATCCGGTGGGGCGACGGGCATTTTCCGGACTTGCATGCGACGCAACTGTTCGAGGAGGATTTGTTTCCGGTTTGCGCGCCGGCGCTTCTGCAGGGGCCGAATGCGATCCGGACGCCGCAAGACTTGAGCAAGCACACGTTATTGCATCTAGAATGGAATGCTGATTTTGATACTTGGCCAAACTGGGAGACGTGGCTGCGCGCTGCAAATGCGCCGGAGGTGGACGCCGGACGCGGCGTGTGGTTCAGCCAGATGTCGATGGCTTTGCAGGCGGCGGCGAGCGGGCAGGGCGTTGCGCTGATGACGCGTGCAATCGCCGCCAGCGAAATGGAAAACGGCAGGCTGGTTGCGCCTTTCACGCTGAACTTGCACACCCAGTTCGGTTACTATTTCGTTTGCCGCAAAGACCGGATGCGCTCGGCAAAAATCGTCGCGTTTCGGGAGTGGCTGCTGAAAGCGGCGGCGGCGGATGTCAGCCGATAGGTA
>JAYTYD010000343.1:0-1122 GCA_043742625.1 Methylovirgula sp. | reverse complement strand
AGGGCCGCGGCCTTCAAGCCGACGCATTGCAGTTGTTGTAAGGTTTTTTCGGTTTTAAAATTTCAAATAGAAAACTTCGCCCTCGGCTTCCTCAGCATCCAGCCACAAAAAATTAAATTGCGGAAATTCTGTTTCAAGAATTTCGCCTCCTATTCCCACTTCGCAAAGCAACCCGCCGCCATTTGTGAGGTGTGCAGGTGCATTCTGTAAAATGCGCCGCACGAGGTCAAAACCATCCGCCCCACCCAGGTGGGCCATCTGCGGCTCATGACCATATTCCGGGGGGAAGGCGTCAACTTCCGCCTTAGCCACATAAGGCGGGTTGGCGATGATGAAGTCAAACTTCATTTTCGACACGGGCGCAAACAGATCGCCCTGATGCAAGGTGATTCGGTTTCCTAAGTCGTGATCTTTCACATTGATTTTAGCGACTTCCAACGCATCTGCTGAAAGTTCTGTTGCATGGATTTCTGCATCAGGAAATTGCGCGGCGGCCAAGACAGCCAGACAACCAGAACCGGTGCAGAGATCAAGCACTTTGCGAACGCCGCTGTGATTGATATCGAGGTCGGAAAGTAATCCTTTGGCCATCATTTCACCAATGTAAGAGCGAGGCACGATGGCGCGCTCATCGACATAAAATGCAATGCCCTGCATATAGACGCGCTTCATCAAATATGCGGCGGGTTTGCGGGTTTGGATACGCGCATCGAACAAGGCGAAAAGTGCGGTGCGCTCAGCGGCGGTGAGGCGAGCGTCGGCCCACGGGTTGATGTCATCAATCGGCAGCTTCAATGATTCAAGGATCAGAAAAGCTGCCTCGTCGATGGCCGAGGTGGTGCCGTGGCCATGGGCCAAGCCTGCCTTGGCAAAAGAAGTGACGGCGTAACGCAAAAAATCGCGGATAGTGATGAGGCTGTCCATGCAACCAGATAGCGGAGTTCGGTTTGACGGCGCAAGCGGGGCAGACTATTTGGTAGGTATGTCAAAACTTTCCATTCGCATCATCCCTGTTACCCCATTTCAACAAAATTGTTCTCTCATCATTGATGAAGACACCATGGTTGCGGCTGTGGTTGACCCCGGCGGCGATCTGGCCCGCATTGAGGCAGCCATCGCTGA
>JAYTYD010000342.1:0-1948 GCA_043742625.1 Methylovirgula sp. | reverse complement strand
ATTCGTCTTTCGTCTCAGCAGCGCATGATAATGGCGTTGGCGGCGTAACCGCGACAGCGTTGAATGGCAGCACTTTCATTGTAGATAATATCACCAAGTCGCAATTGGCGGGCCTATAACCTATAAATCCCGATCTTAAATGTCCGGGTTTATCTTTCGCTATTTCCGTTGAACACCCAAAGTCTCGACACCACAAAGCTGACGCCCCCGGCCACCAATGTGGTTAAAGCAGACATGAAAAATGGCGTTGCGCCCAGATAGCGCACCGCCCCCTCGGCCACCACGCCAGATATCAACGCACACCCGGCTTGCAAGGCGAAGTAACGCGGCAGGGCTCGGCCGTGCGTCGTATTGGCTTGAAAAGTCCAAGTTCGCTGCACGCTATATCCCACGCCAAAAGCAATAGCATACGCTGTCACGCTTGCCCAAAATGGCGGCAATCCACCGCGTGTAAACAAAATTGACAGTACGAAAAACAGTACCGCAGTCCCGACGCCGGAGATCAAAAAACGACCCAATACGGCTGAAGTAAAGCGCTCAAATATTTTTAGAATTGTCCCGATCTCCCCATCAATCTAGGCTCTTCGCCGGCAATCCAAACTCTTCGCCGTTAATCCAAGCTCTTCGCCGTCAATCAATGCGCCGCAACTCTGCGCAAACTTGCTATAGTCTAGCAGAAGACTACCATGATTCGCATGTATTCACAGTCAGGCCTACGTGTCCCAAACCCAGCCATTCACCCCCATCGCGCCGGGCACACCGCCGTCTCAGGCCAATTTTTCCCAGCCGGAGCCGGTTGAGCTTGATCGTGGCCTCATCGCGCTGGCGCTGGTGGCAGCATATTACCGCATTGCCGCAGATCCGGCACAGCTTAAACATCAATTGGCCATCTCGGGACGAAGCGCCGCCAGCCAAGATGTGGTTCGGGGCGCAAATCTGCTCAGCCTCAAAGCCCGCATCGTCCAGAAAGTTGGCACGAAACGCCTTGCCGTGCTGCCTTTGCCAGCCTTAATCGCGCTGAAAGATGGCGGCTTTGCCGTGCTCTCAACCAGCCCGAACAAGGGGCATTTGCGGGTGATAGATGCCGCAAACCGCATGGCAAACGAGCAAACGCTTGAAGAAATTCTGGCAAAGTCCACCGGTGAGGTCGTGCTGCTCGCCCGCAAACTTGGCGGGGTCGGTGTTGACCCGAAAACCTTCGGCTTCGCGTGGTTCCTGCCATCGATATTCCGCTATCGCAAACCGCTGATCCATGTGGTGATCGCGTCGCTGTTCGTGCAAATTTTCGCCCTGATCACCCCGATTTTTTTTCAGCTCGTTGTCGACAAGGTGCTTGTGCATAAGGGCATTTCTACGCTCACCGTACTGGTTATCGGGCTGGTTGCGCTTGGCTTTTTTGAGGCGGTGCTGCAATTTTTGCGCGCCTACACGTTAAACCACACCACAAACCGCATGGATGTGGAACTTGGCCGCCGCCTGTTTCATCACCTGTTCCGGCTGCCTCTGTCCTATTTCGAAACCCGCGCCGCCGGGCAAACCGTGGCACGCGTCCGCGAGCTGGAAACCGTTCGCACCTTCCTCACCGGGCAAGGGTTGACCTCGCTGCTTGATTTTGCATTCACTCTGATTTTCTTTGCGGTTTTGTTTGTCTATTCGCCGAAACTTACGCTGGTGGTGATAGCCTCCATCCCGGTTTATTTCATCATCGCAACGCTGTTGCGGCCGTTCTTGAAGGATCTGATCAACGAAAAATTCAATCGGGGCGCACAGTCACAGCAATTTCTGGTAGAGTCGATTGTCGGCGCCCAAACTCTAAAAGCCGCTTCGGTGGAACCGATGATGCAGGCGCAGTGGGAAGAACGGCTTGCCGCCTATGTGCGCACCTCTTTTGATGCCACCATGCTCGGCACGTTTGGCCAAAATCTCATTCAATATATTAGCAAGATTA
>JAYTYD010000341.1:0-1766 GCA_043742625.1 Methylovirgula sp. | reverse complement strand
GGAGCGAGGCCGGCGAGTAACAGCGGCTCATCGCCCACTTGCGCGCTGGTGTGGCGCTCAAGATTGACCAACACCGGCGCGGCGCAGGACAATGTGCCGCCATAACCGCGCGAGACAAACGCCGGACGGTGTCCCGCCTCGATCAACATGTGTGCAAGCATGAGGCAGGTCGGGGTTTTACCGGCACCGCCAAGGGTGAAATTTCCAACGCAAATGACTGGAACGCTTAAACGTGTTCCCTGCCCGCTCATGCGCGCGGCGGTGATTGAGCCATATAGCCAGCCCAGCGGCGCGAGCAGGCGGGCTATAAAACCGGGTTTGGAGTGCGACCAGAAACGAGGCGGGAGCATGGCGGTCCGGTTTGAGCGAAGATTGACCATTGCCTATTTGGATTTGCTCTTTAATGCAAATGTTGATGGCTGGTGTGCGCCGATTCAGGTTGGTTTAAGCCACCGTCGCTGAGCCATTGGGCAGTGAGCATGGCGGAGTGTTCGATCAGCCAAGCGGCCTTGGAATAATCATAAGATGAAATGTCGAGAGGACAGAGGCTCGGAATGACGATTATTTCAACTGTATCGCGATAATGCTCGATATCCGCCACCAATTGTCTTGAGACAAGGTGATTGAGCGCATTCATCACGTGCGATATCGCCCCGTGCAAAGGCGCGCGCAGCGCACAGGCATAGCCGGTAGACAGCACAATGATGCGCTTTGCGCCTAGCCGGACTGCGGTGGAGATGGGTGTGTTGTTGGCAACACCACCATCGACCAAACTGCGACCATCGAGCGAAACGTAGGGAAAGACACCCGGAATGGCGGCGCTGGCCATCAAAGCGTCAATCACCAGGCCGTCTGAAATCACCACCTCTGCACCATTTTGCAGATCACACGCCACAACATGCAGCGGCAGACTGGCGCTGGAAAAATGATAGTCCGGCAAATGTCGGCTCAGAAAGGTCCTCAAGGCGCTGCCGTTGAAAATCGAGTCGCGGCGCATCACCACGTTCCACGCACTTCGGGCTGAAAGTGGCATTATGTCCGAACGTCGTAAACCGCGCCAAAGCTGTTGCAGTTGGTTAACGCCCTGCGCTGTCGGGTGTCGCGCGAAATAGGCGGCATTTATAGCGCCTGCCGATGCACCTACTGTGAAATCAAAGGCGACATTGGCTTTCACCAGTTCGCCCAACATCCCGGCTTGCACCGCGCCGTGGCTGCCGCCACCGGCGAACACAAGCGCGCAAGGATTTTTTGCTAAATGTTGCATGAGACATCTGCCTTTCACCAACCGTCAAAATAAGAAAAGCACCAATGACGGAAGTTTCCTAGCGTTCCACGTCGAAGTGATAGCAGCGTGAGCCGCGCTACCGTCTCGCGCCCATATGCAATTGCACTATATAGGGCTCGATGGCGCGCATGACGCTTCGCGTTGCGCCGGTACGCTCGTCAACCGCCTCATGGGCAGCGCGGGCCATGGCGCGAAACTTTGCTGCGTCGATGAAAAGGCCGGTGAGGGCGTCGGCCAAGCTTTGGCGATCGTGTACTTGGAACGCGCCGGGCGTCTTTTGCAGGCCGTTAGGCTGTTGCAACAAGTCGTAAACCTCGGCAAAATTATGCACATGCGGGCCATAGAGTATGGCGCTGCCGAGTTTTGCCGGCTCAATAGGGTTTTGACCGCCATGCGGAACGAGTGAGCCGCCCATGAACACCACACCGGCAAGCCGATAGAACAAGCCCAGCTCACCCATAGTGTCGGCAAAATAAATGGC
>JAYTYD010000340.1:0-5427 GCA_043742625.1 Methylovirgula sp. | reverse complement strand
CATACGCTTGGCGGCGCCGTTGGACTTGGTTACATGCGCAATGATCAAGGGCCGATTGCAGAGCTGGTTGGAAGCGCAAAGTTTGAAATAGAGGTGGCCGGTACGCGGTTCGTTGCCCGCGCCAGCCTGACGCCACTTTATGATCCTAAAAACTTGAAAATCCGCAATTAGAACATATCACGCAAAAGTGTGTAGCAGTTTTGCGAAAATGATATGCGTTATCAGAGAGATGGAAGAGCAATTTACGTCTGTCAAGCGTTGAATTGCTCTAGACGCCGCTCCTTTGGAGAGTGAAATGACTGTGCCCACAAATCCGCAAAACCCTGCCGCCGCTGCCTATGTAGCTGAAATCGTCAAAAATCAGCTGGCTGCCCATTCTTTGAAGCAGGCGCTTTATAACTCGCAACAGGCTTTCGACCATGACGTGGAGCGGGTTTTCTTCAAATATTGGCTGCTGGCCGGGCATGAATCATCCGCCCCCGGGATGGGCGATTATTTCCTGTTTGAAATGGCCGGCGAGAGCATCATCATTGTGCGGGGGCAAGATCGCGCACTTCGCGCATTTGCCAATGTCTGCCGCCATCGCGGTTCGCATATCTGCAAAAATCAGCAGGGTCATGCCACGGTGCTGGTCTGCCCCTACCACGCATGGGCTTATAACCTTGACGGCACCTTGCGCTCGGCCCGATATATGCCGAAAGATTTCGATAAAAGCGCTCACGGGCTTAAGCCGGTTAAGCTGGAAGTGGTTGAGGGACTGGTATTTTTATCGTTGGCCGATAAGCCCCTGAACTTTGACATTGCCCGTAAAACCATTTCTGAAGCCTTCAAAGCTTACGGTTGGGCAAAGGCTAAAGTTGCGCACCGGCAAACCTATCCGGTGACGGCGAACTGGAAATTGGCCGTCGAGAACTACCTTGAGTGTTATCATTGCACCCCGTCGCATCCTGAATATTCCAAGCTGCATGCCCTTGAACAGCCGCTGGACCAAATCGAAGCTCTAAATGCAGCGATGGAAGCGCAAACCCGCGCGCTTGGTCTGGATGTTCGGTCTTTTGACCATCGCGTAGGCTCAAAAACCGGGGATCAGTCGGTCTTTGTGTTTCGATATGCGCTGTATGATGGCGTCAAAACCGGCGGACCCGAGGGCTTGCCAGTTGCGCCACTCATGGGCGAATTCACGCAATATGACGGCGGCGTCACTTCGGCGCATTTAGCCCCTTCGAGCTTTTTCATCGCTTATCCCGATCACGGCGTGATTTACCGTTTTATTCCGGAGGACGTACACAACTCCGCCATGGAACTGATCTGGCTGGTGCGCGATGATGCGATTGAAGGCAAGGACTACGATCTTGAAAAACTGATATGGTTATGGACTGTCACCACAGAAGCCGACAAACGCATCACTGAGGCCAATCAAAAAGGCGTCAATTCGCGCTTTTATCAGCCGGGCCCCTATGCGCCGGTGGAGCCGAACGCCATGAATTGGGTGGCGTGGTATTTGGGCGAGGTCGGCTGATTTGACTCTGACCGGGGAACAAATTTTTGATTTTGTCATCGTCGGAGCGGGTTCGGCGGGCTGCGTTTTGGCCGAGCGGCTGTCCGCAAATGGCCGCCATTCCGTGTGCCTGTTGGAAGCAGGCGGCTCGGACCGGCGGCTAATTGTGCAGATGCCGTTGGGCTACGGCAAAACCTTTTACAATAAATCCCTGAATTGGGGCTATCGCGCCGAGCCGGACGCAGGTCTTTCCGGGCGGGCTGACTATTGGCCGCGCGGCAAGGTGCTGGGTGGTTCCAGCTCGATAAATGCCATGGTTTGGATCAGGGGTGCCCACCAGGATTTTGAAGATTGGGCAGCCGAAGGCAACGCAGGCTGGGGTTTTACCGACGTTTTGCCGTTTTTTAAAGCGTTGGAGCACAATCAATCCGGTGCCGATGCGTGGCGCGCCACCGGTGGCCCGTTACACATTTGCGATGTTTCGGGCCAGTTGCACCCGCTTGCCGGTCGCTTTATCCAAGCTGGAGTGCAAATGGGCTTTGCACACAACGCGGACTTTAATGGTGCCACGCAAGAGGGCGTCGGCATCTATCAAATCAACACCAAAGACGGCTGGCGGATGTCGGCAGCCAAAGCCTTTTTACGTCCGGCTTTAGCGCGCAAAAACCTAACTCTGATGAAAAATACGCACGCGCTCAAATTGCTGATTACTGACCGGCGCGCTGTTGGTGTTGAGGTTCTTCATCGCGGCACCAAGCTTGGCATCCAGGCCCGCCGGGAAATTATCCTCTGCGCCGGAGCGGTGAATTCGCCGCAATTGCTGCAGGTGTCCGGTATCGGCGATGCGGCGCACCTGACCGAACTTGGCATCCAGCTTGTGCAGCACAGTACGGCCGTGGGCAGGAACTTGCAGGATCACCTTGGCATAAATTACACTTACCGGGCTAAAGTCCCAACCCTCAATGATCTCCTTCGGCCGTGGTGGGGCAAAGCCCGCGCCGGACTACATTTTTTAGCGCGCGGGCGCGGACCCTTGAGCCTCAGCCTTAATCAGGGCGGCGGCTTTGTCAAAACGCGGCCGGAGCTTGAGCGCCCGAATATCCAGCTTTATATGCAGGCGATCAGCACCTATCACGCCAAACAGGGCACGCGGCCGCTGCTCACGCCCGACCCTTTTCCGGGATTTTCGCTCGGCCTCTCCTCCTGCAAACCGGCGAGCCGTGGCCAGATCATGATCGACTCGCCAGATCCATTGACACCGCCTAAAATTCGTCCAAACGCCTATGGGGCGCAAGAAGACATCGAAACAATGCTGGAGGGCGTTAAACTTCTGCGCAATCTGGCCGGTCAACCCGCCTTAGCTGACATTATTTCCGGCGAACTCGCACCGGGCCCGCACATCACCTCAGACACGCAGTTGATCGAGGATTTCCGCCTTCGCTCAGGCACAGTCTATCACCCCTGCGGCACCTGCCGGATGGGGCCGGATATTGCAAGCGCCGTGGTCGATTCTCGCTTGAGAGTTATGGGAGTTGCAGGCTTGCGCGTCGCCGATGCTTCGATTTTTCCATCTATCATTTCCGGAAACACCAACGCGCCAACCATGATGGTTGCCGCAAAAGCTGGAAAAATGATCCTTGACGATCATAGCTAAAACACTGAGCCTTCGGGTCTCAAACCAGCTCCTGAGATCAAAATGCGCAACGACGGTGTGAAATTGCCGACAAAGCCAGTGCAAAATGCGGCAGCGAATACGGCTGGTCACTACATTCCGCCGCTGATGTGTTGCGCGCGTTCGAGGCTTCGGCGCGCCACTCCAGCTTTACTGCGGCAGCGAATGAATTGAGCCTCACCCCGGGCAGCTGTAAGCCGTCAGGTGTCTCTCCACCAATTGGGTAAAGCACCTGCAGTAACGCGCGGCAGTTTGGTTTTCCGACCGTGTGAACCGGACTTTGCAGCCACTCTTTCGCCGCCCGACGCACGATCTTGCGTTGCGCCGCACCCGGCTTTGCGCGATTATCCAACTGTCGGATGTTCGACATTTCAAGGATAAGCCCGCAAATGCAAGCCAAAGCTGACCCCTCCTTCCTCGCCAAATGCATTGCACAAGGCCGCGGCGATGAACCGGCGGATTTGGTTTTGAAAGGCGGAAAGTTTCTTGATCTAATCACCGGAGAACTGGTCTCGGGTGATATCGCCATCTATCAAGACCGTATCATTGGCACCGGTGGTTCTTATTTCGGTATATCGGAGATCGATATTTCGGGCCAGATCGCCGTTCCGGGCTTTATCGACACCCATTTGCACGTGGAATCCTCCCTAGTTACCCCGGGTGAATTTGACCGCTGTGTGCTGCCTCATGGCGTCACCACTGCGATTTGTGATCCGCATGAAATCGCAAATGTTCTGGGCAAGGAAGGCATCCAATACTTTCTTGATTGGTCAGCGCACACCATCATGGACTTGCGCGTTCAGCTTTCCAGCTGTGTCCCTGCAACAGAACTGGAAACCTCCGGCGCACGGCTAGATATCGCTGATCTGCTTCCCTTCGCAGCGCACCCTCAAGTCATCGGCCTTGCGGAATTCATGAATTTTCCCGGTGTTCTGTTTCGCGATCCCCAAGTTCTGGAAAAGCTCGCTGCCTTTCAGGGCGGCCACATTGATGGCCACGCGCCACTGGTGACAGGCCGCGATCTTGACGCTTATTGCGCCGCGCAAATTCGCACCGATCATGAAGCGACCACCGCGCAAGAGGCGCATGAAAAGCTCGGCAAAGGCATGACTATTCTGGTGCGTGAAGGATCGGTCTCCAAAGATTTGCACGCGTTGAGCCCGCTCATCACACCCGATCTTGCCCCCTACATGGCGTTTTGCACCGATGATCGAAACCCGCTGGACATTGCCGAAGAGGGACACCTCGATTTTCTCATCCGCACTGCCATTTTACTGGGCGCGAGGCCGTTAGACGCTTACCGCATGGCCAGCCACTCCGCCGCCCGCGCTTTCGGCTTGAAAGATCGCGGCTTGATTGCGCCGGGATATCGCGCCGATATTGTGCTGGTGAAGTCGCTCACCGCATGTGACGTGCAGCGCGTCTTTAGCGCGGGCCGATTGGTAGACGAAGCGCTTTTTGCCTCACGTGGAACTGTTACACCTGTGGGCAGGAAGTCTGCCAAGGCCCGCAAAGTTACCGCATTTGATTTTATCATTCGCAGCAAAAACGCCGAACGGCCGGTGATGGGCGTCATCCCCGGTAAGATTATTACGCAATATCTTAAAATGACTTTGCCGCTGGAAAACGGTGTCGTCGGTATAGATTTGGCGCAGGACGCCATCAAATGCGCCGTAATTGAACGCCACGGTAAAAACGGCAATGTCGGCCTTGGCCATGTCCACGGCTTCGGTTTAAAAACGGGAGCAATTGCCTCGTCCGTTGGCCATGATAGCCATAACATTACGGTTGTCGGTGCAAACGACGAAGACATGGCATTCGCGGCTAATCATCTTGGGACAATTGAAGGCGGCTTTGTGGTCGTGCGCGATGGCAAGGTTCTGGCAGAGCTGGCTTTGCCCGTGGCCGGCCTAATGTCGCTGCTGCCGTTTGAGCAGGTGCACCAAGCGTTATTGCCCCTGAGGGCCGCTGCGAAGTCTCTCGGCGTCGTCTTGGCCGAGCCGTTTTTGCAGGTGGCTTTTTTGCCGCTGCCGGTGATTCCGCACTTGAAAATCACCGACAAGGGCATGGTCGACGTTGACCGCTTCTGTTTGATCGAAGACTAGGTTCTGTTGACAAAGATGATTCCCAAATCGGTTGAAACGTGATTCAAGCTCCCTTTCTGAGGGGAGGCTGATTTGGTTCGTGGTTTGATGAGCGATAAGGAATGGGCATTTTTTGCTCCGTTTGTGAGGACGAGCGGCCCCCGCAGCGGTCG
>JAYTYD010000339.1:0-2131 GCA_043742625.1 Methylovirgula sp. | reverse complement strand
CATGGCCGCCGCAGCGTTTTACTCATCGCGATTGTCATTTTCACGCTTGGCTCAATTGCCTGCGGGTTAGCGCCCACCATGCTGACTCTGATTGCCGCACGGGCCGTGCAAGGACTTGGCGGTGGCGGCCTTATTTCACTCGCCCAAACCATCATCGCCGATATTATTGCGCCGAAGGAGCGTGGTCGCTACCAAGTCTATATCGCGGGTGTGTTTGTCAGCGCCAGCTTGGTCGGTCCGGTTTTGGGCGGACTTTTCACCGAATATCTGCACTGGTCGATGATTTTTTGGATCAATTTGCCTCTGGGCATTGTTGCCTATGGCATGACCAGCAACGCTTTGACCCGCCTGCCGCGCCACGAGCGGCCGCACGAGCTCGACATTCTGGGCACTATCCTGATGATTGCAGCAACCGTTTCGCTGATGCTGGCGTTAAGTCTGGGCGGAACCCGGTTCACTTGGGCATCCCCGCAGATTATTGCTTTATTCCTCACTTCCGCAGTGTTTTGGGTGCTTTTCGGGTTGCGACTTGCTAAGGCGCGCGAACCGCTCATTCCGGTGGAGCTTCTGGCAAATCCCACCGTGCGCAACGGCACCCTGTCTGCATTTTTTGGCATGGGCACCTACATCGGTTTGACTATTTATATGCCGCAGTTTTTCGAGTCCGTGCTGGGTTTAAGGACCGTCAATTCCGGTTTTGCGCTCATTCCTCTCATGCTCGGCACAGTCATCGGCGCAACGCTCTCAGGGCGCGTGATGATCCATATGAAGCACTACAAACGCCTACCCATTGCCGGGCTGTTGCTTGCAGCCGTTGGCATGGTAATTTTAGCTGTATTTGAGAGCGCCCTATCGCTTATCTGGGTGGAAGTTATCATAACTCTCGTGAGTTTGGGTCTTGGAACGTTGCTGCCAGTCACCACTGTCAGCATTCAAAATGCAGTCTTGCCGTACCAAATGGGCACCGCCACCGGCACAATGAACTTTTTCAGATCCTTGGGCAGTGCTTTGATTGTCGCCGGATTTAGCGCCATCCTGCTTGGCGGCGCCGCAGTCGTTAACGGCCACACTGACCACGTCGTGTTGGAGGGTGACGCGGCTGTCCGGGCCTTTCGCCAGATTTTTTCGGCTGCATTGGTCGGCTACCTTTGCGCACTGTGGTTTTTGATACGCATGGAAGAGCGCCCTTTGCGTTCGGGTTCAGAGCCGCCCCAAACCGGCGAATAAAAAAGGACGGAGTTTCCTCCGCCCCTTTTTTGATCGAAATAGCAAAAATTAGAACGGCGAGTCCGGGAAATAGAATTCCTTCGCATTTTCCTTTGTCACCAAAGTTGCATCAAGAATATATTTTCCGCGCACTGGCACCTTGTCATAGAGGCCGGAAACAGTCATTTCCAAAGCGCTTGCGACCATTGCCGGCGGGTAGAGCACATTTACCGGCATCATTGCATCGCCATCCGCCACTTTCTTGATCATATCCTTCATGCCGGCACCACCGATCACGAGCTTAACATCGGTGCGTTTAGCCTGTTTAATGGCTTCAAGCACACCGACCGCCATATCGTCATCTTGGCACCAAACCGCATCGATCTTGGGGAATTTGGTAAGATAGTCCTGCATGATTTTGAACGCATCATCGCGTGACCAATTGCCAAACTGCTTATCAAGCACCTTGATATCTGAACCCAAAATGGCTTCGTCGAAGCCTTTTTGGCGCTCTTCATCGATTACAATCGGCAATCCCCGGATAACGACAATGTCGGCTTTACCGAGTTTTTCCTTCATATACTGGCCTGCAACTCTGCCGAGTTCCGGATTATTGCCTGCCACATAGAGATCGTTGATCTTGGGGTCAGACAGCGCCCGGTCAACAACAGTGATGAAGACGCCTTTGCTCTTTACCTTTTTGATCGGCCCGGTCAGTTCATCCGAATTGTGCGGCAACACCACCAGCGCATTGATGCCTTGGGTCGTCAGGTCTTCAAGAGCGCTGGCTTGTGACGCGCCGTCCGCAGATGTTTTGACGATAATTTTCAGACCCGGATGCGCCGCTTCCAAAAGCTTGGCTGCCCGCATTGCGTGGTAGACGACGCCGCCGGTCCAGCCGTGGTCGGCTGCGGGAATGGATACG
>JAYTYD010000338.1:0-5018 GCA_043742625.1 Methylovirgula sp. | reverse complement strand
AGATGGCATATCAAAGCCTCAGCACCCAAAATAAGACCTGCGGGCTTGTTCTTGTTGAACTTGGCGCGATCTGAACGTTTGCTTTATAGCGAAGGAGTTGGGTTCCGTCACCCCTTTGCACGAGAGAGTCTAGCGAGTTTTAGAGTTCGATGTGGATTGTTGGGCAATTTGTGCCACCAAAGCCGAAATATGGCTCAAGGCGTGGGTTTTCAGCGGTGCGTCACCCGAATCCAATTGTTTGAGCGGACCATATGCGGTCAAAAAGCCGAGTTTTGCCGCCTCCTTCAGCCGCAAACCGGCGTGAACCACCGGCCGGATGGCTCCTGAAAGGCCAAGCTCGCCAAAATAAACCGCCTCACTGGGCAAGTGCGCCCCTGTGAGTGAAGAAACCAAAGCCGCCGCAACGGCAATATCCGCGGCGGGCTCAGAGATTTTTAGGCCCCCAGCCACATTTAGGTACACATCATGTTGTGCAAGGCGCACGCCTGCGTGGGCTTCAAGAACTGCAATGACCATTGCGAGGCGGTTTGAGTCCCAGCCAACCACGGCGCGGCGCGGTGTGCCCAAAGCGGAAGGTGCAACCAGCGCCTGAAATTCCACCAGCATGGGGCGCGTGCCCTCCATGCCGGCAAAGACGGCGGTGCCCGACGCGGCGGCGTCGCGGCTGGAGAGAAACAGCGCGCTTGGGTTTGCCACTTCGCGCAGGCCGTCGCCGGTCATTTCAAAAACGCCGATTTCGTCCGTGGGGCCGAAACGATTTTTGTTGGCGCGCAAAATCCGGAAATGATGCGAGCCATCGCCTTCAAATGAGATAACCGCATCGACCATGTGTTCCACCACACGCGGACCGGCGATTTGACCATCCTTGGTGACATGCCCGACCAGAATAACGCTGGCGCCCGAGCGTTTTGCATAGCGGATCAGCGCCTGTGCCGAACCGCGCACCTGTGTAACTGTGCCCGGGCTGGATTCAACCGTGTCGGTAAACATTGTCTGGATGGAATCAATAATGACCAGCCCCGGTTTTTTGCCCTCAGAGAGGGTGGCGATAATGTCCTCGACGCCGGTTTCGGCGGCCAGTTCGACTGGAGCGTCTTTAAGGCCAAGGCGCTCGGCGCGTAAGCGCACCTGTGCGATGGCCTCTTCGCCGGATATATAGGCCACCCGTTCGCCACGACGCGCCAGAGATGCGCTGGCTTGGATAAGCAGGGTAGACTTGCCGATTCCCGGCTCGCCGCCAATCAAAATGACTGAACCGGGGACAAAGCCGCCGCCGGTGACACGGTCAAATTCATTGATGCCGCTGATCAGGCGCGGGGCAGGGATATGGGTGCCGGACAGGCCTTCGAGCGGAAATATCCGCCCCTTTTTCATGCCGCGGGCCGCCTGAGCACCAATGCCCGAATCGGTTTCTTCCAGAATGGAGTTCCATTCGCCGCAAGACTCGCACTTGCCCTGCCAGCGGTTGGTGACTGCACCGCAGTTTTGGCAGACGAATCGGAGAGAAGATTTGGCCATTCGTTCTATATACGTTCTTTTTGGTTGGCGTCAAAATAGGTTCTTTTGTAGCGATGCCCAAGCCGCGTCAGGACTTCATAGCCTATGGTGTTGGCAGCCGCCGCCAAATCATCAATGCTTTGGTGCGGCCCCAAGATTTCGACCATAGTGCCCTCGAAACATAACGGGGCGGGCACATCAGTGACATCAAAAACGGTCAGATCCATCGATATGCCGCCAACCACGGGGCAGCGGGCACCCCCGATATAGCCCGCGCCGCCTTGGGCCAAATCGGTTCCACGCGCCGAGCGGGGCAGGCCATCGGCATAGCCGATTGAGCAGGTGGCTAGACGCGTGGAGCGTTTTGCGGTCCAGAGATTATTATAGCCGACGGTTTGGCCCGCCGGGATGGCGCGCAGCTGGAGAATTGGTGTACTGAGCGCCACCACCGGCTTCATGGGATTTGGCAAGTGCGGGGTGGGGTTGCCGCCGTAAAGCGCATATCCGGGGCGGGTGAGATCATATTTTGGCACCGGATCAAGAAAATGGCCTGAGGAATTGGCGAGGCTGGCGGGGACGTGCAGAAATGCGGCGCGGATTTTAGCGAATATTTCCAGCTCGCGCGCTGTTGCCGGAGAGTCGCGGTCCTCTGACGACGTGAAATGGCCGATGATCAGGACGGGATGTAAAACACCAAGCGCCGCTTTAACGGCCTCGATTTCCTCAGGTTCAAATCCGAGGCGGTTCATTCCGATGTTGAAATGAAGCGCGACATTGACCGGGCTTAGGCTAATTTTGGCGCGGCGCTTAAGCATGATTATGTCGTTAAACGAGCCTACGACTGCGATCGTCTCTTCAGAGGCTGAATATAAATGCGACGAGCTGGCGACCCCATTGAGGACGAACGTACGGGTGATGCCTTGCGCTGACGGCATTTTGTGCGCTTCGCCATCATGCGCGACAAAAAATGTCTTGCATCCAGCCTTGGCGAGCGCCGCCACCGCTGGTTCGAGACCAATTCCATAGGCGTCTGCTTTGACACAGGCGGCACATTCGGCAGGGTGCGCGCGTGCGGCAAGAAGCTTCCAGTTATATTGGATGGCCGCCAAATCAATGGTGAGCAGCGCGCCGTGGCTCAATCTCCCATCCTCTCGGGCAGCTTATCTTCATCTGCTAAGTTGCCGAAACGGGTCATCTCCGCCTCAAATTGCAATTGCACCGTGCCGGTGGGCCCATGACGCTGCTTGGCAATGATGACTTCAGCCTTGCCATGGACGATCTCCATCTCGGACATCCATTTTAGATGTTCTTCAGTGCCGGGGCGTGGTTCTTTGTTCTTGAGGTAATATTCCTCACGGTAGACGAACATAACCACGTCGGCGTCCTGCTCAATCGAGCCGGATTCGCGCAGGTCGGACAGTAGCGGATGTTTGTCGTCGCGCGACTCGACCTGACGCGACAACTGTGACAACGCTACAATCGGCACGGACAGCTCTTTGGCCAGCGCCTTCAATCCGGTGGTGATCTCGGTGAGCTCCTGCACACGGTTATCGCCCTTTGATTTGGAACCCGATAGCAGTTGGAGGTAGTCGACGATCAAAATATCAAGACCACGCTGGCGCTTGAGGCGGCGGGCGCGGGCGGTGAGCTGCGCAATAGAAATGCCGCCGGTTTGATCAATGTAAAATGGCACAGTTTGCATGTCGCGCGCTGCATCTGAAATGCGCTGAAATTCGTTGTCTTTGATATCGCCGCGGCGAATGCGCGACGAAGAAACGCCGGATTGCTCGGCGATGATACGGGTGGCGAGCTGCTCCGATGACATTTCGAGCGAGAAAAAGCCGACAATGCCGCCATTTGTGGTTTCGTGGGTGCCATCCGGACGGGTTTTATAATTATAGGCTTTGGCAATGTTGAACGCGATGTTGGTCGCGAGCGCGGTTTTGCCCATGGCGGGACGACCGGCGATAATCACCAAATCCGAACTTTGCAAGCCACCCATCAGGCGATCAAGATCGATCAAGCCGGTGGAAATACCAGACAGCGAGCCACTGCGATTAAAGGCTTTGGCCGCCATGTCCACAGCGGTGGTGAGCGCATCGGAAAAGCGCTGAAAGCCACCGGCATAAGCGCCGCTTTCGGCGATCTCATAGAGCTTGCGCTCAGCTTCCTCAATCTGAGCGCCGGGGGAAAGGTCGACGTTGGCGTGATAGGCGGTGTTGACCAAATCCTCGCCGATGGTGATGAGGCCGCGCCGTGTGGCCAGCTCGTAAATGGCGCGGCCATATTGCCCGGCATTGATGATGGTTGTAGCTTCAGAAGCAAGCCGGGCGAGATATTGCGCGATACTGACGCCGCCCAAATCCAGATCGCTCAAAAACGTTTTAAGTGTGATGGGCGTGGCGATTTTACCCGAGCGGATCAATTGCGCCATGTTCTCATAAATGCGCTGATGGATAGGCTCGTGAAAATGTTCCGGCTTCAAAAAATCTGATACGCGGTCATAAGCGTCATTATTTATGATGATTGCGCCCAGCAGCGCTTGTTCCGCCTCAACATTTTGCGGCAAGACGCGTTGAGCCGTTTCTTGTGTGGCAACCGCGCGGGACGAGAAAAGTTCAATAGCAGCCATGGTTCAACCTGATTCGACGCCAGTCTAACATCTTGCCCAGAATGACGTCTGCAAAGCGACGCTTATGGCATGGTGGCCGGAATGAATGTTAACAAAGTGTAATGAAACAACAGGTTTCCCCGTTTCTCACAGGGATAAAGAAAACGTTGCTAAAGGCGCGAATTTGCTTGACAGGGTGGGAGCTTTGACGCCGGATTTTAACGACTGTTTTGAAGATCGGAAACGTAAATGAATATCGAAAAATTCGGGCAAATCGACGGTCAGGATGTGTTTGAGGTAACGCTGGCCTTGCCCTCGGGTTTTAGCGCGAAGGTTTTGACTTGGGGCGCGGTGTTGCGCGACTTGGTGGTGCCGGTGAAAGGCAAGTTCCAAACGGTGGTGTTAGGCCTGAATTCGCTTGAACATTATTTGGCGCATAGCCCAAGCTTTGGCGCAACTCCGGGGCGTTTTGCAAACCGTATCGGTGATGCCAGCTTTGAGATTGATGGCAAAAAATTTCTTGTTACGCCGAATAAAAATTCCAGGCACTGTTTGCATGGCGGGCCAATGGGATTTGGCAAACGTGTTTGGAGCGCGGGCGAGGTGACGTCCAGCTCGGTTGCGCTGCATCTCGATTCGGAAGATGGCGATATGGGTTTTCCCGGCCATGCTAAAATCACCTGTATCTATCGTCTATTACTGCCGATGACGCTGCAAATTGAGCTGTTTGCGGAAACGGACGCGCCGACACCGATAAACCTTACACATCATTCCTATTTCAATCTGGATGGCTCCGCCGATGCGCGCGACCATCATGTGTTGATGAATGCGCCTTTTTACACGCCAACCGACGAAGATTTAATTCCGACCGGGGAAGTGCGGCCTGTGGCAGGCGGCACCTATAATTTCA
>JAYTYD010000337.1:0-10583 GCA_043742625.1 Methylovirgula sp. | reverse complement strand
GTGTCTTCTGCATTATGTAAAGAGTAATTTATTTAACCGTACTTACAAACCAAGACAGGTTTATTATGACCAAGGCGCGCACTCTTTATGACAAGATCTGGGATGATCACGTAGTCGATACACAGGAAGACGGCACCTGCCTCCTCTATATTGACCGCCATCTTGTGCATGAAGTGACCAGCCCGCAGGCGTTTGAAGGCTTGCGGTTGACCGGGCGCAAGGTGCGGGCACCGCAAAAGACTTTGGCCGTGGTTGACCATAACGTTCCAACGTCAGACCGTTCCAAGGGCATCGCCGATCCGGAAAGCCGGATTCAGGTTGAACAATTGGCAGAAAACGCTCGCGAATTCGGCATCGAATATTATTCGGAGCGCGACCGCCGCCAGGGCGTTGTGCATATCATTGGCCCGGAGCAGGGCTTTACTTTGCCAGGCACAACCATCGTGTGCGGAGATAGCCATACGTCAACGCATGGCGCATTTGGTGCCTTGGCGCATGGTATCGGCACATCGGAAGTGGAGCATGTGCTGGCCACGCAGACGTTAATTCAGGCCAAAGCCAAGAATATGCGCGTCACCGTGGACGGCACGTTACCGGACGGCGTCACTGCCAAGGACATCGTGCTGGCAATCATCGGCAAAATAGGTACTGCAGGCGGCACCGGCTATGTAATTGAATATGCAGGCGAGGCGATCCGCGCTTTGTCGATGGAAGGCCGCATGACCATCTGCAATATGTCGATTGAGGGCGGTGCCCGCGCCGGACTGATTGCGCCTGACGAGAAGGCCTACGCCTATCTGAATGGCCGCCCGAAAGCGCCGAAGGGTGCGGACTGGGACAAAGCCATGGCCTATTGGGCGCATTTGCATTCAGACGAAGGCGCGCATTTCGATGCGGAAATTCATATGGATGCGGCGGATCTGACTCCGATTGTAACATGGGGCACCAGCCCGCAAGACGTTGCCAGCATTGACGGCACAGTTCCGCGCGCCGAGGACGCCGCGGACGAACAGCGCCGCGCCACCATTAAGCGCTCGCTGGATTATATGGGTCTCAAAGGCGGCGAGCGGATTAGCGATATTAGCATCGACCGCGTGTTTATCGGCTCGTGCACCAACGGCCGCATTGAAGACTTGCGGGCCGCGGCAAAAATTGTTGAAGGTAAGCATGTTGCTGCTACCGTGAGTGCCATGGTCGTGCCCGGCTCCGGCTTGGTCAAAGAGCAGGCGGAAGCTGAAGGCCTCGATGTTATTTTTAAGGCGGCGGGCTTTGACTGGCGCGAGCCGGGCTGCTCGATGTGTTTGGCTATGAACCCTGATAAATTGGCTCCGCATGAACGTTGCGCTTCAACATCGAACCGCAACTTTGAGGGACGTCAGGGCTTTAAAGGCCGCACGCATCTGGTTTCGCCGGCCATGGCGGCAGCAGCGGCAATTGCCGGCAAGTTTGTGGATGTACGCAAGCTGTAAGTTCTGACGATCTTCTCACTTGATTGTTGCACTATGAGACGGTGCGACGACTTGCCGTTTCGAATAAACGCCTCTAAGTTATAGATACTCGGTTCATGCAGGGGAGAAGAAACTAATGTCGATCACCCTCAAAAGTGCACTTTTCATCTCCGTGGGTTTTGTCGCCGCTTTAGGTATTCCGACGGCGCAGGCTCAATCTAAACTGCCGGTGTATGTGATTAACGAAATCGAGGTGACCGACCCCGCGGCCTTTAAAGCCTATGCGGACCGGCAGGAAACTCTTATCAAAAAGCACGGCGGTCGTTTCATCGTGCGGGGCGGCGGCGTTACCGCAATTGAGGGAGCGTCTCCAAAACGATTTACCGAATATGTTTTCGAGGACGGCGACCACTTGAAGGCATGGCAGAATGAACCGGAACAAAAGGACCTTTCATTGATGCGCGACAAAGCTTCCAAGTTCACATCTTTTGCAGTTGAAGGTCTGGCGCAGTAGCCGCTGACAGACCCCATCTCCCGCTGCCTTCGGATCTCTAAAGTTTCGGAAAGCCTGATAGCGCCGCTGCTGTCAGGCTTTTTCACTTTCCGTTTGTGCTGTCACGCCAGGCGCGTTCAAACGGCAGACGCCAGACATGCGGCGCGATGAGTTGGTGAATGGATTTTGGCCCCCACGATCCAGGCGCATAGAGCCGCACGGGCGGCGGCGCTTCCAGCAGCGGAATAGAGACCTGCCACAAACGCTCAATTCCATCTGCAGTGGTGAACAGGGTATGGTCGCCGCGCATAGCGTCTAAAATCAGCCGTTCGTAGGCTTCCAATACATCACCGAGCAAGCCTGTGTCATTCATTGAAAATTGCAAGCTTTGCTTGTCTAGCCGCATGCCGGGCCCGGGGCGCTTGCCGTAAAATGACAGCGAGACTTTGGAAGCGTCGGCCAAATCAAATGTGAGATGGTCGGGCCCTTGCGCGCCCACACCGGAGCCGACAGGGAACATGCTTTTGGGCGGTTCGCGGAAGGCGATGGAGATAACACGCTGCCCCTCGGCGAGCTTTTTGCCGGTGCGCAGATAAAACGGCACACCCGCCCAGCGCCAATTGTCGATCATACATTTTAGCGCGATGAAGGTGTCAGTGTCGGATTCGGGATCAACACCTTCTTCAGCGCGATATCCGGCATATTGGCCGCGCACCACATCTTTAGGATCCAGCGGCAACATGCTGCGGAACACCTTGTTTTTTTCTTCGCTGATCGGCCCCGGCTCCAGCGCTGTGGGCGGTTCCATCGCCATGAACGCTAAAATTTGAAAGAGGTGCGTCACAACCATATCGCGGAAGGCACCGGTGGTTTCATAAAAAGCCGCGCGCCTGCCAAGACCCAAAGTCTCGGGAACATCAATCTGGACGTGATCGATAAAATTGCGGTTCCAGATCGGCTCAAACAAACCATTGGCAAAGCGGAATGCCAGTATATTTTGCGCCGGTTCTTTGCCCAGAAAGTGATCAATGCGAAAAATCTGATCTTCGCTGAACACGCTGTGCAATTTTATGTTTAGGGCGCGGGCGCTTTCGAGGTCGGTTCCGAATGGCTTTTCCATAATGATGCGTGATTTGTGGACGAGCCCGGCTTCCTTGAGCAACATCACGGCGGACAAAGCGGCCTTGGGCGGCACACTCAGGTAGTGTACATGCCTGCATTCAGAGCCGATGGCGGTTTCAGCGCGGACAACTGCGGCTTTGAGGTCCGCAGCGCCCGCAGATAAAGGCACATAATCCAACGTCGCGGAAAAGGCCGACCATTCGGCCTCAGTCGGTTTGCGGGCGGAAAATTGGTCCAGAGCTTGGCGCGCCACGGTGCGGAAGCCATCCACATCTATCTCGTCCAGAGAAACGCCAATGATGCGCAGACTGGTGATGAACCCGGCGTTGGCCAAATGAAACAACCCTGGGATCAGTTTGCGGTGGGATAGATCTCCTGTCGCGCCAAACAGCACGACAACTTGCGGGTATTTTGGCCCGACGCCAGCAGGAACTTTGGCCAAAAGAAGCTTCCCCTAGGTTGTTGCCCGCGTGGACATCAAGTTTCCACAAGGTGACGCAAGCGCGGCTTTGCCACAAGCCTGATTTACCGGCAGAGGTGACTTTTTTTAAAGCTGCAAAAGTTTCTTGTTACCAGCGTTTCAGGCTGGTTTCGTCACTGTCTTTAGCGTTCACCCACACACCGGATGTGCCATCGTTGAAGTGTTGCTTTTTCCAGAACGGCGCGCGGGATTTGAGAAAATCCATGATAAAATCTGCAGCATTAAACGCGTCAGAGCGGTGAGAAGACGCGGTGATAACCAACACTATCTGTTGGCCGGGTTTGATTTTGCCAATCCGGTGAATGACAGTGATCCCTCTTATCTGCCAACGGATTTCGGCCTCACTGGCGATGCGGGAAATTTCGTCCTCTGCCATTCCGGGATAGTGCTCAAGTTCCAAAGCGCTCAGCGTCGCGTTGTCGTCACGGCACAGGCCGACAAAGCTTACCAGAGCGCCAATGTCATGGCGATCTCGGAAGATCAGACGGGCCTCATATGCGGCGTCGAAATCGTCGGTCTGGATAAGAATTTTGGCCATGCTAGCCGCCGGTCATCGGTGGGAAAAAGGCAATTTCACATGCACTTGAAACAGATGTGTCATGCGGCGCGTGCTTTCTGTCTATGGCAGCGCGGATAAAAGGGGCGTTTTCGAAGGCATAAGCGTAATTTTTACCGCGGCTGACCAGCCATATCAGCACATCGGCAACTGTTTTAATGTCATCGGGCAGAGTTACCGTTTCTTCAGCGAAGCCGATACGCTCGCGCACCCAAGCGAAATAGACCAGTTTGACGCTCATAATTTAAAGCCCACTCTTGAACTACTCACTCTTGCACCACGTGTTTGATACCGGCGCGCAAGTAATCATAGCCAGTGTAGAGCGTCAAAATGGCGGCGCCCCACAGCAGAACGGTGCCAATGTCATGGGTATGCGGCAGAAAAGCGTCGCCTGCGTTTCCGGCGATCAAAAAGCCGACGCTGACGATCTGCAGAGTGGTTTTGTATTTCGCCACAGTGCTCACCGGCACCGAGACGCGCAACTCGGCCAGATATTCACGCAAACCGGACACCAGAATTTCGCGGCAAAGAATGACGATTGCCGCCCAAATGGACCAGCTTTTAATGTCGCCGTTGCCAACCAGCATCAGCAGGCACGATGCCACCAACAGCTTATCGGCGATAGGGTCCAGCATCCGCCCGAGCGAACTTTGCTGCGACCAGGCGCGCGCCAGATAGCCGTCAAAAAAATCAGTTACTCCGGCAATGATAAAAATCCCCAGCGCCAACCAACGCATCCAAATTTCCTCGGGCCAAAACAGGAAAATAACCACCAACGGAACCGCAGCAACGCGGCCATAGGTCAGTAAATTTGGCAATTTAAAATGATTTTGGCCGCGCTTCGATTCCATGGCTGAAAGGAACATACCGCAATGCAGCGCGTCAAGCCGCACATAGGGTGTAAAGCGCGACTTATTTTGCCGCCTGCTCATAAATGCGGCAGGTGTGTCGTGTTTGCCCGGGTCAGGCCAGATCATGGAAGAAATTGAAGACAATTTTGGCGGTGGCCGAATTCACCCCCTCGACTTTTTCAAGATCGTCGAGAGAAGCGCGGGAAATAGCCTTGGCTGTGCCAAAGGCATTGAGCAGGGCGCGCTTACGCTTAGGGCCGATGCCGTCGATTTCATCCAGCGGACTTTTGGTGAAGTCCTTTTTGCGCCGGGCGCGGTGGGTGCCAATGGCAAAGCGGTGGGCCTCATCGCGCAGGCGCTGGATGAAATACAGCGTCGGGTCCCTCATGCCGAGGCGGAAAGGCGCTTTGCCCTCCACCAGCAAGGTTTCCCGGCCTGCATCCCGATCCGGCCCTTTTGCCACTGCGGCCATGGCAACGCCGGTTACGCCAAGCTCATCAAGAATTTGCCGCGTGGCTTCATATTGGCCTTTGCCGCCATCGATGAGCAGCAGATCCGGCCAGCTTGGAAAGGCGTCGGGGTCTTCGGCGATTTGGGTTTCAGACAGCTCGTTTTGCGGTTTGGCGTCTTTGATAAGGCGCTCAAACCGGCGCTTTAGCATGTTACGCATCATGCCGTAATCATCGCCCGGCGTAATGTCGACGCTGTCCATATTATAGGTGCGGTAGTGGGTTTTCATAAAGCCGTTTGGCCCCGCCACCACCATGGCCCCGATGGCATTGGTGCCCATGATGTGGGAGTTGTCAAAGATCTCAACCCGGCGGGGCGGTTTTTCCAAGCCGAAGGTGGATCCCAGCGCGGCGAGCAATTTGGTCTGTGCGGAGCTGTCGGCTAATTTGCGGGCAAGTGCTTCGCGCGCGTTGGTGAGCGCATGATCAACCAACTCCCGCTTTTCACCACGTTGAGGCGTGGTGATTTCAACTTTGCGATCCATACGCTCACTGAGTGCTTCAGCCAGCATGTCGCGGCATTCGACATTATGGCTCAACAGGACGAGCTCCGGGGCGGGTTTGTCTTCATAAAACTGCACAAGGAAGGCGCTGAGCACCTCTTCCGGGTCGAGGTCTTTATCGGCACGGGGGAAATAGGCGCGATTGCCCCAGTTTTGAAACGTGCGGAAGAAAAACACCTGAATACAGTTCTGGCCTGCCTGTTGAGTAATGGCGAACACATCCGCTTCTTCGACGGAGCGCGGGTTGATGCCCTGCGACCCTTGAATGGCGGACAGCGCCGAGATGCGATCCCGCAACAGTCCGGCGCGCTCATATTCATAGTCTTCCGCCAGCTTATGCATGTCGCTGGCGAGGCGCTCGCGCACTGCAACGCTTTTGCCGGTCAGAAAATCGCGAGTTTCGGCAACCAGTTCGCCATAGTCTTCGCGTGAAATTTCGTTGGTGCACGGGCCGGAGCAGCGCTTGATTTGATAGAGCAAACACGGGCGGCTGCGGTTTTCAAAATAGCTGTCACTGCACGTGCGCAAAAGAAACGCGCGCTGCAGCGTGTTCAAGGTGCGCGATACGGCACCGGCATTAGCGAAGGGGCCAAAATAGTCACCTTTACGGTTGCGCGCGCCGCGATGTTTGGTGAGCTGCGGCGAGGCGTGATCTTTGGTCACTAGAATATAGGGGAAGCTTTTGTCATCGCGCATTAATACGTTGAAGCGGGGCTTTAATTGCTTGATGAGGTTTGCTTCCAGAAGCAACGCCTCGGTCTCGGTGGCGGTCGTCATAAATACCATTGATGCGGTTTGCGCGATCATACGGGCGATGCGCTGCACATGGCCGGTGGGGCGGGTGTAGCTGGCGACGCGTTTTTTAAGCGACTTGGCTTTGCCGACATAGAGCACTTCGCCCGCCGTGTTCAGCATGCGGTAAACCCCCGGGCCAAGGGGGAGTGTTTGCCAATGGCGATGAATCACCGATGCACCGCGCTTGACAGATTCAGGCGCGGCTTCATCGTCAAGCTCAAGGTCGGTCGCGGCTGAAATGTCCAGATCCGGCTCCGAGTCACTCTCGTCTCTCGTGTCCTCGAACGCACCGTTCGGGGGCATATCTTGGGAGGGCATGTCGGAATAATTTTGTGGTTTGCGACTCATAATCCTAATGTAAGGCGCGGCGGGACGAAGTGAAAGGCGCGAAGTGCAAGCGGAAGGGGCGGAGCGTAAGTTCGCAAGTGGCCGCATTGCTTACGAGAGTTTTTGCAATGCCATTATTGGCCGCACCGCCGCGTAACTTTTGTAAAAGGCGGGTTGCGGGCGGCAATCTTGAATTTCAGTATTGCAGTGATGCAAGAAAGTGTCTGTTGAAACTCAGGCTTGCTTGCGCCAATTAAGAAAAGCTAATTCAATTTAAGCGGAGCTATCCATGTCTGTACTCAAAAAACCCCATATTGCCCTCATTATCGGTTCCACCCGCGCAACCCGCTTTGCCGACAAGCCGGCTCATTGGATGCTGGATGTTGCCAAGCAGCGCACTGACATGACAGTTGAATTGGTCGATCTGCGCGATTACCAGCTGCCTTTCTTCAATGAAATGGCCAGCAATGCCTGGATGCCAAGCCAAGACGAACATGCGGTCAAATGGCAGAAAAAACTTGCCGAATTTGACGGCTACATTTTCGTCGTGGCGGAATATAACCGCTCGGTCACCGGCTCTTTGAAAAATGCGCTCGACCAGGCCTATGTTGAATGGACTCATAAGCCGATGGGCGCGATCGGATACGGCGGGCTTGGCGCAGCGCGGGCGATTGAGCATTTGCGCACAATTGCGATTGAGCTTCAAATGGTTCCGGTTCGCAACGCCGTTCACATCGGCGGCGGCGAATTCATGAAGGTGCATCCGATGGGTGCCAACGCTCCAATTGCTGAAATTGAAGCCGCAATTGCGCCAGCAGCCAAGGCGATGTTGGACGATGTTGTTTGGTGGGCGGAAGCCACCATGGCAAAGCGCGCTTAATCCGGTTTTAATTTGCGGAACTAATACTCCACCTCGCTCTTCGGGTTGATTTTCGAAAAGAAAATCCCGCCGATAGGGGTGGAGTTTTTCAATGCCCGCTCTCTATCGGGCAAATCTTTAAAAGGCATTTTCGAAACCGCAGAGCGCCCATGCCGTCTTCATAAAAATCCTCATAATCATCGAAATGCGTGTAACCGTGCTTTTGATACATTTTGATCGCGGCAGTGTTGTCGGTGCGGACTTCCAGTTCCAAGGTGGCGGCATTCCTCGCGCGGGCGGCGTCTTCGATGGCTTGCATTAGAGTATTGCCGATGCCTTGCCCGTAAAAATCCGGGTCGGTGGCAATCGAGTAGAGCCGGGCGATTTTTGAACCTTTGCGGCAGGCCAACAGCGCATAGGCCGCAAGGCGGTTGTACAAAGTTGCCACAAGCATCGTACTGCGCGGATTGGTGATGTAGTAGGCGAGGCTTTTGCGCGAGAGACGATCGCCGTCAAAGACCAGATTTTCTAAACGCTCCAGAGCGTCGAGGTCGGATTTTTGAGCGGGGCGTAGACCGCTCATGACGCTGCATTTGGCAAAAAAGCGTCAACTGCCGCCCAGAATTGTGCCCGAAACAGATCGCGCTCGACCAAAATCTCATGCCCGCAGTGCCGCAAAGTGATGAGCCTTCCGGCTTTCAGGCGATGGGCAAAAGCCTCAATCGCTTCAAGCCGCACCACATGATCGGCACCAGCGCCTAAAATCAACGTGGGCGTGTAGGTGCGGCGCGGAAACTCCGGCTGCATCAGTTTATCCATCACTTGAAAGGCGGCGTGAATCCAGCCGATAGTGGGGTGACCAATGCCGATTTGCGGAAATCTTGCCAGAATATCGGCGCTGCGGGCGTAGCGCATCGGGTCTGAGGTGAGAAGGTTGCCAGTGAAAGGCAGGGTGTTGCCGAAGGTATCGCCGCCGCCCGGGGCATAGTTCCCGCCCAATCCGATAAAATTAAGCGCCGCCACAAGAAAGCGCGCGGTTTTTGGATTGCGGACCGAAAAAAGATCAATCATTGGCGCGGTGAGAATCAAGCGCTCAAATACGCTTTTGCCGTTTCCAGCCATATCAAGCAAAATGGCGCCGCCCATAGAATGGCCAAGCGCTGCCCAAGGTTTGGGGCATTCGAGACTGAGGATGTTGCGCTCCAGGGCGTCGATGTCGTGCCAGTACAAGCTGAAATGATCAACGTGGCCTTTGCGTGGATTTGGCAGTGGCCGCTGTGACCCGCCTTGTCCGCGCCAATCTAAAGCGACAACTGTGAAGCCGCGCTGCAAAAACTCTTCGATCACTTCGAAGTATTTTTCGATGAACTCACTGCGGCCCTGGCACAATACAATGGTTCCGGAGCTGGAAATGAAGCGGGCGGGCCAAAGTGCCGCGCGCAATTGCACGCCATCCACGGTGGTGAGATTACGCATCTGAGCCCCGGACGGAATCGGGTTTTCGGCGCATTCAAAAAGCTGCTCGGTCTGTAAAGCTGCCACGAACTCCCCCAAATCGGCGCATTATTCTCTATAGCTGGATTCGCTTCGCACGCAAAAAATTTGAATTGCATAAAATTTCAAAAATTTTTTACAAAAAACCTCTTGAAGCGGATTGCCAGCACTCCCACTTCTAATCCGTGCGGGCCAAATGGACGCATCGAACACCAGAAGTTGCTCTGTGAGGGCTTCGTAGTTCGTCTTACATGTCGCTTTTGAAAAGGATATGACTATGCGTTTTGATCTTTCCCCTCTGTATCGCTCCACCGTTGGTTTTGACCGCGTTTTCAATTTGCTTGACCGCGAAACCGGTGAAACAGTTGCCCCGGCCTATCCGCCCTACAACATTGAACGCACTGGCGAAAATGCCTATCGCGTCACAGTTGCAGTTGCGGGGTTTGCTGAGAGCGAGCTTTCGATCGAGACCCGCGAAAACACCCTGACAATTCGCGGTGCCAAGCAGACCGCAGCTTCTAACGATGAGCCTACAGCGAAAGCCGAGGTTCTGTATCAGGGCATTGCGGCGCGGGCGTTTGAACGGTTGTTCCAGCTTGCGGACCATGTGCAAGTGTCCGGGGCAAAACTGGAACATGGTTTGTTACATGTCGATTTGGTGCGTGAAGTGCCCGAGGCGAAAAAGCCACGGTCAATTCCGATTAGCACCGGCGTTGCGCCAAAGACAATTGAGGCCGCCAAGAAAGCCGCCTAATTATGTTGAGTGTGTGACTGAGGGGCGCTTCGTGCGCCCCTTTTTTATGCAGATTTAGCTGCCTCCAAAAACATCGCCACGTGCTCCGGCGTGGTCATGAAAGAACAGATCAGCCGGATCAGGCTTTCATCAGGCTTTGGTCTCCGATCCGTTGGCAAGCTTTCCACGCTCCACTCATAAAACACGGCCCCTCTGGCGCGCAGATGCTGTATCCTGGACTTTGGCAAAATAGCAAACACCTCGTTTGCCTCTACTGGCCATGCCAAGTGGACGCCGTGAACCTCCGCAAGACCGGCGCTGAGCTTCCCGGCCATTGCATTGGCGTGCGACGCCAATTGAAGCCAGTGATCGTCTTTGAGATAAGCGCTCATCTGCGCGCCCAGCAATCGAC
>JAYTYD010000336.1:0-1546 GCA_043742625.1 Methylovirgula sp. | reverse complement strand
GGATGGTTGATGACATGCTGGCGCGGGTGCAGAACGATCTTTTTGACCTTGGCGCGGATCTATGTACACCTGTGACCACTGAGCAGCTGCCCTATGAGCCGTTGCGGATTGTTGCGGCGCAAGTGGTGCGGCTTGAAGGCGAGATTGACCAACTTAACGCACACCTGAGTGATTTACGCAGCTTTGTTTTGCCGGGAGGGAGCCAACCTGCCGCCGCGCTGCATTTGGCCCGTACGGTTTCGCGCCGCGCCGAGCGAATCATGGTGCAACTTGCGTTGAAGCCGGGCGAACATGTTGGCACCGAGGCATTGAAATATATAAATCGTTTGTCGGATTTTTTGTTTGTGGCGTCGCGTTTTGTCAACGAGCGCGGCAAAGGCGATGTTTTATGGGTTCCGGGTCAGACTAGAACCTGAGACAGGGTAGCAAATAACGAGATAGTGCCAGCCAAAAGAGCGCGTTGACTTACCTCAGCGCGATAGCTACCAAATCCGCTACACCACTCCGCTTGGTTTAAAAGAGCGGAACATATTGATGCAGTCCACTTGTCGTCGAAGTTTTTGAGGAGCTAGAGAGATGAAAATTCTCGTGCCGGTAAAACGGGTTGTTGATTATAACGTCAAGATTCGCGTTAAGGCCGACGGTTCTGGCGTTGAATTGGCCAACGTCAAAATGTCGATGAACCCGTTTGACGAAATTGCGGTTGAAGAGGCGCTGCGCTTAAGAGAGGCCGACAAAGCTTCTGAAGTGATTGTCGTTTCAATTGGACCGGCGCAAGCGAGCGAAACGTTGCGCACGGGACTGGCGATGGGTGCTGATCGCGGAATCCTGGTTAAGGCGGAGGGCGGCATCGAGCCTTTGGCCGTGGCTAAGATACTAAAGAAAATTGCCGATGATGAAGCACCCGGCCTGATTATCTTGGGCAAACAGGCCATTGACGATGATTCCAACCAAACCGGCCAGATGTTGGCGGCTTTGTTGAACTGGCCGCAAGGGACATATGCTTCCAAAGTTGTGATTGGCGGCAGCCACGTTGAGGTAACGCGTGAAGTTGATGGCGGTTCGCAAACCGTTTCGCTGAAGCTGCCCGCAATTGTGACCACGGATTTACGCCTGAACGAGCCGCGCTATGCATCGCTTCCAAACATTATGAAGGCAAAGAAAAAGCCGATTGATGAGAAAACGCCTGAAGATTTGGGCGTCGATGTAACCCCGCGCCTGAACGTTCTAAAAACAGTTGAACCAACGGGACGTAAGGCCGGTATCAAAGTTGGATCGGTCGCGGAACTGGTTTCGAAGCTGAAATCCGAAGCGGGAGTGATCTGATGTCCGTTTTATTGCTAGCTGACCATCATGGCGGCCATCTTTCTGAAGTGACGTCCAAGGCCTTGACCGCGGCTTTGCAGATGGGCAGCGCTGTGCATGTTTTGGTTGTTGGACACGCTGTTGGGGCGATTGCCGCTGAGGCTGCCAAGCTTGCCGGAGTTGCAAAGGTTTTGGTGGCGGACAATGCGCTCTATGCGCATGATCTGGCCGAACCTGTTGC
>JAYTYD010000335.1:0-3764 GCA_043742625.1 Methylovirgula sp. | reverse complement strand
TGGTCAATGACCATTCCATGGACCGGGTTTCCGCTCAAGGCGCTGATTGCTGCGGCAAAGCCAACGTCCGCGGCGAAGTTTGTACGTTTTGAAACCTTTAACAATCCCAAAATGGCTCCGGGGCAGAAATCCCCGATCTACCCTTGGCCCTACATCGAAGCTCTGACCATGGAAGAAGCCATGAATGACCTCACATTCATGGTTTCAGGTGCCTATGGTCATCCATTGGCGAAAGTCCATGGCGCGCCATTGCGGCTTGCCACGCCGTGGAAATATGGGTTCAAGTCGATCAAGTCGATTGTAAAGATCAGTTTTGTTGACAAGCGCCCGGTCGGCCTGTGGGAAGCGTTGCAGAGTTCGGAATATGGGTTCTGGGCCAATGTGAACCCGGAAGTTCCGCACCCCCGCTGGAGCCAAGCCACAGAAAATATCATTGGCACCAACGAGCGCAAGCCGACACTGCTGTTCAACGGCTACGGCGAGCAGGTGGCGTCGATGTATAAGAATGTCGATAAGTCGGAAAATCTCTATCGTTAATCGCGGCAGCAGAAGGGGCGACAAAACCGTCCCTTCTAAAATTCAAGCCTTCTAAAATGCAACTTTTGCAAAATCAAAGCCCTGCAAAATCAGATCGTTGATGGATCTTTGATCGCAGCGTCCAGATCCTCATATTCTTCGCAAGATGTATTGCCGCAAATGCCCTTGATCTTATCAAGTTGAGCCTTGGCAAGCTCCATCTGCCCTTTAAGCACATAAGCCTCGCCCAGATATTCGCGCACCTGTGCATAATCGGGCTTCAGCGCCACAGATTTCAAATAAAATGCGATACCTTCATCAACCTTGCCGCTTTTGCGGGTGGCATAGCCGCGATAGTTTAGCGCTTGCGGCGTATTCTGGTCTTTCAACAAATCCAGAATTTCCAAAGCCTCCGGCGCGCGCCCGTCCTTGGCCAATGCCAGCGCATAGGCTGCATAATTCTCATCAGTGAGGTTAGCGCCCTCTTTCTTCACGCATTTCTGCGCTTTTTCATCGTAAACTTCGCCTTTGCCGCAGGTTGGCGGCGGCGGCGCATCACCGGCGGCAAAAGCCGGGCGAAGGGTGGCTGCTCCAAGCAGCGCCAGCCCCAAGACTGAAGATAGAAGCACAATTTTAGACATGAAAACCTCCCTTGTTCTCCCCGCACACAATACGGCGGCGTTAACTTGGGATTCAATTAGGGCCAAAAAACGGCAATACAACCGCCTGCATCGGAATGCGTTTTCTGCAAAAATGCAAGCTCTGCGAGCCTGACCTTAGGTCGCAAAGCGGAAATGCAAAACATCGCCGTCTTGCACCACGTAATCTTTGCCCTCAAGGCGGAATTTGCCCGCCTCCCGCGCGCCGCCTTCACCCTTATTGGTAATATAATCCTCATAGCCAATGGTCTCGGCGCGGATATAGCCTTTTTCAAAATCGGTATGAATCACACCGGCCGCTGCGGGGCCTTTGGTGCCTTTTTCAATGGTCCAGGCGCGCGCCTCTTTCGGGCCCACTGTGAAGTAGGTAATCAGGTGCAACAAATTATATCCGGCGCGGATACACCGGTTGAGGCCCGGTTCGGCCAGCCCCACCGCGTCCAGGTAATCGCGCTGATCGCCAATGGGCAGCACCGCAATTTCGGACTCAATTTTTGCCGAAACCACAACCGCAACCGCGCCCTCTTCATCCGCGCGCTTCTTCACGACTTCGGAAAACCCGTTGCCCTGATCGGCAGCGGCTTCTTCAACATTGCACACATACAGCACGGGTTTCGAGGACAGCAGCCCCAAACCGGCAAAAATTTTGTGCTCTTCGGGCGAGCGCTCGACGATTCGGGCTGGCTTGCCTTCGCGCAGCAGCACCAGGCAGCGGTTGACCAGATCCAGCGTCTCCTTGGCTTCCTTGTCACCGCCCTTGGCGCGCTTTTCCAGCGCGTTGAGGCGCTTTTCAAGGCTTTCTAGGTCCGCCAGCATCAGCTCGGTCTCGATGATATCAATGTCGTTGATCGGCTCGATCTTGCCTTCGACATGGGTGATGTCACCATCTTCAAAACAACGCACCACATGCGCAATGGCGTCGCACTCGCGGATATTGGCCAAAAACTGGTTGCCCAGCCCCTCGCCTTTGGAGGCACCGCGCACAAGCCCGGCGATATCGACAAAGGTCAGGCGGGTCGGGATAATTTCCTTGGAATGTGAAATCTTCACCAATTCATCAAGCCGCGCATCCGGCACAGCAACATCGCCGACATTCGGCTCGATTGTGCAAAACGGATAATTGGCCGCCTGCGCTGCGGCAGTTTGGGTGAGCGCGTTAAAAAGCGTCGATTTGCCCACGTTCGGCAACCCGACAATGCCACATTTAAAACCCATGGAACCACTCGTAAGTTTGAAAATAAGTTGCCGCTGTCCTAGCTTGAACGACAAAATTTAGCGACACAAATTTATGTTTGCCCCATCGCGATGGCTATCTTTGAAGCAAATCCGGCTTCATCGCCCTTCACCAGGAGCGGCGTGTGCGTTGCAATAGCGTCACACAGCGTGCGCACCCATGGCCGCTCATCCGGATGAAAATCAGATAACACATGTCCGTGCACCAGTTCCTTGACACCCGGATGCCCGATGCCAAGCCGTACACGGCGGTAATCATTGCCACACAAAGCCGAGATGGAGCGCAAACCATTGTGCCCGGCGTTGCCGCCACCAAGTTTCACCCGAAGCTTGCCGGCCTCCAGATCCAACTCATCATGGAACACAGTCACATCGCAGAGCGGCATTTTTGAAAACCGTATTGCCTCGCACACAGAACGACCCGACTCATTCATGAACGTTGTCGGTTTGAGCAGCGTAACTTTTTCCCCGGCAATGATGCCGTCTGCCACTTCGCCCGAAAATTTTGCTTTAAAATTCGGAAAGTTGAACGCCCGCGCAAGCGTGTCCACCGCCATAAAGCCGATGTTATGGCGGTTATGACGATAGCCGGTGCCGGGATTTCCCAAACCTACAAAGAGCATTTCATAACCTTGGAGTTCCGCCGCCTGCGCACTTCAAATAAGTGTCACGAAGTTGGCGTCATACGCCTGAAACAAAATCGCCCGCACAAAGCGGGCGAAAATTCTAATGAGGCAGCGCCGGGGGGCTTACTTCTTTTTGCCGCCCGCAGCGGTTGCAGCAGCAGCCTGTGCAGGAGTTTCAGGAACAACAATCGGCGGAACGATGGTTGCCACCGTGAAGTCCTTCTCGGTGCTGGTTGGCTTGCAGCCTTCCGGCAACTTGAGCACTGATGCGTGAATGGATTCATTAAAGTCATACTTCGACAAATCGACTTCAATTGCGCCCGGAATATTGTCGGCCGGCACGCGCATGTTAATGGCGTGGGTTACGATGTTGAGCGATCCGCCCTTTTTCAAACCCGGGCAAATGTCCTGATTCAAGAAGTGCACAGGAACGTCAACGCGCAAGAATGCGCCTGCCTTCAAACGCAAAAAGTCAATATGCAGCGGCTTGTCGCGCACGGGGTCAAGCTGATAATCGCGCGGAATAACACGCTGCTTTTTGCCGCCAACATCAACTTCAAAAATCGTGGTCAGGAAGTGACCCGCGTAAATCAATTGATTGAGCGAACGAAAATCGAGTGAGATCGGTTCCGCGGCTTCACCGCCACCATAGATCACTGCTGGAATGCGACCGTCACGACGTGCACCACGGGCGGCCCCCTTGCCGGTCCCTGCGCGCGCAGTGGCCACG
>JAYTYD010000334.1:0-2273 GCA_043742625.1 Methylovirgula sp. | reverse complement strand
GGATATACCGCGCGCCACCATACGTTTTTCGAGATGTTAGGTAACTTTTCATTTGGTGACTATTTCAAACCTCTGGCCATTGAGCTGGCGTGGAACCTGATCACCAAAGTCTACGGACTGAACAAGAATAAGCTGCTTGTGACCGTCTATCACACTGACGACGATGCCTTTAATCTTTGGCAAAAAATCGCCGGGTTGCCTGAACGGCGCATCATTCGCATTCCAACGTCTGACAATTTCTGGATGATGGGAGACACCGGGCCGTGCGGGCCGTGTTCTGAGATATTTTATGATCACGGGGATCACATTCCTGGCGGGCCTCCTGGCTCCCCGGATGAAGATGGTGACCGTTTTATTGAAATCTGGAATCTGGTGTTTATGCAGTTTGAAACCATGCCGGGCGGGGAACGTGTCAGCCTGCCAAGGCCGTCTATCGATACGGGCATGGGGCTTGAGCGCATTTCCGCCGTACTGCAAGGAACCCACGACAATTATGCCACGGACATGATGCGCGCGCTCATCCGCGCCAGCGCCGAGGCGTCCGGCGTTTCGGCCCACGGTGCGCATCAGGTTTCTCACCGGGTGATTGCCGACCATTTGCGCGCCTGCTGCTTTTTAGTGGCGGACGGAGTTATGCCGTCAAACGAAGGACGCGGCTATGTTTTGCGGCGTATCATGCGCCGCGCGATGCGCCATGCACAATTGATCGGTTGCAAAGAGCCGTTAATGTGGCGCTTGGTTCCGGCGCTCGTGCGTGAAATGGGGCAGGCCTATCCCGAATTGATCCGGACAGAAGCTTTGATCAGCGAAACTTTAAAGCTTGAGGAAACCCGATTTCGCACGACTTTGGTGCGCGGTTTGGCAATCCTCGAAGAAGAAAGCCGCGATTTACGCTCCGGTCAGGCGTTGGCCGGCGACGTGGCATTCAAACTGTATGACACTTACGGATTTCCGCTGGATTTGACACAAGACGCATTGCGCGCCCGCGACATCAGCGTGGACACCGATGGATTTGCCGCCTCGATGCGGTTACAAAAAGAGGCGGCGCGCAAGGCATGGTCCGGTTCAGGCGAGGCCGCGACGGAAACGGTGTGGTTCGGGGTGAAAGAAAAGGCCGGGGCGACCGAGTTTTTGGGCTATGAAACAGAAATGGCCGAGGGAGTCGTTTCCGCCCTAATCAAGGATGGCGTAGGTGTTGGCCGCCTTGGCACCGGTGAAAAAGGCCAAGTCGTGCTTAATCAGACGCCGTTTTATGCGGAGTCCGGCGGGCAAGTTGGGGACACCGGCGTTCTGCACAGTGCCAACGTGCGTTTCCGTGTGACCAACACGTTGAAAAAACTGGGCGACTTGTTTGTGCATGAAGGTGTGGTTGAGGAGGGTGAGCTGTCAGAGGGGCAGGCGCTTGAACTGGTGGTTGACAGTGACCGGCGTTCGCGCATTCGCTCAAACCATTCAGCGACGCATGTGCTGCATGAAGCGCTGCGTCAGGTGTTGGGTGATCATGTGGCGCAAAAAGGCTCTTCTGTTTCTGCTGAGAGGCTCCGGTTCGACTTTTCGCATACGAAATCAATGAGTGATGCGGAAATTGCGCAGGTGGAAGCCATTTCCAACCGCGTTATTTTACAAAATGACCCGGTGGTCACGCGGCTCATGGATCAGAAAGCGGCTGTTGAATCGGGTGCCCGGGCGTTATTCGGCGAGAAATATGGAGACGAAGTGCGGGTGGTAAGTATGGGGCAGAATGCGCCTCAGTCCGGGCTGCCAAACACCTATTCGGTCGAATTTTGTGGCGGCACGCATGTGCGGCGCCTCGGCGATATCGGATTGGTAACGATTGTTGCCGATGGGCCGGTTGCGTCGGGCGTGCGGCGTTTGGAGGCCAAGACGGGGTCCGAAGCGCGCCTGCATCTTGCTGAGCAATCCCGTAAACTTCACGAAATTGCCGGGTTACTCAAAACTCCGGTCGATAAAGCCGCTGAACGTCTCACCGCTTTAATTGACGAGCGCAAAAAACTTGAGCGTGAATTGGCGGAAGCCCGGAAAAAGCTTGCCATGTCCGGCGGCGCTGGCGGCAGCGCAGAGGTGCAGATTGGCACCATAAAGTTCATGCCAAAGCTGATTTCAGGTGTCGACATGAAGGATATGAAGGCGCTGATTGACGAGGCAAAAGGTCAGATCGGCTCTGGCATTGTGGCGTTTGTCAATGTTGCAGAAGATCAGAAGGCCGGTCTGGTGGTGGGCGTGACGGCTGATTTGACTGATCAATTTAACTC
>JAYTYD010000333.1:0-1002 GCA_043742625.1 Methylovirgula sp. | reverse complement strand
CTCGGACTCATCCTGCTCGGGGCTTTGAAAGGCGAAAAGCTGAGCTGGCTGGTTTCCGAACTTGCCGTGGCCATTTTGGGTGTTGCGATCATTTTGGTTTTGCGCCACCCCGGCACCAGCGGAGCGGACTTTTCCGGCTCGTTCATAGATGATGCCTTTGGCCGTTATATGAAGGTTCTTTCGCTCGTTGGCGCTTTGGTTACGCTGCTGCTGTCGCTGGATTTTGCAGCGCGCGAAAAGTTCGCTTCCTTCGAATATCCTATCCTAATTCTGCTTTCCACTATCGGCATGATGCTTATGGTCTCTGCCAATGATCTCATTGCGCTTTACATGGGCCTGGAGCTGTCGTCGTTGGCGTTATACGTCATCGCGGCCATCAAACGTGACGACGTGAAATCCTCTGAGGCGGGCCTGAAATATTTCGTCCTCGGGGCTTTGTCGTCCGGCATGTTGCTTTATGGAGCCTCGCTGATCTATGGCTTTTCCGGCACAGTGTCTTTTGCGGGAATAGCCAATGCCATCCATGGCCAAGTGTCGATTGGTGTTATTTTCGGCCTTGTGTTTTTAATGGCAGGCATGGCTTTCAAAATATCAGCTGTGCCGTTTCATATGTGGACGCCGGATGTTTATGAAGGCGCGCCAACCCCTGTCACCGCCTTTTTTGCTTCCGCGCCGAAAATGGCCGCAATGGCAATGATTGTTCGCATTATCAGCACCGCATTCCCCGGCATCCTTACGCAATGGCAACAAATCGTGGCGTTTTTAGCGATTCTTTCGATGTTGCTCGGGGCGTTTGCTGCCATCGGTCAAACCAACATCAAACGGCTAATGGCATATTCGTCGATCGGCCATATGGGTTTTGCTCTGGTTGGCCTTGCTGCGGGCAGCCAAAACGGCGTCCAGGGCGTGGTTATTTACATGACCATCTATTTAATTATGACGCTCGGCACCTTCGCCGCTATTATTTCCATGCGTCGCAATGGTCAAATGGTCGAGACAATC
>JAYTYD010000332.1:0-1786 GCA_043742625.1 Methylovirgula sp. | reverse complement strand
TGTCTCGCAAGGTGCAAGAGGCTATTTTAGCGGTTTGGCTGGAGCATAAATATTCCAAGGATCAGATTTTAGAGCTCTATCTTAATCGCGTTTATTTTGGCTCCGGCGCCTATGGTGTCGAGGCGGCATCGCGCAAATATTTCGGAAAAAGTGCACGTTCTGTTTCCCTCTCAGAGGCAGCCACGCTTGCAGGCTTGATGAAGGCCCCCACCAAACTGGCACCAAACCGCAACCCGGAAGGCGCAACCGAACGCGCCGCGCAGGTCATAACGGCCATGGCAAAAGAGGGCTATATCACGGAAGCTATGGCGCAGCTGGCATTGTCCCGCCCTGCCAGGGCCGTTCGCGAGGAGGGGGCTGGAACCATCAATTATGTCGCTGATTATGTGATGGACACGCTGGATGATACGGTCGGCGCTATTGATGACGATATTGTTGTCTCCACCTCGCTTGTCCCGGCAATGCAAATGGCGGCAGAAAAAGCCCTGACAGAGGAGCTGGATCTTAAGGGCGGAAAATTTGGCGTTTCGCAGGGTGCGCTGGTCTCCATGGATACCAATGGCGGCATCAAGGCGCTGGTGGGCGGCAGGAATTATGCCGACAGCCAGTTTAACCGTGCCGTTTCGGCCAAGCGCCAGCCGGGTTCATCGTTTAAGCCGTTTGTCTATTTAGCAGCGCTCGAACACGGCCTCACGCCGGACACATTGCGCGAAGACGGCCCTTTAAGCGTCAAAGGCTGGCAGCCGGAAAATTACAGCCGCGAATATTTCGGCAATGTCACGCTTACCAAGGCGTTATCACTGTCGCTGAACACAGTTGCGGTGCGACTGGGGCAGGAAGTGACACCCAAAATAGTGGTTAAAACCGCGCATCGCTTAGGCATTCAATCGGAATTGCAGCCCAATGCCTCGTTGCCGCTGGGCACATCAGAAGTTTCACCGCTGGAATTGGTGAGTGCTTACGCTCCCTTCGCCAACGGCGGTATCGGCGTTCAGCCACATATCATTAACAAGGTGCGCACCGCAGACGGCAAGGTGCTATATGTGCGCAAAGGGGCGAATTTCGGCCGCGTTATCGATCCGCAATATGTGGCGATGATGAACACCATGATGCAGGAAACCCTGCTGACCGGCACGGCCCGCAAGGCCGAGCTGCCGGGCTGGCAGGCGGCTGGCAAAACCGGCACATCCCAGGATTATCGCGACGCGTGGTTCGTCGGGTACACCAGCGCTTTGGTCACTGGCGTTTGGCTGGGTAATGATGATGCCTCGCCCACCAAAAAGACCTCGGGCGGAAATTTGCCGGTCGAAATCTGGAGCCGCTATATGAAAACCGCGTTGCAGGGCACTCCGGTGGCACCATTGCCGGGCGGCATCTGGCATGGCAATGGTCTTGATGCCCTCACACCGCCCGAAGCGCTGAACTCCACAACCCCGCTCAATGGTCCACCCAGCCAACCGCTGCCAACCAATGGGCCTTTAACGATCAACCGCGCCGGAGCAGCGAACATTCCGCCGCAGCAAGGCGCTTTGGTCAAGGATAAGCCGCCTGTCAGCTCACTTCGCAGGCCGACTTTGCCGGACACAACAGAGTTAATCCCGCCCGCAGAGGTGCCATACACGGCGCAGCGCCCGCAAACAGCACCCCTCAGCAAAAAAGAAAAAAACCTATTCGAAAAATTGTTCGGCGACTAGAACGTCTCACGCAAAGGTGTGTAGCGGTTTTGCGTGATGTGCTCAGGTGCCGCTCACACTGTTCCAATCCGGCACGAATGCCTTAATTTCTC
>JAYTYD010000331.1:0-6324 GCA_043742625.1 Methylovirgula sp. | reverse complement strand
TTTCCGTCTGCACTTCCCGCAATATTTCGGTTGGTCTTTACCACTGTCAATTCCGCTGGCGTTTCTGGTTGCGGCACTGGTGGGCATCGTTATTGAGCTCGGCATCATCCGCTTTCTTTACGGCCGCCCGCTGGAAACGCTGCTCGCGACTTGGGGTGTCAGCCTCATTTTGCAGCAGGCGGTGCGTACCGCCTTCGGGGCGAATAATCGCGAAGTTGGCGCGCCAAGTTACATGTCCGGCTCATTTGATTTTCTCGGCCTGCAAATCACCTATGGCCGCCTGTTTATTGTTGGATTTGCACTGGCCACATTTTTCGTGCTGCTGTTTGTCTTAAAAGCCACCAGCTTTGGCTTGAAAATGCGCGCCGTGACCCAAAATCGCAAAATGGCCGCCGCCATGGGCATCCGCACGCCGCGCATTGATATGATGGCTTTTGCGCTGGGGTCCGGCATCGCCGGCATCGCCGGTGTGGCGCTCAGCCAGATTGACAATGTCAGCCCCAATTTGGGCCAGAGCTACATCGTTGACAGCTTCATGGTGGTGGTGTTTGGCGGTGTCGGAAATTTGTGGGGAACATTCGTTGCGGCATTTTCGCTCGGCATCGCCAACAAATTTCTCGAGCCCTTTGCCGGTGCGGTCCTTGCGAAAATCATCATCCTCATTCTAATCATTCTGTTTATTCAAAAGCGTCCGCGCGGGCTGTTTGCCCTCAAGGGCCGTGCGGTGGAGAGTTAAACCATGATCGATCGCCGCGCCGCGCTGTTCCTCATCACATTGCTCATCATCGCCATCCTTGTGCCGATATTAAATCTGCTCGTGCCGGAAACCTCCGGGATGCACCTCCCGGATGGTAATGTCATCCTGTTTGGCAAATATACCTGCTACGCGCTGTTGGCTGTGGCGCTGGATTTGGTCTGGGGCTACTGCGGAATTTTATCGCTCGGCCATGCCGCGTTTTTCGGCTTGGGCGGCTACGCTATGGGCATGTACCTTATGCGCCAAATAGGCACCCGCGGAGCCTATGGGGATCCGATCCTCCCGGATTTCATGGTGTTTTTGAACATGAAGGCCCTGCCATATACATGGTATGGCTTTCAGCATTTTCCCTATGCGCTGCTGATGGTGTTCCTCATTCCCGGCATTCTCGCTTTTGGCTTCGGCTGGCTGGCGTTCCGCTCGCGCGTGACCGGGGTTTATCTTTCCATCATCACCCAAGCCATGACCTATGCGCTTCAGCTGGCGTTTTTCCGCAATGACATGGGTTTTGGCGGCAACAATGGCCTGACAGATTTCAAGGACATTCTTGGATTTAACATTCAGGCGCAATCCACCCGTATGGTGCTGTTTTTGCTATCCATTGCCGCGTTGGCGGGCGGGTTTCTCGTTGCGCGCTACATGGTCAGCTCAACCTATGGCAAATTGCTGGTCGCCATCCGCGACTCTGAAAGTCGCGCCAGATTTTTGGGCTATCGCGTCGAAAACTTCAAGCTGCTGGTCTTTGTTGTTTCAGCGCTCCTGGCCGGGCTTGCGGGCGCGCTTTACGTGCCGCAGGTGGGCATTATCAATCCGGGCGAATTTGCTCCAGCCAATTCGATTGAAGCGGTGATCTGGGTGGCGGTTGGCGGTCGCGGAACCTTGGTGGGCGCGGCAATCGGCGCTGTTTTGGTTAACTTTGCCAAAACAACATTCACCTCCGGCCTGCTCGCGCCCTATTGGTTGTTCATCCTTGGTGCGCTGTTTGTGGGGGTGACGCTGGCGCTGCCCAAGGGCATCCTCGGGCTGTTAAACCAATATCGCGGTAAACAGCCGACACCAAAGCCGGAACTGGTTGAGGTCAAGCCGTGAATCAAATTGTCACACCCGGAAAACCCGTAGAGCTCACCAGCAGCATTCTTTATCTGGACAATGTTCAAGTGGCTTTTGACGGCTACAAGGCGCTGCGCGGGTTGTCTTTCGTGGTTGCGCCCAATGAAATGCGCGCCATCATCGGCCCCAATGGTGCCGGCAAAACCACGATGATGGATTGCATAACCGGCAAAACCCGCCTCGATGAAGGCACAATCCTCTTCGCGGGCGGCATCGATGTCACCAAGCTCGATGAGGCCAAAATCGCCAATCTGGGCATTGGCCGCAAGTTCCAGAAGCCGACAGTGTTCGAGAGCCACACCGTAACAGACAATATAAGGCTGGCGCTGAAAGATCAGTGCGGCCCGCTCTCGGCGCTGTTTGGTCGGCGCAATCGCATCGCGCCAAACCGCATTGATGAAATCCTCGCCATTGTCCGGCTTACCTCACAAAGTCGCGATCTGGCGGCTAACCTTTCGCATGGACAAAAACAATGGCTGGAGATCGGCATGTTGCTGGCGCAAGATCCGCAACTTTTGCTGGTTGATGAGCCTGTAGCCGGCATGACCGATGCCGAAACCGAAACAACGGCAGATCTGCTGCGCCATATTGCGCAAAACCATGCCGTTCTGGTGGTTGAGCACGACATGCACTTTGTCCGCGCGCTGAATTGCCCGGTGATGTGCCTGCATGAGGGCGCTGTGCTCTCCGAGGGCAGTCTTGATAAGGTCGCCTCCGACGAGCGCGTCATTGAAGTCTATCTGGGGCGCTGAACCATGCTGAACATCGACACGATTGATCTGTATTATGGCGCGGCGCAGGCCCTGAGAACCGTTTCGGCGCAAGCAGAAAGCGGTAAGGTGACGGCTATTTTGGGCCGGAATGGTGTTGGCAAATCATCGCTGCTGCGCGCCATCATCGGCCATCAAAAGGTTTCCTCCGGCCAGATTTCGTGGAATGGCACTCAGCTTAATGCGCTCACGCCCTATGAGAGGGTGCGGCTAGGCGTGGCCTATGTGCCGCAAGGACGCGAGATTTTTCCGCTGCTCTCTGTCAAGGAAAACCTCGAAACTGGTTTTGCGCCGCTGAAACGCTCGGAGCGCCACATTCCTGATGACGTGTTTGATCTGTTTCCGGTGTTGAAGGAGATGTTGCACCGGCGCGGCGGTGACCTCTCCGGCGGGCAGCAACAGCAGCTCGCCATTGGGCGCGCGCTCGTCACACGGCCGACACTGTTGCTCATGGATGAGCCGACCGAAGGCATCCAACCGTCGATTATCAAACAGATTGGATTCGCGATTAACACCTTGCGTCAGCGCGGCAATATGGCGATTGTTCTGGTTGAGCAATATTTTGATTTTGCCCGTGATCTTTGCGACACATACACGGTGCTGGATCGCGGCCAGGTGGCAATGGCAGGCACAAGAGCAAACATGGTCGAGACAGATGTCCGCAAGCTTATCGCTGTCTGAACCGCGCCACCCCGGCCATTTGCGTGTGCAAGGCACAGTGTCGGCCCGGTTTGCTATTGGCCATCGCGGCACCCGCATCGCTGATCTTTACGAGACCGGCGGCTTCCGGCTGAAATTCCCCTTCAAAGATAACGACACCGCCGAGGCAGTTCTTGTCAATACCGGCGGCGGTATGACCGGTGGCGACACGCTCACTATCGACATCACCGCAGAGGCGGCAACCCGCGCTGTAGTTACCACCCAATCCGCCGAAAAAATTTATCGCTCGTCGGGCGCAATGGCGCAGCTACACACCCGTATCGCGCTAGAGGCAGACTGCACATTCGCGTGGGTGCCGCAGGAAACAATCCTGTTTTCCGGCGCGCGTGTTGCCCGCGAACTCAGTGTGGAACTGCCCGATTCTGCGACGTTTCTGGCCGCCGAAAGCGTGGTGTTTGGCCGCTCCGCCAGCGGCGAGATTTTGAGCGACGGCTACTTTTCCGATATTTGGCGGATAAGGCGTGGTGGCCGATTGGTCTTTGCCGAAAACGTAAGGCTGGAGGGTGACATCGCCGCGCTGCTCGCGCGCACCGCCATTGCCAACGGCGCACGCGCCATAGCGACGCTGGTGCTGATGTCTCCAACCGCCGAAGAACAGCTGGAACCGGCGCGCGAGGCGATGCAGCGTGATGCTGCCATTTGCGCCCTATCCGCTTGGAATGGCATGGTGGTGGCGCGGTTGCTCTCGCGCGATGCACAATCTTTGCGTACAGCCGTTGCGCGGCTGGTGACACAGCTGCGCGGCTCACCGATGCCGCGCGTTTGGCAATGTTAGACACGGCACAACCGGCTGCAATGATTTCACCACGGAAAAACACATGAACCTCACCCCGCGCGAAAAAGACAAACTCCTGATCAGCATGGCGGCCATGGTGGCGCGAAATCGCCTTGGGCGCGGCGTCAAGCTCAACCACCCGGAGGCGATCGCCCTCATCACCGATTTTGTGGTGGAAGGCGCGCGCGATGGTAAAAGTGTGGCACAATTGATGCAGGAGGGGGCGCGCGTCATCACTGCAGCGCAGTGCATGCCCGGCATCGCCGAAATGATCCATGATGTGCAGGTGGAAGCCACATTTCCCGATGGCACCAAGCTCGTCACCGTTCACGAACCCATTCGATAGGAGTTTCATATGAAGCGTTTTTCTGCTGCCCTTTTACTGAGTTTGATGACCACCCCCGCCTTTGCCCATGTGGGCCAAGGTGAAACCTCGGCCTTCATGGCGGGCGCTACACATCCTTTTTCGGGACTTGATCATATTTTGGCCATGGTTGCGGTTGGCCTTTGGGCTGGCTTGCGCGGTGAAAATGCCTGCTGGATTTGGCCTGCGAGCTTTGTTGGCGCCATGATTTTCGGCGGCGTACTCGGCATGAGCGGCGCGGAGCTACCATTTATTGAACAGGGGATTCTGGCGTCTGTGCTGGCGCTGGGTCTGGCGCTGGCCTTTGGCTTTCGCGCGCCGGTGGGCGTTGGTGCGGCGTTGATCGGCGTTGCCGGTATTTGCCACGGTTTTGCGCATGGCGCGGAAGCGCCGCTCTCGGGCGGCGGCGCGCTTTATGCGCTTGGCTTTGTGTTGGCAACATCGCTTTTGCACGCGATTGGCCTTTTTGCCATTATCACGCTGTCAAACACATGGTCGCACCGTATTGCGCGTCTTGCCGGCCTCGCCACGCTTGCCGGTGGCGCATATATCGCGCTGGGAACCTCGCTGTGACTTCAGGTTCCTTTGTTCCGGGCGAAGTCATTTCCCCCCAAGGTGATATTGAGCTTAATGCGGGCCGTGAAAAGCTGGCGTTGCAGGTGTCCAACACCGGCGACAGGCCAATTCAGGTTGGCTCGCATTATCATTTTCATGAGACCAACGCCGCGCTGAAATTTGACCGCGCCGCCGCCAAAGGCTTCCGGCTGGACATCGCCGCCGGAACCGCCGTGCGCTTTGAGCCGGGGCAAACCCGCGAGGTGCAGCTTGTGGCCTTGCAAGGCAAGCGCGAGATTTATGGGTTCCGGCAGCTCGTGATGGGGAAATTATGAGTGCTTTGGAGTGAGTCAAAATGACAATAGAAGACCAAATAAACAAGAAGATACAAGAATTCGCTAGAATAGGGCGAGATGCTTTTTTAGCTAAATACGCCAATAATAGGGGGTCAAGGAGCTGGTTCATTATTCAGAAAGGTAAACTCTACGATTTTAAAGCCATTTGGGCCGCTGCTCGGCCTGGTTCCCTTACGCCTTCGGAATATCATACATATAAGGTCAAACGGGAGTTGGAGCGCCTCAAGTTCAAAATCATCAGCACGGATGAACTCTCAAGCTGGAACTCCGAGTTCTACAAAAAAGTTATAGCTTCGAGTAAAATGGAGCGCAGCGCGAGGCAGAAAAGATTGGAGCATGCGCCGAAGGTTCCAAGCACGAGGCAAAAAACAGTTACAGTATTTGTTCGAAATCCTGATGTCGTGGCCGAGGCATTGTATCAGGCCGCTGGAGTGTGCGGAAAATGCAGCCATGATGCGCCTTTCATACGGAAGCTGGATAAAACTCCATATTTGGAAGTGCATCACATAAAGCCACTTGCAGAGGGTGGAGAAGACACAGTTGAAAATGCAATCGCGCTTTGCCCGAATTGTCATCGTCAAGCCCACCACGGATAGCGAGCAGCCAATTTAAGGACAGCCATGAAAACCACCCTCTCCCGCGCCGCTTATGCGCAAATGTTTGGCCCCACCGTCGGTGACAAGGTGCGCTTGGCCGACACCGAACTGTTCATCAAGGTCGAAAAAGACTTCACCACCTATGGCGAGGAGGTCAAGTTCGGCGGCGGCAAGGTCATCCGCGATGGCATGGGCCAAAGCCAGGTCACCAATGCCGCGGGCGCGGTGGATACCGTCATCACCAATGCCTTGATCGTCGATCATTGGGGCATCGTCAAAGCCGACGTCGGCCTGCGCGCGGGCAAAATTTGCGCCATCGGC
>JAYTYD010000330.1:0-2055 GCA_043742625.1 Methylovirgula sp. | reverse complement strand
TTTTTCACGCGCACCCCGGAACCCAATCCCGTACTGCCATCGTCACCTGTGCGGGTATAAATCCGGTTGAGTTTTACCAACTTTAGTGCCCCCTGAAGTACAAAACACCCATGATCAGCACGATGGCAATAAATTGCAAGCCGACGCGCCAGCGCATAAACATCTGGCTTTTGTTCGGGCTGCCGCCCTTCAACATATTTGCCAAACCCATTACCAAAACCACGGCAACCGCAGCCACAGCCACTATCGTCAACCAGTTCGAAGCCATCTTGTTTTTCCTTTTGTACTCCAAATGTACCGTAAGCCGCACCAAAACAAGGGCATCGGGCTGTGACAACATATCACGCCCATGCACTGCGCTCATTCGCAAAACCGCCCGAAGTTTTGCCAAAACGCACACTAATTTTCCGCGCCCTCAATAATTTTTCAAAAGCCGGTCAAGATAGTCTTTTTCTTGCAAAGGACGACCGACATCGCCCAAGCGTTTTTGAATTTCCTTGTACACCCGCCGTGCCCGCGCCGCCGATGTGGCTTTGGCAGTACCGGCACCGCCGTCTTTGAACCCGTCGGCGTCTTCTTCGCTACTGTCGCGCCCTAGCGGATCCCGTTTGCTTGAACGCGAACCTTTGCCGCTTTTGCTGTTTTGTTCACCCTGCTCGGCCAAAGCTTGTGTTTCCTTACGCAAAGCTTCCAGGGCTTTACCTTGCGCATCAACGGCCGCTCCGCGCCCTTGCTTGCCTTTTCCGAGCGCGCCTTCAGCCTGCTTCATCGCCTCATCTGCCGCCGCCAAACCCTCACCCTGAACACCGTTTTCTGCGAGTTTTCGTTTCAGGGCATCAAGTTTTTGGCGCAAGTCAGCTTGGTTTTGCTTTAGCTCCGCGCCCTTGTCGCCCTCGGCTTGCCCAGTATCTTCGTGGTTTTGCGAGAAGGTTTTATCCCGCAAATCCTGCTGCTCACGGGCAAGGTCATCCAGCCCGTTGAGCGCCTCATCCAGCGGCGAAGCGCCATCCTCGCCCTTGCCCTCGCCCTCGGCTACCGCTGTCAAATCATCCAGCATGTTCAACAGTGCCTGCGCTTGCTCATCATCGCCTGCTTTAGCGCTGTCTTCCAATTTATTGAGCAAATCCTTTAAATCTTCGGACGATAGTTTTTTGGCGTTTTTCATTGGCGCATTTGGATTTTTCGCCGCCTCTTTCAATGCCTTGTCTAACGCAGCGCGCAACTCCTGCATCAATCTTGCGATTTCTTCTTTCGAAGCGCCATTTTTGATGGCCTCGCGTAATGCGTCTTTAGCCGCTTGCAACGCCTTGTCAGCGCCGCTGCGTCCGCCTGACTCCACACCTTGCGCAACGTCAAGTAGCAGCGCGCCCACTTCCAGCAAATCCACATCGGATCTCGCTGCTTTCAACCGCGAATATGCAGTTCGCACCCCCAAATAGGCGGAAGCCGGAGTGCCAAAAATATCCGGCGCGATTTGCAATGCTTCCAAGGCCTCGTGCACATGCATACGCCTAACGTCGGGAAATAGCAGCAGATCGCGCCGTTGTTCAATTAAGGCGCGGGCAAGCTCATTGCGATAAACTTTTTGTGGCAGAACCAAATCCAACACGGCGGAATGCCCCGTCTGGCCCGCATCATCCGTTGCGGACAAAGATAGCTTTACCTTTGCCCCCGCCCACGGGCTGTCATCAAACTCAAGCGTGCCCCGCCCTTCACCAATCCCGCCCTTTGGAGGCAACGCCAGCGGTAGTTGTGGAGCTGGAGACAACACGCGAACGCCCGCGTCTGGCGCGGCAACATCCGTCGCTGCCGCCCGCACGCCATAATCATCTTGGGTTCTAAATTTGAAGGTTAGTTCTCCGCGCTTGCCGCGCTCCATCGGCAACAATAAACTGATGGAGGGTGGCGCATCCGGTATCAACTGAAACACCATCTTCCTTGTGCCGCCCTGATACGGCACATTCAGCACAACATCGGCAACCACCTTGAAATTTCTCTCGCTGTCGCTGCCCGGTAAAGCTTCAAGTCCGGGCGCATCCTCTAACTTCAGTTTGC
>JAYTYD010000329.1:0-1115 GCA_043742625.1 Methylovirgula sp. | reverse complement strand
GAGACACGCGTCGCGGCCACGCCTGAAACCGTTAAAAAATTCATTGCCTTGGGTGCGGAAGTTTTTGTGCAAGCCGGCGCAGGGTTCACTTCCGGAATTCCTGATGCCGATTTTGCCGCCGCCGGTGCCGTAATAGCCAAAACAGTGGAAGCGGCGTTGAAGGATGCAGATATCGTCCTCAAGGTGCGTAGGCCTGTCGGCGCGGAATTGAAGCTCTACAAAAAGGGCGCAATGGTATTTGCCGCGATGGATCCTTACGGCAATGAAGCCGACATTTCCGCCATGGCGGAAGCTGGAATTTCTGGTTTTGCTATGGAGCTGATGCCGCGCATCACCCGTGCTCAGGTGATGGATGTGCTCTCCTCGCAAGCCAATTTGGCGGGTTATCGCGCTGTGGTAGACGCGGCAGGTGAGTATGGCCGCGCATTTCCGATGATGATGACCGCTGCGGGCACAGTGCCTGCGGCGCGTGTATTTATTATGGGTGTCGGGGTTGCCGGATTACAAGCCATTGCCACCGCGCGGCGCATGGGCGCGATTGTAACCGCAACCGATGTGCGCCCCGCCACCAAAGAACAGGTCGAGTCTCTCGGCGCGAAGTTTATTGCGGTTGAGGACGACGAGTTTAAGGCTGCCGAGACCTCGGGCGGCTACGCTAAAGAAATGTCGAAAGACTATCAGGCCAAACAAGCGGCGCTTGTTGCCACGCATATAGCCAAGCAAGATATTGTCATCACCACTGCGCTCATCCCGGGGCGCCCGGCACCTAAGCTCGTGCTTGCTGATATGGTGGCCGCTATGCGCGCCGGCTCGGTTATCATCGATCTGGCGGTCGAGCGCGGCGGAAATGTTGAAGGCGCTAAAGCCGGTGAAATTGTTACAACCGCCAACGGCGTTAAAATTGTCGGACACAACAACGTGCCGGGCCGTTTGGCTGCAACGGCTTCCGCCCTTTATGCCCGAAACCTCTATGCCTTCATCGAAACCATGATCGATAAGCCCGGCATGGCAATTGCCGTGAAATGGGATGATGAATTGGTCAAGGCTACCTGCCTGACTCATGAGGGTGCGGTGGTTCATCGCAATTTTGCCCCGATGCCACCAGCTGATAAGGA
>JAYTYD010000328.1:0-1606 GCA_043742625.1 Methylovirgula sp. | reverse complement strand
AAATGTGCTCATGGGGCTAGGCATGGGTTTTTCCGGTGTACTGCGTGCGGTGGGAGATGCCAAGCGCGCCATGAATGTCACGCTTTTTGGCGGGCTGGTCACCGCGTTCACCGACCCCCTGTTTATTTTCGGCTTAGGATTTGGCGTGTATGGCGCCGCGATTGCCACAGTAATCTCGCGGTTCGTCTTTGCCGGAGTTGGCTTTTGGGGCGCCGTCAAGGTGCACGATTTGGTCGCAAAACCCCGTTTGCCGGATGTGTTGCAAGACTCAAAAATGATCGGGGCCATCGCTCTTCCGGCTATCCTCACCAACATCGCCACGCCGGTGGGACAGTCCTATGCCATGAAGATTTTCTCGCGTTTTGGTGAGGATGTCATTGCCGCATTTGCGGTGATTGACCGTATTACGCCGGTGGCTTTCTGCGTGATTTTCGCGTTGACCGGTTCACTCGGGCCGGTCTTGAGCCAAAATCTTGGTGCCAAGCTGATGGGCCGCGTCCGCAAAACCTTGGATGATGCGTTTTTATTGACGCTTGTCTATGTGATTGTGGTGTGGGCTCTGTTGTGGCTTGGCAGCGGGTTGCTCGTCAAACTGTTCGGAGTGTCGGGTGAAACAGCCTCATTGCTAAAATTTTATTGCACATTTGGCGCTTCGCTGTGGCTGTTTGTGGGTGCGCTTTTTGTCGCCAACACCTCGTTTAATAACTTGGGCTTCCCGCTCTATTCCACCTTTTTCAATTGGGGCCGCGCCACAATAGGTACCATTCCGTTCGTTACCTATTTTGCCAATCACTGGGGCGTCGAGGGTGGCATGATCGGGATGATTGTTGGCTCGGCTATTTTCGGCATTACTGGAGCAATGGTCGCATATTTCGTTACGGCGCGGCTCGCAAAGCAAATCAATCCGGTTTAAGACAAATGCTTCTGCCCTTGCGCGGATTTTTGTTCTAAATAGGGGAAACCACATGTTTAACATTAATGACATTTTAAACGCGGCCCAGGGCGGCCAAGGCATTAACAACATCGCCCAGCAGTTTGGTTTGTCGCCAGAGCAAACTCAGGCCGCTATTCAGGCTGTCATTCCGGCTTTTTCTCAAGGCATGCAAAATCAGGCATCCTCGGCAGGTGGCCTCGAGTCCATTATCGGCGCGCTCACTGGCGGCATTAATCAGCAAAGCTTTCAAAATGCGACTGCAGCCCAGTCTCCGTCGGCGCAGGCTGCGGGTGGCGACATGCTTAGTCAGATTTTCGGCAACAATCAGGTTGTTGCGCAAATTGCCCAGCATGCTGCCCAATCGACCGGTATTAGCCCACAAATTTTACAGCAGATGATGCCCACCATCGCATCCATGATTGCCGGTGGTATGTTCCACTCGATGCAAAACCAAGGATTGGGTAATGTTTTGGGCCAATTGGCACAGGCGGCTACCCAGCCCGGCGGTTTGGGATCGATGTTCGGTCAGGGCGCGGCGCCAGCACAGGCGCCAGCGGCGGGTGGTTTAGGCGGCATGCTCGGCGGGTTATTCGGCAGTTTGTTTGGCGGCAATCAGCAGGCGGCAGCGCCCGCGGGCGGCATGGCTGGAGCTGGCATGGCTGGAGCTGGCAT
>JAYTYD010000327.1:0-1168 GCA_043742625.1 Methylovirgula sp. | reverse complement strand
GCGAAGGGCATAACCTGCGCGGCGGGATGGCGCGAAAGCAGCCAGTTGAGAATTCCAAATCCTGTGAGCGTTGCGCCAAAGGCCATGTAGACGACCGCGCCGACAAAAGCCGGTTTTAACTCTGCCAAGGCGTGCCAAGCACCGGGGCCTTCGATGAAATAAGATAAAATCAGCAGCGGCACAGGCGATATTAGCCCCGTCCAGATCGTGAATGCGAACATGTTGACGCCCTTGAGGCTTTTGGCGACCATGTTCCCAAATCCCCAAGACAGAGCCGCGGCCAGCAACATCATAAAGCCAAGCAACCCCGCCCCCGTCGATGAGCTGAGTTGCGCCCTGCCCGCGCCAATAACAAAGATGCCGCAAAATGCAACTAAAGCACCAAAGATTTGCGTGGGCGCGGGTCGTTCTTTCAGCAGCACAAATGCCAGAAAAATGGTGAAAAACACCTGCATCTGCATAACCAGCGAAGATAAGCCGGACGGAAATCCAAGATAAATGGCGGAGTTCAAAAGTCCGAACTGCATCACGCCGATGAAAAGTCCATAAAGGCAAATCGCGCTCCATGGTGCATTCGGCTTGCGAATGAGAAAAACCGCTGGAATTGCGGACAGTGAGAAACGCATAGCGGTCAAAAACAGAGGCGGCGCTTCGCTCATACCAATTTTGACCGCAGGAAAGCCAAGCCCAACCAAAATAGTGAACAGCACCGCGAGCGCTATGTGGCGTGCCGGCATTGGTCAGCAACCGCGACAGAGTTTAAACACCGGGAACAACAGCCTTGGCTCGCGCCTTTTCCATCCAGCGCACCACAAAAATCGCGCCTTCATACAGAATCAACATCGGCACCATTAGCGAGAACATTGAAATAATATCGGGAGGCGTCAAAACTGCGGCAATTGCGGTTATAATGACAATGGCGTAGCGCCGCTTGGCGGCCAGAAATTTTGCATCAATCACGCCAATCTGTCCCAGAAGCACCAAAATAACCGGCAGCTGGAACGCGATACCAAATGCAAAAATCAATGTCATGATCAGCGAAAGATATTCGCTGACCTTCGGCAAAAGCTCGATTGTCACCTCGCCGGGCGTATTCAGCTGTTGCATACTGACCGAAAACCGAACAATTGCCGGCATGACACCAAAATAAACCAACATTCCGCCCAAT
>JAYTYD010000326.1:0-1609 GCA_043742625.1 Methylovirgula sp. | reverse complement strand
GTGGAAAAAGGTTCAGAGGTTGGTGCCCACATAGTGTCAGGCGCGGTCATCGACCCCTCCGGCCTCGACAAATTGCTTCCCGGCTGGCGTAAAGATAAGCCTCTCAAAACCCAGGTCACTTCAGACCGCTTCTACTTTTTCGGCCATTCCGGAGCCATCCGGCTCCCCAATTTCCTTATGCCGAAACTTATGAACAATCACGGCAATTTCGTCGGCTCGTTAGGCAACGTCGTGCGCTATCTTGGGCAACAGGCCGAGGCACTGGGCGTGGAAATATATCCAGGCTTTGCCGCCGCCGAGGTGCTGTATGGTGAAACGGGAGAGGTTCTCGGCGTCGCTACGGGAGACATGGGCGTCAGCAAAGATGGTACACCAAACAGCGCCTTCACACGTGGCATGGAGCTGCGCGGCAAATACACTCTAATGGGCGAAGGCGCACGCGGCTCGCTTTCCAAGGAACTCATCAGGAAATTCGCGCTGGACGGCAATTGCGACCCGCCAAAATTCGGCATCGGCCTCAAAGAACTGTGGCAGATAGACCCGAAAAAACACGTCCCAGGGCTGGTTCAACATTCCTTCGGCTGGCCATTGGATGGCACAACGGGCGGTGGCTCGTTTCTGTATCACTTCGATGAAAATCTGGTCTCGGTCGGATTTGTGGTGCATCTGAACTACACCAACCCGACTTTGTCGCCGTTTGATGAATTCCAGCGTTTTAAAACGCATCCTGCCATCTCGCCAATATTTGAAGGCGGCAAACGTCTGTCCTACGGTGCCCGCGCCATCACCGAGGGCGGCTACCAATCCGTGCCGCGCCTCAGCTTTCCGGGCGGCGCTCTGTTGGGTTGCGCTGCCGGCTTTGTTAATGTGCCGCGTATCAAAGGCTCCCATAATGCGGTGCTTTCCGGCATGCTTTGTGCCGAACATCTGGATGAGGCGCTTAAAAGCGGCCGTGCCAATGACGAGCTGGTCGAATATGAAAATGCCTGGCGCGACAGCGCCATCGGCGCAGATCTGAAAAAAGTGCGCAACGTCAAGCCGTTGTGGTCAAAGTTTGGCACCTATCTTGGCATTGCGCTCGGCGGCCTCGATATGTGGACCAATGAACTCTTCGGATTCTCGTTTTTCGGGACGTTAAGCCATGGCAAGGCCGATTATCAAACGCTGAAACTCTTGAAGGATATCAAGCCGATCATTTACCCAAAGCCGGACGGTAAAATCAGCTTTGACAAGCTGTCCTCGGTGTTTTTATCGTCTACAAATCACGAAGAAAACCAGCCATGCCATCTCATATTGCGCGATCCGTCCATTCCGGTCTCGCAAAATCTGCCGCTCTATGGCGAACCGGCGCGGCTTTATTGCCCGGCAGGCGTTTATGAAGTGGTTTATGCTGATGACGCCGCCAAAACCAGACCGAAATTTGTAATCAACGCCCAGAATTGCGTCCATTGTAAAACCTGCGATATCAAAGATCCGTCGCAGAATATCAATTGGGCTGTGCCGGAAGGTGGCGGCGGCCCGAATTATTCGGGGATGTAAGGTGGCTCAGCCCCGTCTCCGCCATGCCGCGAGCGCATAAACCGCCCGCGCCACCTCGTTGCGCAGTTCC
>JAYTYD010000325.1:0-1423 GCA_043742625.1 Methylovirgula sp. | reverse complement strand
CCGCAAATTCTCTGGGCGCTAAATCCGCTTACCGGAGTCCAATTCCTATTTGGCAACGGGTTGGCAGGCTTCGTCATTTTGGGTCTGGTGTTTCTCGGTGTCACCGGGGCCGAGGCGCTGTATGCCGACATGGGACATTTTGGTCGCTTGCCGATTCAATTGGCATGGATATTCTTTGTGTTGCCCGCTCTGCTGCTTAACTATTTTGGCCAAGGCGCGCTGATTTTAAGTCATCCGGAGGCCATTTCAGACCCGTTTTATCTCATGGCGCCGCTATGGTCAGTGCCCTATCTGGTGGTGCTATCTACGGCGGCGACGGTTATCGCGTCTCAGGCGGTTATCACCGGCGCATTTTCTATTGTGCGCTCCGGTATCCAGCTCGGCCTGTTGCCGCGCATGGAAATTCGCCACACCTCGGAAAGTCAGGAGGGGCAGATTTTCATTCCGCGTGTCAACCGTCTGCTGCTGATTGGCGTTTTGGTTCTGACCCTTCTATTCAAGAGTTCAGACGCGCTCGCCAATGCCTATGGAATTTCGGTGGTAAGCACCATGGTTGTCACCACTGCGCTGGCATTTGTGGTGGTATGGAAACTGTGGAAATGGCCGCTTTGGGGCGCGCTCACCTTTGTTGCGGTGTTTCTCATTATTGATCTGGCCTTCTTTGTCGCCAACCTCATCAAGGTGCTGGAGGGCGGCTGGGTGCCGTTAAGCTTGGCGGCTTTGGGCATGATCGTGATGTGGACATGGGTGCGCGGCTCCAAGCTGCTGGAAAGCAAGATGCACCGCGACTCGTTGCCAATGACGGATCTGGTGCGCATGTTGGAAAAGCGGCCGCCCACCCGCGTCTCAGGAACCGCTATTTTCCTCACGAGCGACCCCAAATTCGCCCCGTCGGCACTCATGCATAACTTGAAACACAATAAAGTGCTGCATGAGCGCATCGTCATCATGTCGGTGCGCACAGAGGACATGCCGAAAGTGTCCCCGGCCCAACGCTATGAAGTGCGTGAACTGGCTCCCGGCTTCTTGGAGGTTATTCTGCATTTCGGTTTCATGGAAAGCCCGCGCATTCCGGCAGCGCTGGCGCTGATGCGTAAAAGCGGCTTCAAGTTTGACATCATGACCACGTCATTTTTCCTCGGGCGGCGGACACTGAAAATGTCGAAAACCTCCGGCATGCCGATGTGGCAAGACAGGCTTTATATTGGCCTTACCCGCCAAGCCATCAGCGCCACCGACTTCTTCTCTATCCCGTCAGACCGCGTGGTGGAGCTTGGCGCGCAAGTCAGCATTTAAAGCATATCACGCAAAAGTGTGTAGCGGTTTTGCGAAAATGATATGCGATCTCAAAGAGATGGAAGAGCAATTTGCGTGTGTCAAGCGTTGAATTGCTCTAAACGCGAAGCCTCTCCCCGGGCTAACA
>JAYTYD010000324.1:0-4738 GCA_043742625.1 Methylovirgula sp. | reverse complement strand
AAGCTCCTTAAGCGTGGGATGCCTTGAACACGGCGATATCTTCGGGAGAGCTAATCGAGATCGCAGTTACACCTTCTGCGATGCGTTTTACCAGCCCGGCAAGCACTTTTCCGGTGCCAAGTTCAAGAAAATTGGTGACCCCATGCGAGGCAAGATAAGCCACAGACTCGCGCCACCGCACGGTTCCGGTTACCTGCTCAACCAAACGCTTGCGGATTTCATCTGGGGCGGTTACCGGCGCGGCGGTGACATTGGCGATCAGCGGCACCAATGGTGCATTTATCGTCACCATGGCGAGCGCTTCACGCATCGCATCTGCGGCGGGCATCATCAAGGAGCAATGAAACGGCGCGGAAACAGGCAGCAGCAAAGCGCGCTTGGCACCCTTGGCCTTGGCAAGCTCCATTGCTTTTTCAACCGCCGCCTTGGTCCCCGAAACAACCACTTGCCCGCCGCCATTGTCATTGGCCGCTTCACAAATAGCTCCAGTCAAATAAAGCTCGCGGGCCGCTTCGGTTGCGACGGCATTGACGGCTGCAAAATCCAAACCGATGATTGCCGCCATTGCCCCCTCGCCTGCCGGAACCGCCTTTTGCATGGCATTGCCACGGACCCGCAACAGCCGTGCAGTGTCGCTAAGCGAAATAGAACCCGCCGCAGCCAGCGCCGAATATTCCCCTAAAGAATGACCTGCGACAAACTTGGCACTCTTTGTCAGATCAAAACCACATTCGCTTTGCAACACCCGCAAAACCGCGATGCTGGACGCCATCAGCGCCGGTTGTGCGTTTGCAGTCATGGTCAGAGTGGCGTCCGGCCCCTCAAACATAAGGAGGCTGAGCCTCTCTCCTAAAGCAGCATCCACTTCGTCAAAAACGTCTCTTGCCGCTTTAAAATGAGCCGCTAACGCTTTGCCCATGCCCGCCGCTTGGGACCCTTGGCCCGGAAATACCAGTGCTGAGGTCATCGTCATCTCCTTTGTTCTTAAAATCGAAGTCGCATCCACTGGAAAAAGAGTCAAGTCTGTGCACTTATGAAGCTGCTATCCGGCGTGATCAGCCGCTTATAAAGTGGCTTGCCAAGCGTCAACAATTCAATAAGTATATAATTATAGTAGACTTACAGGGAGACGTCTCATGAGCGAACCACATCACAGCCCGAGATTTGCCACGCTTGCGGTTCACGCCGGCGCAAAGCCGGACCCGAGCAGCGGCGCGCGCGTAACACCAATTGTGCAGTCCACAGCTTTTGTTTTCAACGATGTTGATCATGCGGCATCGCTGTTTGGCCTCCAAGCGTTCGGCAATATTTACACCCGCATCACAAATCCGACCACTGGCGTGTTGGAAGAACGCGTTGCAGCGCTTGAAGGCGGCACAGCGGCTCTGGCTGTCGCCTCCGGACACGCCGCTCAACATCTGGTTTTTCACACCATTATGCAGCCGGGCGATGAATTTATCGCCTCAACCAAGCTTTACGGCGGGTCAATCAACCAATTCAATCATTCCTACAAGAATTATGGCTGGGTGGTGAAGTGGGTTGACCCGGATGATCTGGTGGCGATGCAAGCTGCTATCACTCCCAAAACCAAAGCGATTTTTATTGAATCCATCTCCAATCCGGGTGGATTGATCACAGATATTGCAGCGATTGCCAAAGTCGCCAAAGCGGCAAACATTCCGCTGATTGTCGATAATACGCTGGCGACCCCTTACCTGATACGCCCGTTCGAACACGGTGCTGACATTATTGTGCATTCCGCTACCAAATTTTTGGGTGGACATGGCAATTCACTCGGGGGCGTTATTGTCGATGGCGGCACCTTCAATTGGCAGGGGGATAAGCGCTATCCGATGCTCTCTGCGCCGCGACCGGAGTATAACGGCATGGTCATTGGCGATGTATTTGGCAATTTTGCATTTGCCATTGCTTGCCGTGTCTTGGGTTTACGCGACCTCGGACCAGCGATTTCGCCGTTTAACTCGTTTTTGATTATAACCGGCATCGAAACCTTGCATCTGCGTATGCAGCGCCATTGCGATAACGCATTGGCAGTTGCCAAATTTCTTGCCGGTCACAAGGACGTGGCATGGGTGTCTTATGCGGGGTTGGAAACTGACAAATATCATGCGCGGGCAAAACACTATTCGCCGCTGGGTGCTGGCGCGGTTTTCACCTTTGGCCTCCAAGGCGGATATGATGCGGGCGTGGCATTGGTCAAACACACCAAACTGTTCTCGCACGTCGCCAATGTCGGCGACACCCGCTCGCTGATTATTCATCCGGCTTCCACCACGCACAGGCAGCTTTCAGATGCGCAGAAAACCCAAGCGGGCGCCGGGCCGGATGTGGTGAGGCTTTCGGTTGGGATTGAAGATAAAGCAGATATTATTGCCGACATCGCGCAGGCACTGCAGGCTGCCCATCTGTAAAAATCCGGCCATGAATTTGACTTGGCTCAATGCCATAATCGGGTTTCAGTGCGACATGCTGAAATCCGGTGACAGGAGGGAATTATGTTTACTCACATTTTGGTGGCCACCGACGGATCTGAGCTCTCCCACAAAGCCGAGGACACCGGCCTGAAATTGGCGCGTAGTTTGGGTGCAAAGCTAAGCTATGTCACTGTGCGGATTCCGTTCCAAATTTATACGTTTGAAGTGGGCGTGACCCCTGATGTATTTGAAAATTATGAAGCCAAAACCAAAGCCTCGGCGCAAGAAATTTTAAACCGCGTGGCCGCGCAAGCGGCAGCTGTCGGCTTAAAGGCCACCACCCACGAACTGACAAGTGAATACCCTTATGAGATTATTCTTGATTTAGCCAAAACACAGTCGTGCGACTTGATTGTCATGGCGTCTCATGGCCGCCGCGGCCTGAGCGCAATGCTCTTAGGCAGCGAAACCACAAAATTACTGACTCACTCCGCACTGCCGGTCCTGGTGTGTAAGTAGGGCGCATTTAACCAGATAAACTACAGCGGCGGAGCAGACAGACTCGTCGCAATATGCAAGTTGAGCGCGGTTTGGCCGCAAGGCCGGTAGAGCGAGTTGAAGGCCGCCTGATCCATCAGGTCGATTGCGCCGGGCTGTCCCATTTCTCGAAAAAGCTGCCGCATATTCTCTGTGCCAACGTCTGACTTGGAGTTTCGCGTCGTGCCGTCGCCTTTGTAATGCGCGGTGTGAAAGCCTAATCCACTCATAAAGCTGAAGCCTTCAAATACTTTGTCACCGCCAACGTAGTAGCGCTGCACGCCCCCTGCAAAAACCAGCGTACAAGCGCTGTCGCATGTAACCGACAAAGCATCTACCGCCGTCGATAGTTTCGCATCGCGGATTTGTTTGGCGATTGAAATGCCCGCCGAAACCAACCCGCCGCGGGAGTTGAGGTAAACCACCTTCAAGGGTTGAAGGCGCTGCCTTACCAGAAACTCGCGGAATACTTCGGCGTCTCCCGGTTCAATTTTCCCATAAAGAGTGGCGACGGGGCCATTTTCGCTCAAACTCATAGCCCAACAATTTTGGGTATAGACAGCGCAAAGTGTTAAGACGGGACTGAAGAACCAACGGATCCAAGACTGCATGCTTCACCTATGCGACGAAAATGTACCACGATCATCGCCAATACAAGCATAGCAAACGCCTGATGTAAAATGCCGGCCCAAATGGGTACCATGAGCACGAGGGTAGCAATGCCTATGGCAGCTTGCGCCGCGACCAATCCCGCCACCGCCACCGCCCGATTCGACGTATGAGAGCTTGGCCGCGCCACAAAAGCGTCAAGCGCATGCCAGAGGGCAAAAGCCAGCAGAACGTACGCCCCGAGCCTGTGGTCAAACTGAACTGTCGTAATGTTTTCAAATAGATTGCGCCAAACCGGTTGAACCGAAGTGAGATCTGCCACCGGCGGAACCAAACGACCGTCCATCAGCGGCCAAGTATTGTAAGTGAGGCCGGCCCGCAAACCCGCCACCAAGGCACCCATGCCAATCTGCAAGAATACAAGCATCATCAAAGCCATGGCGGAAATTTTCATCCGGCTTTGTGCGGGCATTGAAGTTTCGCTTTTTGAAGCCGATGAACCCGTCACCAACCAGATTAATGCAGCAAAGGTTATAGATGCGAGCAGCAGGTGTGAGGCCAATCGATATTGTGAAACCTCAACCCTATCAACCAAACCGGACTTGACCATCCACCAACCAACGAAACCTTGAAATCCGCCTAAAGCCAAAATGGCGATGAGACGCGGTTTTAAATAAGGACTCAGCTGTCCGCGCAGCCAGAACCACATCATCGGCATCAGCAAAGCGAAGCCGAGAAGGCGCCCCAGCAGCCGATGGCTCCATTCCCACAGAAAAATGGTTTTAAAACTGTCGAGTGTCATCCCCGTGTTCATTTTAGCGTATTGCGGAATTTGCTTGTATTTGTCGAAAGCTTCAACCCAGTCAGCAGCGCTCAGCGGCGGCAACGCCCCGCTTACCGGTTTCCATTCGGTAATTGACAGACCCGACTCGGTAAGCCGCGTAGCTCCCCCCACTACCACCATCGAGAATACCAGCCCGGCCAGCATCCACAGCCACAGCCGGACGCCAAATGGTGCCACAACGCGTGAGGTCTTTCCCTCTCCGGTCAAAGCTTGGGCAATATTATTTGAAGATGAAAGGATATTCTGGGTCATGATTGTCTCTAACTTGCAAAATGCCATATTGAAATCGGGCGCATGAGGAACACTTACAAAG
>JAYTYD010000323.1:0-3828 GCA_043742625.1 Methylovirgula sp. | reverse complement strand
CCGCGCGCCGAACGCTCACTTTCAGCAAAGCTGCGCCAAGCCGCGCGCGCCATTCAACTCGAATTTTGGTTCACTAAAACCGAGATTTTACAATTCTATCTGGCGCTGGCACCTTTTGGAGGCAATGTCGAAGGGGTGCGGGCTGCCAGCCTCGCTTATTTCGGCAAAGAACCAAAACGGCTCTCCTACGCCGAATCGGCTCTGCTTGTTGCATTGCCGCAGTCTCCTGAGTTTCGCAGGCCGGATCGCTTTTCGGAGACAGCCCTGAAATCAAGAAACCGTGTTTTGACCCGTGCCGCGGCTTTACAGCTTATCACGGCGGATGATTTTCGCTCGGCGCTCGTGGAGACCGTGCCAAACGTAAGAAGGAATTTCCCGTCGCTGGCACCGCAACTGGCGCAAGCAGTCGTCAAGCAGTTTCCGACCAAGACCGTTCATCGTCTCACCCTTGATGCGGGTTTGCAAGCAAGTTTGGAAACCTTGGCGCGGGAGCGCGCCGCCGCGCTGGGGCCGCATATTTCTGTTGCCATGGTGGTTGCCGAAAATATCTCCGGCAATATCCTCGCCTCTGTGGGCGGTGCGGATTACTATTCAAAAGAGCGCGCAGGCTCACTGGATTTGACGAGGGCCATTCGGTCACCCGGTTCCGCGCTTAAGCCGTTTATATATGCGCAAAGCTTTGCAGAGGGCATCGCCCACCCCGAAACAATGCTCGAAGACCGTCCATCTCGCTACGGGCTTTATGTACCCGAAAATTTTGACCTGACTTTTCAAGGCGCTGTAAGCGCGCGGCAGGCCCTGCAAATGTCGTTAAACGTTCCCGCCGTAGATTTGCTGGCCACGCTCGGACCACAAAAGTTTCTAAGCGCCTTGCGCGCCGGCGGGGCCAACATTGTTTTGCCGAATGATGCGGCACCCGGACTTTCTGTCGGCCTCGGCGGTTTGGGCATAAGCTTGCTGGATATGACCCAACTTTATGTTGGATTGGCGCGCGGTGGCAGCAGCGCGAAGCTGAATTTCAACGCTGATGATGCCAATTTCCATGGCAGCCGGGCATTCATCGAACCGGTTGCCGCGTGGTATGTAACCGACATTTTGCGCGGAGCGCCGCCGCCGCTGAATGCCGTTGGCGGGCGGTTTTCCTATAAAACCGGGACGTCGTATGGTTTCCGGGATGCTTGGGCGATGGGTTATGACCGCAAACATACCTTGGGGGTGTGGGTTGGTCGCGCCGACGGCACACCTGTGCCGGGGCTGGTTGGGCGTGTTGCAGCGGCTCCTATTTTATTCGACGCATTTAGCAGAACCGGTATTGACCTTGAGCCATTTCCCCAGCCCAAGGGTGCATTGATAGCTCACAATGCAGATCTCCCGCCGCCCCTGCGCCGGACCCATAATGAATTACCAAAAGTCACGGACAGTTTGACCAGCACCGGCTTAAAAATTGCGTTTCCCCCGGATGGAGCCAAGCTGGATCTTGGTTCAAACGGCACCGACGCGCCTGAGCTGGTCTTAAAAGCTCAAGGCGGCGTTCTGCCGCTGACGTGGATGGTGGATGGCAAACCACTTGCGTTTGCCGACATGCGCAGACAAAGCAGCTACCTGCCGCAGGGCAGGGGATTTGCCAATATCCTTGTAATGGATGCCAATGGTGCAACGGACAGTGTGACAGTCAAACTGCAGTGACGCGTGAAGACTATTCGTTAGCACCTGCTTTTACTTCGATTTTTTTTAGCAATTCCGATGGCGCACCAATTGAACCTAAATCCGCCATGCCCAGGCCGTCTTTTGAGGTAAGTTCAACGTGCAAATTTTTAGGGTCACCAAGAAATTTTGACACCGCGTCAGAAATTATTTTGGCGGCGGGGCTGTCCCCGCCCAGTAGGGCCGGAATTGTCCCTGCTGCCATTGTTACCAGTCCCTTTTTAAAATCATCCGGACTTTGGCCGCTCTCTTTCGCTTTAAGTGCAATTATTTTATCGATGACACCGCTGTTCTCGAGCTTAACATCTAAAGATTTGACAGTGGCGCCAATAGCGGCCGAAATCGCTTTTGCCTGATCCGCATCGAAAACGTCTTTGGATACTCCGCCGATCAAGCCTTTGAAAGCCAACTTTCCAAAGGCGGGGTCATTTGCCGACAATTCGTTGAGAGAAATCTCTTTGGAAGCTTCCGAATAGGCCAAGCTCAGCTTTGCCGAGCCGTCAAATTTGCTTATGCCCAAGTCCCGCAACATTTTTGAATTTGTAGACGCGTCTGCCGGAGGAGCATCAAAAACGACATGGTCAAATCCCGCTGTCACTGTCGTTGGAATTCCGGACAAATAATCAGCAAGATTCGCTTCAAATTTGCCGACCGAAAATTTGACATTTTTTCCGTCCGCGCTGTTTGCGACACCATCCGGGGCCGGGACATCAACGCTCAAACCGGCAAACCCAACCTGAGCCACGCTCGGAAACGCATTGCGCGGATTAAAATCTTTAAAGTCTGCCGTTGCAGCTGCAGCCAGCGTGTCAAAAAACGGCGACAGCATCAGACCCTTGTAGCCAACCGAGGACAACTCTCCATGGCCAATTTTGCCGGGGCCGGTGATGGAAATACCCTCTATGCTAAGCGCTCCAATGCCGCCTTTACCAAAATCCGAGATGGCGACACGGCCAATTTTTCCCTCCGGACTCTGTGTTCCCTCAAGGGCCTTAAAAGAAATCTGCGTCACCTCTGCAGAAAACTCCACCGCGCGCAAAAGATCCGCTGCCACAGGCATGAGCGCTGCAATTTCTTTTGAGTCAGGTTTTTCGCCGGGCGCATGTGGCTTAAAATTTTGAAGCCAATCAAACATTGATGTGGTCATTGCGCGCATTTTAATGGTGCCAAATTGCACCGCACCAATTTTAACTTCAGTGCCTTCTGCGCCATCTTTGGCGATCGTATAGGTTATATCAGACCATTTTGTCGGTTCGGATGCGACCTGAAGCGGTTCACTGGCGGTGCCTTTTTCAAAAAGAAACCGTGCCGACAACGGCAGATTATAGCCGGTGCCGGCCATTGAGCCGGACTTTAAGGTTAGGGTTGATCCATCCTTCAAATCAGCGTTTTGCTCGATGCTTTCAACATTAAAAGTTGCTACTTTGCCCGCAACAACTCCGGTCGCTTTGATGTTGGAATACACAGTTTCCGCGGTGTGATCATCTCCTGTGTCTTGAGAGAGGGTCACTTCATTGGATTCGATTGAATCAGCATTTAGTTTTGCAAGGCGCTCTGAAAGCGGCGTGCTAGACTCTGCATCAAACAGAGCGGTGAGCTCTTTTTCTGTCAAATTGGAGCCGACAATTTTCAACTGTGGAATTCCAACACTAAACGACCCGAATTCACCTGAAATGTCTTCAAATTCCACAGACTTTCCCGCAGCTGCAAATGCAGGCGTTGCGACCGAAAACGGAGCACCGTGAAGGGTCGTGCGACCGATGCGGAAATGGCCCGCGCCGCGCACAGCCTCAAGCCCGACTATCGTTACTACTCCGCTGAACAATCCGACTTCAGCTTTTGCGGCATATAAATTTGCAGAACGCAGCGAGGTTAATATGGCGGACTCAGCGAAATGCTGGGCTGCAATGCCTGAGGCGCCAAAACTTGCCAAAAGCGTGGCCGCGAGCAGTTTCTGTTTCAAAGTTGTCATTTCCATTTCCTCGCATTACGAAACCGGGAGCCTAAAGTGCCGACGCGCTGGCCCTAAGGGCAGAATTCAGCCAAAACTTTCGCAACATCCGCCTGATTTGGCAACCCGGCTTCGTTACCTAAATATTGAATTTTATGCGTGGCAGCGGCGCG
>JAYTYD010000322.1:0-1233 GCA_043742625.1 Methylovirgula sp. | reverse complement strand
TTTAACCACAACCACGGCCTGCTCAATCTGACACAGAGGCCGATCTGGCGCACGGTGAAGGGCGGCAGCAAGGCCTATGTGGCGCGACTGTTGGCAAATTTTGCCGGCAAGGCCTTTCTGGACTGCGCTGCAACCCAAATCAGGCGTGAAGGCGCGGAGGTGATTGTGCACAGCGTTAAGGGCGAAGCGCGTTTTGATCACGTTGTTTTGGCATGCCATGCTGACCAGGCTTTGGCGTTGTTGAATGCGCCATCTGTGCGCGAGCAAGAGATTTTGGGGGCATTTCACTATGTTCCAAATGAAGCGGTCCTGCATACAGACATCGCGGCCATGCCAAAACGCAAGGCGGCATGGTCGAGCTGGAACTATCTTTCGCGCAAAACCGACGATGTTCGCAAACTCGCGGTGAGCTACTGGATGAACCGCCTGCAACACATTGCAGGAACAGATGTATTTGTAACGCTAAACCCTAATGTGAAAATTGCTGCGGACAAAATTATCCGAATGCAAATGTACGAACATCCGGCTTTTAACAGCGCGACACTCGCTGCGCAAAAACAGCTTTGGGACTTGCAAGGGCAGCAAAACACGTGGTTTTGCGGCGCGTATTTTGGTGCGGGATTTCATGAGGACGGGCTCCAATCCGGATTGGCGGTGGCGGAAGAGCTGGGCGGAGTGCGCCGTCCATGGAGCGTTAAAAATGAATCCGGGCGGATATTTCTGACACAAGAGCCGCTGGCATGAGTGGGATTGGCGCGACTGGCACTGGCGTGACTGGCGCAAATACGGGTTGCCCAGACGTGAGTAACCCCAGAGCGGGAGGGGCCGCGCTTTACGTCGGTAGGGTTATGCACAAGCGGTTACGGCCCAAAACTCATGAATTTGATTACGGATGCTTCTGGCTCTGGCTTGACATTGCCATGCTGGATAAAATTTCGCAGAGATTGCGCTGGTTCTCGCTGAACCGGTTTAATTTGTTCAGCCTTTATGAACGTGATTTTGGTGACAGAAGCGACACGCAATTGCGACCCCGCATTGAGCGTTGTTTGCAGGATGCGGGCGTTTTGGCCGAGCCGGGAACGATCTACCTGCTGACAATGCCGCGCATACTGAGCTACGCGTTCAATCCGTTGAGTATATATTTCTGTCACGACAAAAGCGGCAAACTTGCTGCGCTGCTTTGGGAGGTTTCAAATACCTTTGGCCAGCGCCATTCCTATCTGATCCCTGTGG
>JAYTYD010000321.1:0-4593 GCA_043742625.1 Methylovirgula sp. | reverse complement strand
GTTTAAGTAATAGAATGAATCCAAAGTTTATAAATTGGAGTGAATCAAACATGAATTAAAACAAGTATTTACTAAAATTGTCCGCATCAATACTTCATTTACTTTGCCGCTCGTTTTGCCCGACGTCCATACTATTTTGGTAATTCATTCAGCTGAAATATCCCGCTCGCGCGCTGCAAAGTAAGACAGCGCAAAATAAATCAAAATCAACAGCAAGCTCAAACCGTTAAGTGAAATTTCATCCCAAAAACTTGATGGACGCAGCGTAAGATGCGCCACCTGCGCCAAAGCCGCAACCAGCCAAAGAACTCCGCCCCATGGAGCCGCCAGCCAAAGCCCCACAGCCGCCACCAAGTCAAAGACGGCAAAAAACACCACCATCGCCGCCTCACCTAGCGGCAAAGTACCAAGATCTATGGGCTGCACGACAATCAAATCCAGAAAACCAACAACAAGAGTAACGTGTAATATCCCGAGCCAGAGCAAAACTCCGCGCAACATCCATAGGAACCCAAGCAGCCGCATAAAAAACAAAAGCAAGAAGCCCCATCTGACTGAGCTGTGCCCTAATTTCCCTTTGTTGCCATTTGCCGAAATCGGCGGTTGCGGCTGCGCCACCATGGGCATCAACTTTGGTTTGTTTGCAGCACCGGTCAATTTCATCACTTCATCCTAATTCGCCGCTCGGCAGTGGCGCAAACATCCCGGCAATACGCGCCTCCGGCACCAGACTGACCTCGGCGAATTCCCAACGCGGAGCAGCGCCTTTTTCGATCAAAACCGTACGAACGCCTTCATAAAAATCTTGCGTCTTACAAATACGCGATACCACGCGATATTCAATCCGCATCGCTTCATCAAAATCGAGCGATACACCCCTGCGCATCTGCTCGCTCGCAATTGCAATACTGAAAGCGGATTTCGTGGTCATTTCCGCCAAAAGCCTTGCCGCCAAGCGGGATCCGGACAGTTTCAGACGTGCCATCACCACCAAGGGGGGCCCGGGTGCAAACCACTCTGCTATCTCGTTGCGATGTTCATAATATGGTCCCGGCTGGACAGGAACCATAAACGCCCCGACGGCGTCGGCAACATCAACACCTGTTGCGAGACACGCCTCAAACGCACCAAATTTTGCCTGTGGCACATGGGCGTCAACCAAGCCGAAAGCCACAGCGTCTGCGGCTTTTACCCGCGCGCCGGTAAGCGCCAGCATTATTCCAAACCTGTCCGGCAAGCGAGGCAAAAAGAATGTCGCCCCCACATCCGGAAAAAACCCGATGCCCACTTCCGGCATCGCAAACACATAGTTCTCGCTGGCGACGCGATAAGTGCCGTGCTGGGAAACTCCAACCCCGCCACCCATCACAATTCCATTGAGGAGCGAGATGATTGGTTTCGAAAAATGCTTGATGCGCATATTCAAGGTGTATTCTTCGCGCCAGAATGCCAATTGGGCAGCGTGATCCCCCACTATGCCCTGTTCATAAAGCAAACGGATGTCTCCACCCGCGCAAAATGCCTTCTCTCCGGCTCCGCACACGACCACTCGGGTTATCTGCGGTAAGCGTTCAAAGGCATCCAAAGCGACGTTAATTTGGCGCACCATATTTAAGGTCAGCGCATTGAGCGCCGCCGGGCGATTGAGAACAACAACCCCCGCAGCTCCTACAACATGCCATAGAATTTCCGCGTCCAATCCGTCACCCATTTAATGTCCTTCCGCAGGAAAGCGACCGCGCTCCCTTATCTTCGATTAGCCGGGCATCCATACTTAACGATGGCAGGAAGCTGGCAGGAAGCTGCCAAGCAAATACTGCTGCTCTGATTTTAAAACAATCCTTCAATCTGCCCCTCTGCATCCAGCCCGATACGTTCGGCCGACGGTACTCTGGGAAGTCCTGGCATCGTCATAATCTCTCCGCATATCACCACGACGAATCCGGCGCCGGCGGACAGGCGCACTTCGCGCACCAGCACCACATGCCCGCTTGGCGCACCGCGCAAATGAGGGTCTGTCGAAAATGAATATTGCGTTTTGGCAACACAAATGGGCAAGTCGCCATAACCGCCAGCTTGCAATTCCTTGAAGCGGTCGCGCACGGCCTGATCTCCGGAAATGTCGCTTGCGCCATAGATTGAAGTCGCGATGGTTTTCATCTTGTCCCACAGCGGCATCTCATCCGGATAAAGCAGTTTAAAGCCCAAACCGTCTGCAACTTGATGCGCTTCAGTCAACGCAACAACCTTATGTGCCAGTTCGTCTATGCCCTCCGAGCCTATGGCCCAATGGCTGCACACTACAGCGTCCACACCCAGTTTTTCGCGGCAGTAGTCCTGAATAAATCTATGCTCGGCTGTGGTGTCAGAGGTAAAATAATTGATCGCCACCACCGCCGGAACCCCGAACTTGCGGACATTGCCCACGTGCCGCTCCAAATTGGCTATGCCCTTGGCCAGCGCTTCGAGGTTTTCAACGCCGAGTTGATCTTTAGCCACCCCGCCGTGCATCTTCAAAGCCCGCACAGTTGCTACAATCACCGCCGCTGCAGGCTTGAAACCAGCCTTGCGGCACTTGATGTCGAAGAACTTCTCAGCGCCCAAATCTGCGCCAAAACCAGCTTCGGTCACCACATAATCCGAGAGCTTCAAGGCTGTTCGCGTCGCCGTTACTGAGTTGCAGCCGTGTGCAATGTTGGCAAATGGTCCGCCATGGACAAATGCCGGATTTCCTTCCAAGGTTTGTACAAGATTGGGTTGTAACGCATCCTTGAGTAGAACAGTCATGGCTCCCGCGGCTTTGAGGTCTCCCGCCGTCACCGGCTTCTTCTCCCGCGTATATGCCACCACCATGCGGGCGAGCCGCGCTTCCAGATCAGTAATATCCCGCGCTATACAAAACACCGCCATCACTTCAGAGGCGACGGTGATATCGAACCCGTCTTCGCGCGAATAGCCGTTGGAAACACCGCCCAACGACGAAACTATCTGCCGCAACGAGCGGTCATTCATGTCCAGTGCCCGCCGCCACGAAATGCGGCGTGTATCAATGTTGAGGGCGTTGCCCCAGTAAATATGGTTGTCGATCATCGCCGCCAGCAAATTATGCGCGGACGTGATAGCGTGGAAATCGCCGGTAAAATGCAGGTTGATTTGCTCCATAGGCACAACCTGCGCAAATCCACCACCCGCTGCGCCGCCTTTCATCCCGAAGCAAGGCCCCAGCGAAGGCTCACGCAGGCAGATGGTGGCTTTTTTGCCGATGCGGTTGAGTCCGTCCCCCAGCCCGACCGTGGTGGTGGTTTTGCCCTCACCTGCCGGTGTCGGGCTGATAGCCGTCACCAGAATGAGCTTGCCATCCGGACGCGAACTGAGAGATCTGATAAATGCAGCGTCCACCTTGGCAATGTGTCGCCCGTAAGGCTGCAAATGATCGTTGCCAATGCCAAGCTTTTGGGCAACTTCAACAATCGGCTTCAATGTGGCAGCGCGCGCTATTTCAATGTCGGATTTCATGATCTCTCCCCAAATATGCCGATTGACACGCCTTGTGGCGATTATAATCGTCGGAATTTAAAAAGCTCAGCAAATCGTCTGAGGAGAAGACAGGAAATAGGCATTACACAGTCGTGCTTCGAACAACATTACTCTAATCAAAGCGACGCGCTTCAATCGGGGTTTCGAATGCGCGCGGCTTATGCTAATTCAGCCCTACTTGGCCGAGGTTTTTCCATGCAACTCACCCACCGTCCCCGCAGAAACCGTAAAGCTGATTGGGCGCGGCGCCTTGTTGCTGAAAGCGCCCTGAGCGCGAATGATCTGATCTGGCCTATTTTTATTATTGAGGGCGAAAACAGGCGTGAAAAGGTCGCCTCAATGCCCGGCGTTGAGCGCCTCAGCGTAGATCTCGCCGTCAAAGCTGCACAGTACGCCGCTAGCCTTGGCATTCCGGCAATCGCACTGTTTCCTTTCACAAATCCCGCCCTGAAAGATGAAACCGGCTCTGAGGCGCATAATCCGCAAAATCTGGTGTGCCAATGCGTCCGCGCCGTGAAGGCCACTGTGCCAAACTTGGGAATTGTCACGGATGTCGCGCTGGACCCCTACACCAGCCACGGCCACGATGGCTTGTTGGAAAACGATGTCATCATCAACGACGCCTCGGTAAAAGCGCTGGTCAAGCAAGCCCTGAACCAAGCCCGCGCCGGAGCGGATATCATTGCCCCGTCGGACATGATGGACGGTCGCATCGGTGCCATTCGCGAGGCGCTTGATGCTGAAGGCTTCCACAATGTGCAGATCATGGCCTATGCCGCCAAATATGCCTCAGCTTTTTACGGCCCGTTCCGCGATGCTGTCGGCTCAAGCGGCGTGTTGAAGGGTGACAAACGCACCTATCAGATGGACCCGGCAAACTCTGATGAAGCTATCCGCGAAGTCGAACTGGACCTAGAGCAAGGCGCGGACATGGTCATGGTCAAGCCGGGCATGCCTTATCTCGATATTGTCCGGCGTGTGCGCGACACTTTCAACGTGCCAACCTTTGCCTATCAGGTCAGTGGCGAATATGCGATGATCATGGCCGCCGCCCAA
>JAYTYD010000320.1:0-10782 GCA_043742625.1 Methylovirgula sp. | reverse complement strand
GGGTGGCAGGCGTGACGCACTTAAAGCTTGTTGACAGTGTTTTTGACGGCGGACTTCGCATCGCCGACAGCAACTTGAGCCTCACCTTTGGCTTTCTGGCCAACGCCTTCAGCTTCCAACTTGGTGTTGCCAACGGTTTTACCAACAGCCTTTTTGACAGTTCCGGCAACTTCGTTTGCGGCGCCCTTAATTTTATCAGTTGTGCTGCTCATAATATTTCTCCTGAATTTCCACCGCCTTAAGCGGCCTCCAGAAAAACGTTCCATCGCTAAAAAAGTTCCAAGAAAAATTTAGAACGCTAATTTGTCCATATTTATCAATGTTGGAACGCGTACAGCCGCCCCGATGAGGTGGCGGCTGCGCTTTTAAGCGAATTAGTAGGCGGATTAGGCGCGCTTGACCAGTCGCACGATAAACAGAAGGATGATGGCACCAATTGTGGAGGCGATAATCGCGCCCAGAATGCCGCCGGTGCCCACCACATATGTGCCAAAGAGCCAGCCGCCCAAAACTGAACCGATAATGCCAACGATAATGTCGCCAACGAGGCCAAAGCCACCACCTTTAACGACTTGCCCGGCTAGCCAGCCTGCAATCGCGCCAATAACCAGCCAAATGATAATGCCCTGAGGTTCCATGGTCTAACCTTTCTTCTTGTTTAAGTTTAATCGGAATTGATTTACCAACCGAGTAACGCGGTACTGCCAAAAAAGTTCCGGTTCAGCGCCATATTTTTCGTTGGCAGACGGCTTAAGCCCCGGGATCTCTCGGATCTACACTAAAGCGCCAGTGCAACAGATTTTTGCCGTCCACGGGCAAGGCTTGCGCTTCGAGTTGCGACGCAAGACCGGTCATCATACGTTTGGAGACCTGTGACAATGGCGGCGCCTCGGTTTCTTGCGTGATGGTGAAATCAACCTGATCCGTGCCGCTGGACGTGAGGTTCACGCTGAAATTGTTAAATTCATAATGCGTAAAAGCGTCTCCCAACACCTCAACCATTGCCAGCCCAAGCGGGATGAGCCGGTCAATATGCAGATCGCCTTCCACGCCAAGCGAGGTGGTCACCCATTGATGTTTCTCACGCAGCGTCGCAAAAATATTATTGGTGACCTGCGTTGCAAACAGGCGCACCGGAACACTTTGCATGCCGGATTCGCTCAAAGCCAAACGATAGGCGGTGGCGATCACCTGCACCCTCGACTCAGTTAGGGCAAGTGTTTGTCGACTTTTGCCGGATAATTCGCGTTTCCCCAGCGAGATATAGCTCTGGATCACCTGCAAACTGTTTTTAACACGATGATGCAGCTCCAACGTCAGCGTGCGGTTTTTCGCTCCCGATAGCGTCAGCGCCGCCTCGCGTGTCGCGGCTTGAGTCTTCAAGTCATAAAGCGCTTGAAGCACGCTCTGCATTTCCTCCGGCATGGCCGGGTCCATTTTTAAAGTTTGGCCGACAGCGAACGGGAGTGACGCAAAGGTCTTGATTTGTCCGGCGCTTGCCACCACGTCGCGTTGAATGGCGCGGGCGTAAAGGATCACTAATAATCCCATGAAGGCCAAAGGAGCCAGAGAAAGCGCCAGATATCGTTGCCAAACCTCAAAGCGCGGCCTGGCATCCAGATTTGAAAGAACATACATATCCGGTCGCGCCACCGGTGCAATCGCGTAGTCCAGGCGCGAACCATCAGCCTGTTTGGTCTGCCATACGGCAGCATCGGCTAAAATAGGCAGCTGTTCTGGAATCCAATTTGAAGGTGAAGCGCCATTTGCCGCGATAGCTCTGCCGGCCTTGACCAATGCAAAATTGCCCGCCGCCTTAGCTTCTGCGGGTTGGTCATTTAAAATGTTGTCGGCCTTCACCAACGCATGCAGCGACCAGCTCTCTATAGAAACGGCGGTGTTCCTGACGTGAAGCACGGTCCAAAGCCGACCATGGGCGCTAAACGCATCAAAGCTGGTCAGCAGGGCCGGGTCGCGGGTCAACACCGGGGTGCTGGTGGCAGTTTGCGGCAAAATTTCTTCTAAAGTTTCCGCATCGGTTTGGCCCGGGGCTACCGCAAGGCAGGATGCCCCAAGTGAGGATCGCGCCATTACCGCACTGAAAGTTTTGTTCTCATCCAGCGCCCGCTTCACCAGAACTTGGCAATCTCCGTCTTTGGCTTGAAGACGGAGCGCCACCGCAATGAGTGTGGTTCCGGCATCTTCAAAACTCCGGCGCACCGACACAGCATAACCGCGCGCCACATCATATTGGGAGCCATCAATATCATCCATGGCCGTCCAATAAGATACCAAGGTGAGTCCCTGATTGAACAGGGCTATTGGAACAATGACCAGAGCAAGCAAAAACAGCAGTCGTCCGCGCATCGATGTTAGCTTGGCGATTGGCATGTTTGAGGCTAATCCTCGTGCTTCGGCAGTGGTGTTCGACAAGACCGCGACCCAAACCCGCCTAAGTTAAACACATGTAAATTAAACACGCATAAGTTAAACACGCGGGATTTTTCCCAAAGCCGCATCTTCAACAGCACTTCGGCCCAAATCTGCGGGGTTCACAATGCCAAGTAGAACAGCGAGCCGCACGCGGGCGCGATTTACCCGGCTTTTGATGGTTCCCACGGCGACACCGCAAATCTCAGCCGCCTCTTCATAAGATAAGCCGGAAGCGCCCACCATAATGAGCGCTTCCCGCTGATCCTCCGGCAATTTTTCCAGCGCAATCCGAAAGTCAGCCACATCGATTGCACTTTCCTGCGGAGCCGGAACAGCGACACGTTCTGAAAAAATGCCGTCGGTATCTTGTACCTCACGCGAGGTGCGCCGGTGTGAAGAATAAAATGTATTGCGTAATATGGTGAAAAGCCAAGCCCGTAAATTTGTTCCGGGCGTGAAGGAGTCAACATTGCTCCACGCTTTGAGCAGTGTTTCTTGCACGAGATCGTCAGCCTGGGCGTGGCGACCGCACAGCGAGATTGCGAAAGCGCGCAAGTTTGGCATTTCCTTTATTAGCCCCTCGCGAAAAATGGTGCTCGGGGGCGTTTTCGGAAATGTTTGATGAGCTTCATTTTTCATTTTTGAGCTCTTTTGCGCTCAATTCGGCTAATAAAACCATAAAGCGATCAGGCATTGGTGCGTTAACGAGGTCGTCGTAATAGGTTTTTAGAGATTGACCGATGGCCGCCTGAATTTTCTCGTCGAGGACGGTGTCGTTTTCTGCGCTTCCGGACACAGGATCAGCTGAGGCAGAGGGAGAGTCAGCCCGACTTTTGTCAGGTTGAGGGGGTGCAGTTTTTTTGTCGGAATCATGTGAAATCATAGCGACGCATTCCAATACCCTTTTATACATCTGCACTAAACTCTAGACCTAATCTCAAACTGATGTAGAACTTAAACGTCTGTTTGATCAGTTGGTTCCTGCACATACATATTTTTTAAAGTCAGAAACGCGATCAGAAGTGAACGTCTAGCGTATGACCGGAGACATTGAATCATGCCGACAGCCCAATTGATTGCTCCACATTTGCCTTATTTGCGGCGGTTTGCCCGTGCGCTGAATGGTTCGCAAGCCGGAGGCGATGCCTATGTAGTGGCAACTTTAGAGGCCTTGGTGGCTGAGCCTGCCATTTTTCCGCTAAACATGCCGCCGCGCAACGGGCTGTATAAACTATTTCTCAGTCTTTGGCGGAGTTCGGGCGGAGCTCTTCCGAAATCAGAAACCGGTACGATCGAAAATGCTGCCGAACGCAATGTCGAGAGCATCACGCCGCTACCGCGTCAGGCTTTTTTGCTGCGTACGGTGGAAGGGTTTTCTATTGAAGACGTCAGTCTGATTCTGGATTTGAGTATTGCTGATGTTGCCCTGCTGATTGAGCGGGCGGGCAAAGAAATTGCCAATCAGGTTTCCACCAACGTTTTGATTATAGAAGACGAGCCGATTATCGCGCTGGATATTGAGGCTATAGTCGAAGAACTCGGCCACAGTATTACCGGCATCGCACGCACGCACGCAGAAGCCGTGAAGCTGGTGAAGGAACGCAAGCCGGGTTTGGTATTGGCTGACATCCAACTGGCAGACGGCAGTTCGGGGCTCGATGCTGTTGTTGAAATCTTGAAAGATATCAACGTTCCGGTCATTTTTATCACCGCTTATCCTGAGCGCCTGCTCACCGGCGAACGTCCGGAGCCGGCGTTTTTGATCACAAAGCCGTTTCAAGAAGAGGCCGTCAAGGCTGCCATCAGCCAAGCTTTGTTTTTTGACCGTAAGGCGGGACGTCAGTCCTAAGCCGCTTGATGTGTAAAAGGACACGTATGAGCGTCGACCACCATCAATCCGGGCCGCAATTCCTTGCTCACTGTGGAGATCAGGGGCGCGCTGTGGCGCGGTTTGACTGGTCCGCCACAGCGCTTGGAGCCATCGAGAGCTGGCCGCTCTGTATCAAATCGGCATTGTCACTGATGTTACATGCTGACATTCCGATGGTCATTCTTCTGGGTGAAGCCGCCATTCTGGTTCACAATAAAGCCTTTGGCGCATTGATCGGAAAGCCGGATTTCACCGCCTTGGGGCGCAGCGCGTTCGACGTGCTCCCGCAATTTACAGAGTTTCTACCTGATGTAATTGCCGCTGTGCTTTCGAAAAAAACTGTAGCGCTGCGCGATAGGCCCAGCATGTTGCAGCGGGATGGAAAGTTGCAGCGGGATGGAAAGTTGCAGGAGGTGTGGCTAAATCATGATTACAGTCCGATTGTTGATGAAAACGGAGCTGTTTGCGGGGTTGCCGCCATTGTAAGAGACACAACGGAGCGGATACGGATTGAGCAAAGGCTGAATTTCGCTCAAGAGGCGGGTGGAGTTGGTACCTTGGAATGGTATCCCGAAAAAGGTACGCTTGACGTCTCTGACGAATTCCGCCGTATTTGGGGTCTCGATCCGCATGTGCAGGTGACCGACGCCATGCTGCTGAGTTTGTTACATCCCGACGATATCGCGAAAGCGGGGACGAATAAGCGCGACAGCGCCAACCCGCTGGACTATGCGGAATATCGCCGTGTAGATCCGGAAACCAATGAAATTAGATGGCTGGCACGGCAGGGCCGGGTAATTTCGGCCACCGGAGTCTCGGTGCAGCGCTTTGTGGGAACGGTTGTTGACATCACCGCGCGTAAGCAGGCGGAGGCCGCATTGCGAGATGCGGAAGAGCGTTTTCGCACGCTGGCACAGTCTATGACAAATCTGCTTTGGACAGCGCGGCCGGATGGTTTGCTCAGTTGGTGCAACGGGCGCATTCATGAATATGTCGGCGCGGGTGATGAAGCTGTGCTGGGCGAAGCTTGGGCTCAGCATTTGCATCCCGATGACGTGCAATCTGTCTCACTGAACTGGGGCGAAGCATTGCGCACCGGCTCACTCTACGAGGTTGAACTGCGGCTGCGCCGCCATGATGGAACCTTCCGGTGGTTTATCACCCGCGCCACTCCCATCCGCGATGAAAGCGGCATGATTGTGTATTGGATTGGCAGCAACACCGATATTGAGGCGCAAAAGCAAGCGGAGAGCGAGCTTGCGGCGCTGGCGATAGAGCTCGAAGCGCGCGTCGAAATCCGCACGGCTGAGCTGGCGCAAACCCAAGAGATTTTGCGACAATCTCAGAAAATGGAGGCGATAGGCAACCTCACCGGTGGCATCGCCCATGATTTCAATAATTTATTGCAAGTTGTCGGCGGAAATTTGGAACTGTTGCGGCGGCATATTGCCGATCAACCGCACGCTGCGCGTCATGTCCGAAATGCCATGCAGGGGGTTGAGCGCGGCGCGCATCTGGCCTCGCAATTGCTGGCCTTCGGGCGGCGACAAGCGTTGGCGCCCAAGGTTGTCAACGTCGGGAAACTGTTGCACGGCATGGAAGACATGTTGCGGCGGGTTTTGGGTGTGACAATTGCACTTAAAACCATCGTTCACAGCGACACTGGCAAAAGCCTGATCGATCCGGCGAATTTAGAAAACGCTATTCTCAATCTTTCCATCAACGCGCGTGATGCTATGGAGGGTGTTGGCCAGCTAACAATAGAGGCGGCAAGCGTCACCTTGGATGCGCAGGGGGCAGCAAAACACCGCGACATGGCTCCCGGGCCTTACGTGATGGTGAGCGTGACTGACACAGGACATGGCATGTCCAAAGAGCTGATGGCGAAAGTTTTTGATCCGTTTTTCACGACTAAACCGCAGGGCAAAGGCAGCGGCCTCGGCCTTTCCATGGTTTACGGCTTCGTCAAACAATCCGGCGGACAGGTACATCTGTACAGTGAACCGGGTGAGGGCACCACGATTCGGCTCTATCTGCCCAGTTCCACCAATGTTGAAGATATTCTTGCTGAGGTGGATCAGTCGCCTGTTGTGGGCGGGAGCGAAACGATATTGGTTGTTGAGGACGATGAGGCTGTGCAGGCTATTGTCGTCGCGCAATTGAGCGACTTGGGCTACACGGTGCTCACCGCCAATGATGCGTCAACAGGCATCGCGGTGGTGGAAAGCCGCACAGCGCTCGACTTGATTTTGACTGATGTGATCATGCCGGGCACGGTCAAAGTGGATGCACTGGCGCAGCGCGCCTTGGCCTTGCTTCCAAATACCAAAATTATCTTCACTTCTGGCTATACCGAGGGGTCCATGGTACATTCGGACCGCGTGTCAGACCGAACTGCATTTTTGGCCAAACCGTATAACCAAGAGACACTGGCGCGAAAAGTGCGCTCGGTTTTGGGGCCGCCAAAAAGCGCTGTTCTAAATGAAGTCGCCATGCCAACTGTAAATGAGCCACGCGCTTTGACTATTTTGCTTTGTGAGGATGATTTTCTCATTCGCATGAACATGCTCGATATCATTGAAGAGTTTGGCTATATTGGTCTCGAAGCCGGGAACGGAGCGCAGGCGCTGGAGCTTTCAGCGCAGCACGCGATTGACCTGCTGATAACAGATGTCGGGTTGCCGGACATTTCCGGCATCGAGCTGGCCAACCGTTTGCGCCAAATAAACGCCTTGCTGCCGGTGCTTTTTGCCAGCGGCCAAAGCCATATCTCCGGTGTGACGCTGGATGCCAAAACCGCAGTTTTACAGAAACCGTTCACGATTGATATGTTGGGCAAGGCCATTGCGGCTCTCTCTCCTGAACACCGCAATACCCGGTAGCCGGATTTCGGACGTGCCTAAAATGTAGGCAGTTTGCGACTGGAAAGGCGTAGTGCGGTGCGATATTTTGTGAAACACTTAAGCTCATAATTGCAGCACAAAGCGCAGGTTTCATGTCTATAAAAGCCAGTATCTATCATCTTACTCACTATAAATATGACCGTCCGGTTGTGTTAGGCCCGCAAGTCATCCGCCTCAGGCCGGCCCCCCACAGCCGTACCCGTGTAATCTCCCACGCTTTGAAGGTTTCACCCGCCAATCACTTCGTAAATTATCAGCAAGACCCCTATGGCAATTGGCTGGCGCGGTTTGTGTTTCCAGAACCTGTGATCGAATTCAAGATCGAAGTTGATCTGGTTGCCGACATGACGGTCTACAATCCGTTCGACTTCTTTGTTGAGCCGGAAGCAGAAAACTGGCCTTTTGAATACCCCGAAGACCTGGCGCAGGATCTTAGCATCTACCGTCAGGCTGAGCAGCTAGGTCCGCTTTTTCAGGGCTTTCTGGCGAAGGTTCCGACCCATCCGGTGCGCACGGTTGATTTTGTCGTAAATCTCAACGCGCAGGTGTCGGGTGCTGTTGGTTATGTCATACGCATGGAGCCGGGAGTCCAGAGTCCGGAAGAAACTTTTGCAGTCGGCACAGGCTCCTGCCGCGATACGAGTTGGCTTCTGGTTCAGGCGCTGCGGCACTTTGGTTTTGCGGCGCGGTTTGTCTCCGGATATCTCATTCAGCTCAAACCGGATTTGAAAGCCTTGGACGGCCCCTCGGGCACAGAGACCGACTTCACCGATCTTCACGCTTGGGTAGAGGTGTATTTGCCAGGCGCAGGCTGGATAGGGCTGGACCCCACATCCGGCTTGTTGGCAGGAGAGAGCCACATTCCGTTGGCCGCCACGCCGCATTATCGCAATGCGGCCCCCATTTCGGGAATGGCCAGCTTCGCCAATGTCGAATTCGGCTTCGACATGCGGGTGACGCGCGTGGCGGAACATCCGCGGATTACCAAGCCGTTTTCAGATGAGTCCTGGGCGGCGCTGGATAAGCTTGGTCACCAGATTGACGCATCATTGCAAGCAGGCGACGTGCGCCTCACAATGGGCGGCGAGCCAACCTTCGTTTCTGTTGATGATTTTGAGGCCGAAGAATGGAACTCGGCAGCCGTCGGGCCCACAAAACGGGTATTGGCGGATGAACTCATTCGTCGCCTGCGGGATAAGTTTGCGCCGGGCGGCTTTTTGCATTACGGGCAAGGCAAATGGTATCCGGGCGAAACCTTGCCGCGTTGGACTTTTTCGTTGTATTGGCGCGCTGATGGCAAGCCGATCTGGAACGATGTCGGCCTCATTGCCAAAGAAGATGCCGACGCTAAAGTCGGCCCGAATGAAGCTGAAGCGCTGTTAAAAGTGATTGCGATGCAGCTCGCTGTGCCAATCGACATGGTGACACCGGCTTTTGAAGATCCGGCTCAATGGATTTTGAAAGAAGCCAATCTGCCGGACAATGTAACGCCTGAAAATTCAAAGCTGGAGGATGCAGAAGAGCGCAGCCGTATCGCGCGGGTGTTTGAGCGTGGGCTTACCCAGCCATCCGGCTTTATATTGCCCATCCAACGCTGGCAGTCGCAAGCCACCGGCCAACGCTGGCGCTCAGAGCGATGGAAGACCCGCCGTAGTCATGTATTCTTGGTGCCGGGGGACAGCCCTGTGGGGTATCGCCTGCCGCTTGCGGGGTTGCCATACATTCCTCCGGCGCAATATCCCTATGTGCACCAGATGGATCCAACCATAGCGCGGGAACCTTTGCAGGATTTTTCGCCGCGCGTTGATGGCGGTTCAATCCGCGCGCAACCTGCCGCACATTTTACCGCGGGCACAGCACCCCAAGAGCAAATTGAGCAGACCCTGGGCGATGAGGATAACGCCACCCGAACAGCGATGTCGGTGGAGCCGCGTGACGGACGGTTGTGTGTGTTCATGCCGCCTGTCGAGAAAATTGACGATTATCTGGAGCTGGTTGCAGCAGCGGAAATTGCCGCCAAGCAGCTTGGTTTGCCGGTGCATATCGAAGGATATGCGCCGCCGCATGACCCGCGGATGAATGTTGTTCGTGTGGCACCCGACCCCGGCGTGATCGAGGTGAACATTCATCCCGCCAAAAGCTGGGCCGATATGGTCGCGATTACCGAGGCGGTGTATGAAGAGGCGCGGCAAACGCGGCTGGGCGCGGATAAGTTCATGCTGGATGGCCGCCACACCGGAACCGGCGGCGGTAATCATATTGTGGTGGGCGGCGCCACCACTCTGGATAGTCCATTCTTGCGGCGGCCGGATTTGCTTCGCAGTTTGATTCTGCACTGGCAGCGGCACCCGAGCCTGTCTTATTTGTTCTCCGGCATGTTCATTGGACCGACAAGTCAAGCCCCGCGCATTGATGAAGCGCGGCATGACAGCCTCTATGAATTGGAAATGGCGCTGGATCAAATTCCGCACCCGGGTCTGGGCGCTCAGCCAGCGCCATGGCTGGTGGATAGGCTGCTGCGTAATTTGCTGATTGATGTGACCGGCAACACGCACCGCGCCGAAATCTGCATCGATAAGCTCTATTCTCCGGACGGCCCTACCGGACGGCTTGGCCTTGTTGAGTTTCGAGGCTTCGAAATGCCGCCGCATCCGCGCATGGCTTTGGCGCAGATGGTGCTCATTCGCTCCATTGTCGCACGTATGTGGCAAAGCCCCGTCGCGGGCAACTTTACGCGCTGGGGCACCACCCTGCATGACCGCTACATGTTGCCGCATTTCCTGTGGGAAGACCTGAAGGATGTTCTGGCGGATCTGGGAGATCATGGTTTTGCTATGCGCTCGGAGTGGTTCGAAGCGCAGTGTGAATTCCGCTTTCCGTTCTGCGGCGAAGTCGAGTATGAGGGTGTTCACTTGGAACTGCGACAAGCCCTTGAGCCTTGGCATGTGCTGGGGGAAACCGGAGCCATTGGCGGCACGGTGCGCTATACTGACAGTTCGGTCGAGCGTTTGCAGGTTAAGCTGACCACCACAAACCCCGAACGCTACATTATAACCTGTAACAAGCGGCGGGTTCCGTTGCAGAAAACCCAGACCAGCGGCGTGAGCGTGGGTGCCGTTCGGTACAAAGCCTGGCAACCGACATTATCTCTGCATCCTGTGTTGGAGGTGGACGCGCCATTGACCTTCGATATTTTTGATAGCTGGTCAGGCAAGGCTCTAGGAGGTTGTATCTATCACGTCGCTCATCCGGGCGGACGCTCCTATGACACGTTCCCGGTGAATGGAAACGAGGCGGAGGCGCGTCGGCTGGCGCGGTTCCTGCCTCACGGTCATAATTCCGGAAGCTATATGCCATTGCCGGAAGTGCCACACCCTGAATTTCCGCTGACGCTCGACTTGCGCCGCAAGCCCGGCTTGTGACGTGCAGCATAAGCTGAACATACTCGGGCTAGAGCAAAGCACGAATCCGTTGCAAGGATACGCGCCGCCGCTTGGCGTGGCAGATGAGCTTATGGACGCACATGGCAATGTGCGCCCGGTTTGGCAGAACTTTATCAAGTTCCTGAACGCGCTC
>JAYTYD010000319.1:0-10797 GCA_043742625.1 Methylovirgula sp. | reverse complement strand
CTTATGTATGACTTCGAAAAGCAGCTCAAGCTTAGCTTCGCGTTCCACGGGATGAAGTGTGTGCACTACGTTTTGAGCGGTCACAGTTTGCGGCGTCGTCTTTATCGTTGCCGGTTTCACGAGGTATTTCTGCGCGATCTTTCGAACGTCTTCCGAAAATGTTGCAGAAAATAGCAGCGTTTGTCGCCGCCGGGACGTTTTGCTGATGATGAAATCGACGTCTTCACTAAAGCCCATGTCCAGCATACGGTCCGCTTCATCGATCACCAAAATCTCGATACCGGTTAGCAAGAGTTTGCCGCGTTCGGCAAAGTCGAGCAATCTGCCAGGCGTGGCGATCAAAACGTCGGCGCCGCGCATGATCTTGGCCTCCTGCTCGGCAAAAGAAACCCCACCAATCAGCAAAGCCACGGAAAGTTTATGGTTTACACCATATTTTATGAAGGCTTCTTCCACCTGAGCCGCCAATTCACGCGTGGGCTCTAAAATAAGTGTACGCGGCATCCGCGCACGGGCGCGTCCACTTTCCAAGCGCGATAGCATTGGCAGCGTGAAAGCGGCGGTTTTGCCAGTGCCCGTTTGAGCAATTCCCAACACGTCACGACCGGCAAGGGCGTATGGAATGGCTTCCTGCTGAATTGGGGTAGGAGTGGTATAACCGGAGGCTATTACGGCCGATAAGACTTTTTCACTCAGTCCAAGGTCACTAAAATGCATGTTTATTTAAATTCCGGAGCGCGGGGAAGGTTCAGCCAAACCTTAAGTATACTCACCGGCATACCGCTGCATTTGGAAGATCGCGGCTCCACAAACCTTAATACGTCGGCGAAGCAAGACACCGCACGCGCACATAGCTACGGTATCACAGCTGCATTAGGCCGAAACACCAGTAAAGTCAATCATTTGCTCTTGCCAGTGCATGGATCTAACACGATCGCGCGCGCCGTGCTTAAGGCAATGGTTCCTGTTGGTGTCGCGTCTATATTATAGAAGTCCGGCCCCTTTTTAATCGATGGTCCCAACGAGCCAAGCTGGAAGTAGCGCGGATCTGACTGCGTTTGTTGCCGCGCCATTACCGAGTGAGCGCCGCTAGATGCGATTCTGGTCAGGAGGCTGGCGCTGGCAAGACTGGCGAGCATAACCAACACGGCACCAAGAGCAAATTTTTCGAGTGCCGAGCCGCTCCTTCGGGCCAAAAATGATCTCATCAAGTCCATACCAAACCTCAAAAATTCACTTACTGATCATCGTAAACACTTAGAGTAAACGATTCGTCAATTTTCGAAGTATTGTGCGGAGAACGATACGGATGACCGGAAAATTGCCTTAAGGCATCATCCGCGAAATAAGTTTGTCCCGCTTGTAAAACTGGTGGAGGAGCGCAAACACGATATGTCCGGCAACAATAAAAATTAATAAGTTGCCAAGGGTGTCGTGAAACCCGCTGAAGGTTTTGGCCAGATCTGCGTTGGCGGTAAACGGGCTGGGGATGGTAAACAACCACATACCAATCGGGCGGCCACGTAAAGTGACCTGTAAAAAACCTGTCAACGGCACGAGCACCATCATGGCGTAAAGGGACCAGTGTCCGGCATGGGCGGCCAGCGCAGCCAGACCAGTTGTGGAGGCGGGCAACACCGGCGGCTTGTGTGTCAGCCGCCAATACAGCCGCCATACGATCAAAGCTAAAACAGTGGTCCCGATTGCTTCATGCAGGTAAAAATACGAACTCCGGTCGGCGCGTGGTAATGTTTGCATATATTTGACGATGGCGATGTTGGCGATAATCATCAAAGCCATTAGCCAATGCAGAAACATGGCCACGCTCGAATATTTTTGATTTTCTATGTCGCGCATCTTTATCTCCTATAAAAATAACTTAAAGAATAGCTCGCGGCACGATGGTTCAAGTTAAAGTTTCGTAATTCCTGCTTAAATATCGACCAGCTCGCTGGCGAAAGCAGCGCGTTCCTGAATGAAGTTAAACCGCGCCTCCGGCTTATTTCCCATCAAGCGCTCAACTGAGTCCGCAGTGCCTGCCGCATCTGCCACGGCATTAGTCACTTGCAACAGTGTGCGTTTGCTGGGATCCATAGTGGTTTCCTTGAGTTGATGCGCCATCATTTCGCCAAGGCCCTTAAACCGGCTAATTTCAACTTTGCCGCGCGCGTTAAAAAAGCTGCCGATCAATTCATCGCGATGTGCCTCGTTGCGGGCATATGTGGTCTTGCTGCCCTGGGTTAATTTGTAGAGCGGAGGAACAGCGAGAAAGAGATGGCCGTTTTCAATCAGCTTCGGCATTTGCCGGTAAAAAAATGTGATCAGCAAAGACGCGATGTGCGCGCCATCAACATCCGCGTCAGTCATAATGATGATTTTTTCGTAGCGTAAATCCGCTTCTTTATAGTGCGAGGCGGATCCGCAACCCAGCGCCAGCACCAGATCAGAAATTTGCTGGTTTGCCGCCAGCTTTTCACGCGTGGCAGAAGCCACATTAAGTATTTTACCTCGAAGCGGCAAAATGGCCTGATTGGCGCGGTTGCGCGCCTGCTTGGCTGAGCCGCCCGCCGAGTCTCCTTCAACAATAAACAGTTCGGACCCGGCAGCGCCATTGTTGGAACAGTCGGTCAATTTACCAGGCAACCGCAATTTGCGTACGGCGGTTTTGCGCATACCCTCCTTTTCGGCGCGGCGGCGCAGGCGGTCATCAGCGCGTTCCATCGACCATTCCAGCAGTTTAAGCGCTTGCGATGGCGCGGCTGCCAGCCAATGATCAAAGGCGTCGCGCATCGCTCCTTCAACAATGCGTGTCGCCTCCACTGTCATCAAACGGCCCTTGTTCTGGCCTTGGAATTCCGGTTCTCGGATAAATACCGAAATCATTGCGGCGCAGGTCAGCATCACATCGTCGATGGTCACTGCGGCAAAGCGTTTGGTCTGGCCAATGCGTTCGGCGTGATCCTTCAAGGCGCGGTGCAACGCGAAGCGCATTCCGTCCTCATGCTTGCCGCCGTCCGGGGTCGGAATTGTGTTGCAATATGAGCGCACATAGCCGTCATCGCCCGCCAGCCAAGACACAGCCCACTCCACCGAGCCATGACCTTTAGCTTTCTCCACCTTGCCGGTGAACATGCTGTCTGTGACCAGATCAACGTCTTTGGTTTCATTGGCAAGGTAGTCTTTTAGGCCGCCGGGATAATGAAACACCGCCTCAGCGGGCGTAGCCCCCCCGTCGCTTAGAAGTTCCGGCGCGCAATGCCAGCGGATTTCGACGCCGCTGAACAGATAGGCCTTCGAGCGGGTCATTTTAAACAGCCGATCCGGCTTAAAGTGCAGGTCCTTACCAAAAATCTGCACGTCCGGCTTAAACCGAACTTTGGTGCCGCGGCGGTTTTGCACTTTTCCGAGTGTTTGCAATGTGTTGACCGCATGGCCGCGTTCAAATGCCTGCGCATACAGTATCTGCCCGCGCGCCACCTCTACCTCAAGCCGGGAGGACAGCGCATTCACCACCGAAACACCAACGCCGTGCAAACCGCCGGAGGTCTCATAGGCGCCCGAGTCAAACTTGCCGCCGGCATGCAGCGTTGTCATGATCACTTCCAGCGCCGATTTGTCCGGAAATTTTGGATGCGGATCCACTGGAATACCGCGCCCGTTATCGGTGATGCAAATCCAGTCATCCGGCTCAATCGATACATCAATCCATGTGGCATGTTTTGCCACTGCTTCATCCATTGAGTTATCAATCACCTCGGCAAACAAATGATGATAAGCGGCCTCGTCCGTGCCGCCGATATACATGCCGGGGCGACGGCGCACTGGCTCCAGCCCTTCGAGCACTTCAATCGATGAGGCGTCGTAGGTCTCCGGCTTGGTAATATCGGCTTTCGGCAGAGGCATCTTAGGTGCTGCGGCTTTTATCTTGCCGCTGTCTGCCTTTTGCGCCCTCGGTTCTGCGCCAAGCCCCCCGAAAAGATCACCATCGTCCATAGTCTGCTTCCGTTTGCGCACTGATTCGCTTTTATTATTTATGCCACGTTCAGGGGAAAAAGGGGAACGTTCCGCCCTCGTCGCCCGTTTGCTAGCAACTTAGCCACAACAAACCAATCCCTGAAATATTAATAGCTATGTGAAACACTCAAACTATTCAGTTCGGAGCAGCTGTTTAAAGTAACCGCTTTGAGTACCAGTCATGTCCAGCACATCAGCATATCATTCTCCGGTTCCAACCTCGTCAATGGAATCGCTCGTCCGCGCCGCCGAAATGGCCGGCCACGCCACCGCTTGTCCCTACACCGGAACAGCCGACTTTTTGGAACCGGACTACGCCCGCTGGCGAGTTCGCCGCTGGACCTCTTTTGTGGCGCTTCTTGTGGCTTGTATGGCGCTGTGCGTGGTGCTGTTAGCGACGTAATGTGTCCGCGAGACGCTTATCTGTGGCAGTATAGGCCTGCTTAAATGCAATGTAGTCAACGTCATTGGCAGTCTTGAGAGTTTTAGCGCTGTTCAGCCACAGCTCTAAATTCGCCTTCGCTGCAAATTTGATCATCAGATCAGGCCCATCAGCGCCGTCACGTGCCGCGCCGCGAAGATGAGCCCACGCCGCCATTTTACCCATTTGAGCAAAGCTTTCCGCCAAAGATTCGATGTGCTTTTCCCGGTTCTTTACCAAAACCGAAAGGTTCAGCCTATCTTCACTGGGTTGCAACGCCCGCACAACATAGTCGTGGCGGCTAATACGCGCAGCGTGTAACCTAGCGGCGCTCACCGCTTGCAACCGGGTTTGCAGGGTGACAATGCGCGAAGCCTCGGTTGACCATTTCGGCTGACGTTGCGGCATGAGTCTCGCCGCTGCTGAGGGCGCTGTCGCTTTCACATCAAACAAGGCGTTGCGGTCGGGGTCGCCGCGCCCGTGCATCAAAACCGCATAACGGCGCAAACCGAGGCTTCCAAGCCCGGCCACACGAAAGGCTATATCGCGCAAATCATAATAGTGCGGCGCGGGCGCGGACAGGGCGGCGAATATTTTGACAATCGCTGCGGGCTTTTCATCATCGCGGTTCAACGGCAAATAGCGCTCGCCATCCAACGCCAATTTGCGAAGGTTTTTTACCGAAATACTGCGAGAGTTTAAAAAGGCTTTTCGCTTGCGGGATTTGATTTGTTTGAACAGGGCTTTGATAGCCCCGGTCGAGGTTTTATGTTCGCACCACCGCGCCTTGCCGTCTTTAAGTGCGGAGAAATACGCGTCCAGTGCTGCAAGCGCCAAGCTATCCTGCGTAGGTATTTCCAACCCTATTGCCTCACTGGCAAGAATGATTGATGCGGCCAGCCGGGTTATGTCCGCTGCCAAAGGGCCGAGACACGCCTCGTCAAAATCGTTGATGTCAAAATATTCAAGGCGGTTATTGCCGCGATAGACGCCAAAGTTTTCGACATGCATGTCGCCGCATATCCACGCCACCGGGGCCGCAGGCAGACCGTTGACCAAAGCATGGTGATAAAACAGATGTGCTGTCGCTCTAAAAAACGCGAAAGGCGAATTTGCCATATCCCGATACTTGCGGGGCAAAACCCGCGCGTCCCGCCCCGCATTTTGTTTGGCAATTTCGCTGACCGCGTCAAAAGCATTGGCAGCTGTGGGGGTAGGGATTGACTGGTTTTGCGGCATACGTTCGATTTTTCTTATCACTTCGGCAGGATTGATCTAAAAGAGCAAAAATTATATGTGCGACAAAAGCCCGCGCGTCAACAAAACCACATTATGCCGGAAATATCATGTCAAAAATAGAAGTTGCCGCCTTTTACAAATTCGCCCATTTGCCGGATTATGTAAACCTGCGCGATGTTTTACAAAAGCTCTGCGATGACAACTCTGTGCGTGGCATTTTGCTGGTGGCGCGCGAGGGCATCAATGGCACCTTGGCCGGAACGCCCGCAGCCATGGCGCGTGTGCTGGACGGCATCCGCTCCACGCCCGCGCTCCATGACATCGAACATAAAAGTTCGTTTTGCGATGAGATTCCCTTTCTACGAATGAAAGTGCGCCTTAAAAAAGAAATCGTGACTATTGGCGATCTATCGGTAGACCCGACCGCCCGCGTTGGCACCTACGTCGAGCCCGAAAATTGGAACGCTCTGATTCGCGACCCTGCGGTGATTGTTCTCGATACCCGCAATGATTTTGAGGTGCGCATAGGCACCTTTCATGGCGCGACAAACCCGCACACCATAAGTTTCAGTGACTTTCCTAACTACGTTGAAGCGAATATCGATCCGCACAAAAACAAAAAGGTGGCCATGTTTTGCACGGGCGGTATCCGGTGTGAAAAGGCCTCCAGCTACATGCTGGATCAGGGGTTCGAAGAGGTGTTTCACCTCAAGGGAGGCATCTTAAAATATCTGGAACAAGTGCCGGAGGCCGAGAGCCTGTGGGAAGGGTCTTGTTTCGTATTTGACCAGCGGGTTTCCGTCACCCATGGCTTACAAGTTTCCTATCTCAAGCTTTGTTATGCTTGCCGCGCGCCGCTGGAACAGCACGACATTGCCGCGCCAGAGTATGAGGAGGGCGTGTCATGTCCCCATTGCAGCCCTTCGCTCACCCAAGAGAAGCGCGCCGCCGGACGGATGCGCCAGCGCCAAATCCAGCTTGACCGTGCCAAAGGCAAGCAACATTTGGGGCCGCAATCCCTGCGGATGGAGTAGCCCGGCGCGCCAAGCTGTCTCCCTTAAACAGAGCTCAGAATATTGGTCGCGCCTCAAAGGTCACTATTTCCAGGTGATCCTCTTTTCGAAGATGTCCATGTGCTCGACTTGGCAATAATCTACGTCCACGTCAAAAAACGTATTATCTTCAAAGCCGATTTGCGTGCGCACCGCGCAATCGCCATCGGCGTGGCCAAAGTGCATGTTAAAGGTATCGCCCGGCTCGATATGGTCATTGAGCCAGCTCGCGCTCCAAGCCCCGTTCTCTTGAGTGCGAAAGCGGTCAATCGTCGTGCCCGATTTATTAGTGATCGTAAAAGCCCAATCTGCGGCCGCTTGTGCATTGGTTGAAAGCCCGACCAAGATCAGTGCAGCACAGATAATTTTTCGCATGTTTGTCTCCCGTTTCTCAAGGTTTAGTTGGTACTACATGAGAGTTACACGAGGCTTTGATAAATTCAATGTCCGTGAAAGTAAAAACAGCTTAAATATTTGAAACAAAAAAGGCGACCCGGAGGCCGCCTTAAATGTATTTGCAAATTCAGCGTCTTAGCAAGAATAGTACATATCGAATTCAACCGGATGCGGGGTCATGTCGGTGCGCATCACTTCTGTCATTTTCAACTCGATATAAGCATCGATGAAGTCATCGTTGAAAACGCCGCCCGCCTTCAAGAACGCGCGGTCCTTGTCGAGGTTTTGCAGAGCTTCACGCAAGCTGCTGCAAACGGTTGGGATTTTCTTCAGTTCCTTAGCAGGCAAGTCATACAAGTCCTTGTCCATCGCCGGGCCCGGATCAATCTTGTTAATAATGCCGTCAAGACCCGCCATTAACATCGCCGCAAAAGCGAGATACGGATTTGCTGTCGGGTCTGGGAAGCGCACTTCTACGCGCTTAGCCTTCGGGTTGTTGGTGTAAACAATACGGCAAGAGGCCGAACGGTTCCGTGCCGAATAGGCGAGCAAAACCGGAGCTTCATAGCCCGGGACCAAACGCTTGTAAGAGTTTGTCGATGGGTTTGTGAATGCATTCAGCGATTTGGCATGCTTGATGATCCCGCCAATGTACCAGAGGCACTCTTGCGACAGGTCGGCATATTTATTGCCAGCCATGATTGGCTTACCGTTTTTCCAGATGGACTGGTGGACGTGCATACCGGAGCCGTTATCGCCGAAAATAGGCTTTGGCATGAATGTCGCGGTTTTGCCATAAGACTGCGCAACCTGATGGATGCAATATTTATAAACCTGCAAATGATCGGCCATCGTTGTTAGTGTGCCGAATTTCAGGCCAAGCTCGTGCTGGGCCGAGGCCACTTCATGATGATGCTTTTCAACCACTGCACCCATCGAGGCCATCGCTGCCAGCATTTCGCCGCGCATGTCTTGGTCGGCATCCAGCGGAGGAACCGGGAAATAGCCGCCCTTGGTGCGAATACCATGACCGGTGTTACCACCTTCATATTCTGTATCCATGTTCGATGGCAGTTCTTTTGAATCGAGCTTGAAACCGGTGTTGTACGGGTCAGCCTTGAAGCGAACGTCATCAAACACAAAGAATTCAGCTTCCGGACCGATGTAGCAGGTGTCGCCGATTCCGGTGGACTTGAGGAAGGCTTCAGCGCGCTTGGCGATGCCGCGCGGGTCGCGATTATAGGGCTCTCCGGTCGACGGCTCAAGAATATCGCAGACGATCACCAAGGTGGACGCAGCAAAAAACGGATCCATGCAGGCCGAGGTAGGGTCAAGCATCAAGGTCATGTCGGATTCATTGATGGCTTTCCAGCCGGCAATCGAAGAACCGTCAAACATTGTTCCGTCGGCAAACATGTCTTCATCAACCAAAGTCTGGTCAAATGTCACGTGCTGCCACTTGCCGCGCGGGTCTGTGAAGCGCAGATCCACATATTTAACATCGTTATCTTTAATAAACTTGAGCACGTCCTTAGCGGTCTTCATGTCTTTGCCTCTCTAATAAGCCCCGTTCGGAGACTTTGGTTAAATTTGTTTGCTTAAACTGGACGCCGAGCTTGCGCTAAATGGCATCGTTTCCTGTTTCGCCGGTGCGAATGCGAATGGCGTTTTCGATAGACGATACAAAGATCTTACCATCTCCAATGCGCCCCGTTTGAGCCGCTTTTTTAATGGCTTCAATGGCGCGCTCAACATGCTCATCTGCCAAAACCACCTCGATTTTGACCTTTGGGAGAAAGTCCACCACATATTCAGCGCCGCGGTACAGTTCCGTATGGCCTTTCTGCCGTCCGAAACCTTTCGCTTCAAGTACCGTAATACCTTGCAGGCCAGCGTCTTGCAAAGCTTCTTTCACTTCATCCAGCTTAAATGGCTTGATGATCGCCTCGATTTTCTTCATTTTGAAGCGCATCCTTGCGGCTAGAGCAGGAAATTTTCCCGCAACATGTAGTGTTCTTAGCATTGCTCATGCCAACGCGCCAAGTCGATTTATCAGGTAGGATTTACGCCAAATTCTCGGGTTAATGCGTCAATCATGAGTAATTAAAAGTCAATGAGTCTAAAAAACAGGCAAAATTTACGCCTAAGGAATCATCACGACTCAAACCACATTAAGAGCGATGCTCTCCGGTGGCGTAAAAGTGTTCAGTTTAAGTGCTTCCAAAAAAAACTTGCCAACAACCAGCGGCTTCAGTGCAACATGCACAGTTTGCCCGATGGCCATAATAAGGCTGTCACGCCAATAGGGCTCCCAACCGTCATCCGCGGGGTGCAGCACGCGCGCTACCTGTCCGCCGAGATATACCGAAAGAACAGCGCCAGATTTATTGATCAAGGCCAACGACGTCGGCGTATCGCGCTTAAGGTCAAAGCTGTGCAGAGCGGTCGGTATGCCAAAAACACATTCAAAACGTTGAGCTTTGGCCAGTTCGATTTCGGGCGGCAGAGCAGGGTGGGGCGGCAGCGCCACCACAGTAGGCAAGGCTGTTCGCGGTTCGCCTCCCGGCACAAACCGCATAAGTTCCTGCCGAAATTGCCCGTCATCCACGCTGATTACCGGCTGGCTTCCGGCGGGAACATCAAATATTACGTCGTAACGCGCTCCGGGACCAAAGGGGAATGCGTCCTGACGGGGCCGGAATATTTCGCTCGGCGTCGAGTCAATTGCCACGATGAACGCCACCAGGCTTTCAAATTTCATTAAAAATCCGCGGGAGGCTGTGGCATTGGCCATTCGCAAACGAACGCGTGTGTTTGGTTGCACATTTGTCGGATCTGCGGACTTTCCGCTTTGGCGTCCCTTGCCACTTACGCTCAATATGGGTGGAAATTGATGCTCACGGTCTTGCACCATTAACGGCAGTTCAAGGTGCACCGGCGGCGGCGTCGCCTCTTCCACCACCAGTAGCATACTTATCCCGCGTGCGATTTGTTCCACGTCGGTGGCTTGAAGCAAGAAGGTGCCGCTGTCAGCCAGTTGCAGCGGCAGCTCCACGGTTGCGCCGCGTTTGATATTCGCAACAGTTGGAAAAGAAGGAAGCCTGAGCCCGCGAATTTGCACACCAATCGCTTCATCGATTGCGTTTGTCACCTTGAGTACGAATTTCTCATTCGGCCTAACGCGCAGTTCGGTAACCGCTTCCACCATATATCCGCGTCGCAGATGATTGCTCATCAATTGCATTTGGGACCCGTACATGGCGGTCACCTGTAGGGAGCGCGGAGCACCTTTCGCCAAATCCGCTGAAGGCAGCCCCGTTTGCGCCACACCCGCACGGATTGCCGCGCCATTGCCCATCAGCAGAGCCGTGCCGCCGCTTACAAAATTTCGCCGGTTCAATTTCACGCGCATACCCATTTAAAATGAACTGTACCTACGCAATACCATCCCGGGACGGCCTGTCCAGCCTCACCAATTCATCCATGTTGTATAGATCGTTGATCCGCACAAATTTTTTTGCTGCATATTGTTTCAACGATTGCTATAGAGCCCCATCCGATGGGCTGGGAATCCGGCGCGTCTGGATATGTTTTGGCAAAATGCGGGCGTGGCGGAACTGGTAGACGCACTGGATTTAGGTTCCAGCGGAGCAATCCGTGGGGGTTCGACTCCCT
>JAYTYD010000318.1:0-6908 GCA_043742625.1 Methylovirgula sp. | reverse complement strand
GAAGTTCCAGGCTTATGCCGGTAAGGTAGACGGCGACGCTGGTCCGCAGATCGAAGCCATTGAAAACCTTATCGCCGCTGGCGCAAAGGGCATTTTGATTACTGCGTCGAATGACACTGTTATTCCAGCTTTGAAGAAGGCCCGCAAAGCAGGCATTCTGGTTATCGCGCTCGACACTCCGATCAGCGACAAAGATGCAACTGACGCGACCTTCGCAACTGACAACTTCCAGGCTGGTATTTTGATCGGCCAGTGGGCGAAAACCACCCTTGGCGACAAGGCCGCTTCCGCGCACATCGGTATGCTCGACATCAACAAAGATAACATCTCTGTTGACGTTGCTCGTGACACTGGATTCTTGAAGGGCTTCGGTATTGAAGTTCCAGATCTGAAGGTTATGGGTTCTGAGAAGGACAAGCGCGTTATCGGTCACGAATCCTCGGGCGCAAATCCAGAAGGCGGCGTCAAGTCGGTTGAGAACCTTCTTCAGAAGGATCCGGCCATGAACGTGGTTTATACCATCAATGAGCCAGCTGCTGAAGGCGGCTTCCAAGCTTTGAAAAAGGCCGGCAAGGAAAAGGGCGTTGTTGTTGTCTCGGTTGACGGCGGCTGCCCGGGTGTTAAGTCGGTTAAGGAAGGCGTTATCGGCGCAACTTCCATGCAGTTCCCCTTGTTGATGGCTTCCAAGGGCATTGAGGCCCTTGCAGCCTTCGCAAAGGACGGCACGAAGCCAAAGAATTCCGAAGGACTTGATTTCTTTAACACCGGCGTCGAGCTGATCACTGATCATCCTGTTGCCGGTGTGAAGTCGATTACATCTGAAGAAGGCCTGAAGAAGTGCTGGGGTTAAGACTTCAGGCGTAATTGGCAGTTGAAAAGTGTGAAGGGCGGCTAATAGGGTCGCCCTTCATGCCATTAAGAACATAGTTCATAACAAGACTAAGATCATTCCGCAGTCTGGTTGGGGAAACATCATGAACGATCTTGGACAACCCACTAAGGTGGAGTCAGATTTCGAAAGTGCGCTGGACAAAGCCGATGCCAAAGTCGCATCGTTTGAAACGACTAAGCCGGGTCCGGTTCAGGTATTGCGTGGTATTTTGCATTCAAACCCGACGGTTATTCCGGTTGCTGTGCTTGTTCTAAGCATTCTGATTTTCGGCGTGGCTGCCGGCGGACGCTTCTTCACGCCTGGCAACCTGTCGCTGGTTCTTCAACAAGTGACGGTCACTGGAATCGTGGCAATAGCGCAAACGATTATCATTCTCACCGCCGGCATAGATCTGTCGGTGGGTGCCATCATGGTATTGTCCTCCATTGTGATGGGTAAGCTGGCGGTTCAGTCCGGCGTTCCCGAGTATCTCGCTGTTGGCATCGGTCTTGCCGCCGGCGGTGCGATGGGGTATTTAAACGGAATGCTCGTCACGTATATGCGGCTGCCGCCGTTCATTGTGACTTTGGGCACTCTCAATATTTTTTCAGCGCTCAAGCTATGGTATTCCCATTCTGAATCCATTCGCGCCGTCGATGTGGAAAAAACGGCTCCTTTGCTGCTTTGGTTTGGCAACACCTTTGAAATCCTGGGTGCCAGCATAACCTACGGCGGTATTGCGCTTGTTCTGCTGGCTTTCCTGACGTGGTACGCCCTCAATTGGACTGCTTGGGGGCGCTATGTTCACGCGGTGGGTGACGACCCCGATGCGGCGATGCTCGCCGGTATTCAGACCGACAAAACCTTGAGGTCAGTATACATGGTGGCAGGTGTTATCTGCGCCTTTGGTGCGTGGGTGCTCATCGGTCGTGTTGGCTCGGTTACGCCGCTTGCAGGAGAAACCGCAAACCTAGACTCCATCACCGCTGTGGTGATTGGCGGCACGTCGCTGTTCGGCGGTCGGGGGTCAATCGTTGGTTCAGTATTGGGTGCTCTAATCGTGGGCGTGTTCCGTAACGGATTGTCTCTGGCGGGCGTAGATGTCCTTTGGCAGGATTTCACGGTTGGTATCTTAATTATTGTCGCAGTTGCGATCGACCAATGGCTGCGGAGGAGTTCAAAATGAGTGATTTGAAACCCGTTCTCACCGGGCGCGGCCTTTCCAAGCGCTATGGACAAGTTGTTGCTTTGAACAATTCGGATTTCGATCTCTATCCGGGTGAGGTTCTAGCGGTTATCGGCGATAACGGCGCGGGCAAAACCAGCTTGATTAAGGCGCTCACCGGCGCGGCACCGCCTGATTCCGGTGAAATTCGCCTTGATGGCGAGCTGATTCATTTCCGCTCACCGCAGGAGGCGCGCTCCGCCGGTATCGAGACAGTTTACCAAAATCTTGCTTTGTCACCGGCGCTCTCAATCAGTGACAATATGTTTTTGGGTCGTGAACGCCGCAAGCCCGGTCTTTTGGGTTCGGTGTTCCGGATGCTTGATCGGAGCGGCATGGAGAAAATGGCGCGCGACAAGTTATCGGAGCTTGGCTTGCTTACCATTCAGAACATCTCGCAGCCGGTTGAAACGCTTTCCGGCGGGCAACGTCAGGGTGTGGCTGTGGCGCGCGCTGCTGCCTTCGGTTCGCGCGTGGTAATTATGGATGAACCGACGGCAGCGCTTGGAGTCAAGGAATCGCGCCGCGTGCTTGATCTTATTAATGACGTGAAAAAACGCGGCATGCCGATTGTGCTGATCAGCCATAATATGCCGCATGTGTTCGAAGTTGCAGACAGGGTGCACATTCACCGTCTTGGCCGCCGTCTTGCAGTGGTAGATCCAAAGCAAATTTCCATGTCGGATGCGGTAGCGATGATGACCGGCGCAATGGCACCACCAGCTGGCACAACCTAGAACTTTAAGCTTGAAAATCAAAACCCGCTCTGGAAACGGCTCGGGTATTTTCATTTAAAAGTACTGGCATGCCAGCTCCGCGCAAGCAGTGGTTGATTTATGCCGTGAGCAGGTTTAGCCAAGATGCTAAATCTTTTGTCATAGGGGCACTTCATGCCACATTATCGTTCCAGAACTTCAACTCACGGTCGCAACATGGCCGGTGCGCGCGGCCTTTGGCGCGCCACAGGCATGAAGGATGGCGATTTTGGCAAGCCGATTATTGCCGTGGTCAACTCATTTACCCAGTTTGTTCCCGGCCATGTGCACTTGAAAGACCTTGGTCAGATGGTTGCCCGGGAAATTGAAGCAGCTGGTGGCGTCGCCAAAGAATTTAATACTATAGCAGTGGATGACGGCATCGCCATGGGGCATGATGGTATGCTCTATAGTTTGCCCTCGCGTGAGATCATCGCCGACAGCGTTGAGTATATGTGCAACGCTCATTGCGCCGATGCGATGGTTTGTATTTCAAATTGTGATAAAATCACTCCGGGTATGTTGATGGCCAGTTTGCGCCTGAACATCCCAAGCGTGTTTGTGTCCGGCGGGCCGATGGAGGCTGGTAAAATCGTGCATCGCGGTAAGACCATCGCGATTGACCTTGTGGACGCCATGGTTGCAGCCGCTGACCCGAGTTTCACCGACGAAGAAACGGCTGTCATGGAGCGCTCCGCTTGCCCCACGTGCGGGTCGTGTTCCGGCATGTTCACGGCCAATTCAATGAACTGTCTTACCGAGGCGCTTGGCTTGGCGCTGCCCGGCAATGGTTCGGTGTTGGCCACCCACGCCGACCGGAAAGAGTTATTTTTGGAAGCGGCCCGCGTGATTGTTTCGCTTACCAAGCGTTATTATGAAGGCAACGACGAAACCGCTTTACCCCGCAACATTGCCAGCTTCAAAGCGTTTCAGAACGCGATGACCCTAGACATCGCCATGGGCGGCTCGACCAACACAGTGCTGCATTTGTTGGCGGCGGCATATGAGGCCGAGTTGGATTTCACCATGTCGGATATTGATGCCCTTTCACGCAAGGTGCCGGTGGTGTGTAAGGTTGCTCCGTCCAAATCTGACGTGCATATGGAAGATGTGCATCGCGCGGGCGGCATCATGTCGATTTTGGGCGAACTTAATCGCGGCGGTCTTATCCATAACGAATTGCCAACTGTACATAGCAAAACGCTTGGCGATGCCATTGCCAAGTGGGACATTGCCACAACGCGCGACCCTGACGTGCACCGCTTTTTCTCTGCGGCCCCCGGCGGCGTCCCGACACAGGTCGCATTCAGCCAGAACCGCCGCTATGAAAGTGTCGACATTGACCGTAAGGGCGGAGTTATCCGCTCGGTTGAACATGCGTTCAGCAAGGACGGCGGCTTGGCGGTGCTCAGCGGCAACCTCGCTATGGATGGGTGCATCGTCAAAACGGCCGGAGTGGACGCCAGTATTTTAACATTCAGCGGCCCTGCGCGCGTGTTCGAAAGTCAGGATAGCGCCGTGGTGGCGATTCTTGAAAATAAGATCGTCGCCGGCGATATTGTCGTTATCCGCTATGAGGGGCCGCGAGGTGGGCCGGGTATGCAGGAAATGCTGTATCCAACGAGCTACATCAAGTCCAAGGGCTTGGGCAAGGCTTGCGCACTCGTCACCGATGGGCGTTTTTCGGGCGGCACGTCCGGTCTTTCGATCGGCCACGTATCGCCAGAGGCGGCCGAGGGCGGCTTGATTGGCCTAGTGGAGGAGGGCGACATCATCGAGATCGATATTCCTAATCGCAGCATTATGCTGGCTGTGCCGGATGATATTCTCGCCGCGCGCCGCGCCGCTATGGATGCCGCGCCCAATGGCTGGCACCCGGGCCCAAGACCGCGCAAAGTAACGACCGCGCTGAAGGCTTATGCGATGATGACAACCAGTGCTTCGCGCGGCGCGGTGCGCGATGTTAACACGGCGCGCAAGCTGACCTGACGTGTTGAAATTACCTGACTGAATTAAGGAGAGCCGCTGCTGCGGCTCTTTTGACTTTTGGATTAGTCCGCCGCCGCTTCGTCAATGGCGCTGAGCATCGCCTCAATCGGTTGCGCGCCCGAAACACCATATTTACCAGCCAAAATGAAAAACGGAACGCCGCTCACGCCCATGGCTTGGGCCTGTTCAATTTCGGTTTGCACCGCGATAGCGTCGGTTCCGTCTCCAAACATCTGCGCGACAGTGGCGCGGTCCAGTCCGTGTGCCTCTGCAACGTCCAACAGAACCTTGCGGTCACCCACGTCTGCGCCATGTTCAAAATAAAGCGACATCAACCTTTCTTTGACCTCAGGTTGCTTTCCCACAGAGGCTGCCCAGCGGATGAGGCGGTGCGCATCCAAAGTGTTTGGAGAGCGCTTGATTGCGGCAAAATCAAAGTGGATATTTCGCTCGTTGCCCATATCTTCCAGCCGCTTATGAGCCTCGTTGAGGCGGTCGAGCGAACCAAATTTGCGAACCATATATTGTGTCCGATCCATACCTTCGGGCGGCAATGTGGCATCGAGCTGGAATGGGCGGTAGCGCACATCCACCTTCAAATCCGGTCGCAAGGCAAGCGCCGCATCCAGATTGCGTTTGCCGACATAGCACCACGGGCACACCACATCTGAAACCACATCAATGGTGAGGTCAGCTAATTTAGACTCTGTCATTGTGTTTTGCTCCACCAGCTTGCCAGAGTGGTAAACGGGTCTGGCGATATGCCGGACGTGGGAATTTTGACGGGCTTTTCAAGGCGGCTGGAATAAGAAAACCACTGATCAGGTTTATAATACAGCGGCACCATGTAAAAACCTGAGAGCAGAACTCTGTCCAATGCCCGCACCGCGTCATGAAAATCATTTTCGGTAGTTGCACCCACAACTGCTTCAATCATGGCATCGATAGCTATAGAGGACGCGCCCGTCAGGTTAAATGTGCCTTCATTTTTCGCTGCGGCAGAGCCCCAGCGCCCGCGTTGCTCGTTGCCGGGGGAGGGGGATGCTGCCCAAGAGCCGATCATCATATCAAAATCATATTGTTGTCGGCGACGCTGATATTGCACCTCATCAACAAACCTGATGGTGGTAATGATACCAACACGGCGCAAGCTTTCAGAATAGAGCAACGCCAAGCGTTCTTTCTCGCGCGATTCGACCATAAATTCGAACGCCACTGCGGAACCGTTTGGCGCGAAAAGCCTACCTTCGCGGGTTTGATACCCGGCTTTGGTCAAAATCGCCATCGCAGCTTGCGGCAAAGCACGATCCCGTCCCGAACCATCAGATTTGATAGGAGCCCATGTCCCGGCTAAAATATCTGCCCGCACCGCATCGGGATAGGGCTTTAGCAGCGACAGCTCCCCGGCTGACGCGCCACGCCCGTGTGAAGACAAAACGGAATCGTCAAAAAATGATAGGGATCGTTTGTAAAGACCCCCGTAAAATTTTGCATTCACCCATTCAAAATCAAACAGAAGTCCCATTGCTTCGCGCAGGCGAATATCGGCAAACAACGGTCTGCGGGTATTAAATGCAAATCCGTCCATGCCTTTTGGCAGGCCAAGTGGTTGTGCGGTTTTTACGACGCGTCCGTCTTGAATGGCCGGAAAATCGTAGGAATTTAACCAGCGAGACGCATCAGACTCACTGATAAAATCCAAAGTTCCGGCCTTGAACGCCTCAAAGACCACGTTTGGATCACGCATGTAGGTGATGTGCATCTTGTCAAAATTATATAATCCCTTGAGGTTTGGCACATCAAGACCCCAATATTTCAGGTCTCGTTTAAACATCACTTCGGTTCCAGGGACGATGCTGTCAATTGTATAAGGGCCGGAGCCGACCGGAATTTTCAGCGATGATTCGGCAAAATGCTCCACATCCGTCGCATGTTTGGGCAAAATCGGCATAAGCGCCAAGGTGAGCGGCATTTCGCGGTCTGCCAATCCGCTCAGGTCAAAACGGACATCGGTGGGAGAGAGCACATCAACGCGCTTCACCTGGCCATAGGCACCGCGCTGTTGCGG
>JAYTYD010000317.1:0-7405 GCA_043742625.1 Methylovirgula sp. | reverse complement strand
TTATGATCACTTTGACCGCGATTATGTGCAGGAGCGGGTATCACAATTCCGGGGCCAGGTAGAGCGCCGCCTGACGGGAGAATTGTCAGAGGAGGAGTTTCGGCCGCATCGCCTTATGAATGGCCTTTATCTGCAGCTTCACGCCTATATGCTGCGCATCGCCATTCCCTATGGCACGCTGTCTTCGGTGCAAATGCGGCAATTGGCCGTAATCGCGGATAAGTGGGACAAGGGCTACGGCCATTTCACCACGCGGCAAAATATCCAGTTTAACTGGCCGCAGTTGAAAGACGTGCCGGATATTCTGCAGGCACTGGCCGACGTGGAGATGCACGCCATCCAAACCTCTGGCAATTGTATCCGCAACGTCACAGCCGATCATTTTGCCGGCGCTGCCGCCGATGAGATTGAAGATCCGCGCCCGACAGCCGAGCTGATCCGCCAGTGGTCCACCAACCATCCTGAATATTGTTATCTGCCACGCAAGTTCAAAGTGGCAGTGACGGGTGCCAGCGCCGACCGCGCTGCGGTGCTGCTTCATGATATCGGCCTGCGCATCGTCAAAAGTGCTGCCGGTGAGATTGGCTATTTGGTAATTGCCGGCGGCGGGCTTGGCCGTACACCAATGGTCGGTAAGATCGTTCGCGATTTTATCCCGCGCGCCGATTTGTTGGCCTATCTTGCGGCGATATTAAGCGTTTACAATCGCTATGGTCGCCGAGATAATAAATATAAGGCTCGCATCAAAATCTTGGTTCACGAAACCGGGCTGGAAGAATTTAAGGCCGAGGTTGAGGCTGAATATGCGACGCTGGATCGCTCCGGCACCAATGCCGATCCCGTTGAACTGGCACGTATTGCCGCATATTTTGTCCCTCCTGCCTTTGAAGAGGTAGATTCCAGCGCGCTAGCTGCGCAAAAAGCTGCCAACTCTGACTTTGCCCGCTTTGTTGATACCAACATTTCCGCCCATAAAGCCGATGGCTATGCAATTGTCACAGCTTCGATCAAGCCCTATGGTGGTGTGCCGGGCGACGTAACCTCGGCGCAAATGCGGCTTTTGGCGGACGTCGCGGATACCTATTCGCACTATGAAATGCGCATCAGCCACGAGCAGAATGTGATTTTTCCGCACGTGAAGCAAAGCGACCTGTTTGCAGTCTGGCAGATGTTGAAGCGCGATGATCTGGCGACCTCCAACGCAGGATTAATCACCGATATTATCGCTTGTCCGGGCTTGGACTATTGCGCACTGGCCACGGCCCGCTCTATCCCCATTGCTCAGGAAATTTCAAAGTTGTTTGCGGACGAAGACCGGCAAATGCTGATAGGCAAACTCGGCATCAAGATTTCCGGCTGCATAAATGCCTGCGGCCACCACCATATTGCCGCCATCGGCATTTTGGGGTTGGAAAAAAGCGGTAAAGAATCCTACCAAATTACACTGGGCGGGGATCCGACATTCAACGCGTCCATCGGCGAGCGCCTCGGGCCCGGGCTGGACGCCGCTGAAGTGCCGCATGTGATCGACAATCTCGTCAATATTTATTTGGAACAGCGCCTAGGCGACGAGCTTTTCATTGACACCTATCGCCGTGTTGGCCAAGCACCGTTTAAACCGGCTTTGGAACGGGAGGTTGAAGATGGCTCTGATATCTAAGGGCAAAGTGGTTGCCGACGTTTGGCATCATGCGGGGGTCGAGAGCACTCTGGCAATCGACGCGATTGTGCCGCTAGACCGAATCGGCGAAGCATCCGGGAAATTCGGGGTGTTGCTGCCCAACACCGCTGAGATGGACGTAATCAAGCCCTATCTGGAAAAACTGGCGGTCATCGCCATAAATTTCCCGGCCTTCACCGATGGGCGCGGCTTTTCACTGGCTCGCCTCATCCGCCGCGCCGGATTTAACGGCGAATTGCGCGCCTTCGGAAACATCCTGCCGGACCAATATGCCTCGGCGCTGGCTTGTGGCTTTGACACAATTGAAATCTCGCCTGAGCGCGCGCTGCGCCAGCCGGAGGCCAATTGGATGGCGGCATATTTGGCGCGGGATCTTGGTTATCAGCGTGGCTATGACAACACCGGTTCCATTCTGGATCAGCGGAGGGCGTTAAAATGAACTTAATCGCGCTGAATGAAACCTTGAAAAACCTGAATCTGCCGCAGCGGCTGGCAGCTATCGTAAAAATGGTGGAAGGCCCGCTGGTGTTCACCACCAGTCTCGGCATCGAAGATCAATTGATTACCCATCATATTGCCACGCAGAACCTCGCCATTCAGCTGGTGACACTGGATACCGGCCGCCTGTTTCCGCAGACATATGATGTCTGGCAGGCCACCGAAGAAAAATACGGACGCCGGATTCAGGCGATGTTTCCGCAAGCCGCCGCGACACAGGCTTTGGTGGCCGATCAAGGCATTAACGGCTTCTATTATGCCATCGAGATGCGCAAGGCCTGTTGCCACGTCCGCAAAGTGGAACCGCTGAACCGGGCGCTCAACGGGGCCAAAGGCTGGGTCACCGGTCTGCGCGGCGGCCAAAGTGCCAACCGTGATCATTTGGTGTTTGCCGAGGAAGATGTGACGCGCGGCTTGATCAAGTTTAATCCGCTGGCGGACTACTCTCGCGAGCAAGTTATGGCCGAGGTGAAGGCGTGGAACGTTCCATACAATGTTTTGCACGATCAGGGTTTTCTCTCTATCGGCTGCGCACCCTGCACCAGAGCACTTAAGCCGGGCGAGCCCGAACGCGCCGGGCGCTGGTGGTGGGAAGATGAAGCAAACAAAGAGTGCGGCTTGCACGTTGCCGAAGATGGCGCGCTGGTTCGCGCAAAAGAGACAGCATAAAGAACAGCATAAAGAGACGTGATGATGACTGCCCAACTTAAAATCGATATCAATCGCCCGCTGACCCACCTGGATAAGTTGGAGGCTGAAAGCCTGCACATCATGCGTGAAGTGGTGGCCGAGTGTGAAAATCCGGTGATGCTTTATTCCATAGGCAAGGATTCGGCCGTCATGCTGCATCTGGCAACGAAAGCTTTTGCCCCCGGAAAATTGCCGTTTCCGCTGCTCCATGTTGATACCACATGGAAATTCAAGGAAATGTACGCGTTCCGGGATGATCTTGCCAAAAGGCTAGGGTTTGAATTGTTGATCCATCAAAATCCCGAAGCCAAGGCTCAGGGCATCAATCCCTTTACCCATGGCTCGCGCGTTCATACTGATGTGTGGAAAACTGAAGGTTTGAAGCAGGCGCTCGACAAATGGAAATTTGACGCCGCCTTTGGCGGTGCCCGCCGCGATGAGGAAAAATCCCGCGCCAAAGAGCGCATTTTCTCGTTTCGAACCGCGCAGCACCGCTGGGATCCTAAAAACCAGCGTCCCGAGTTCTGGCATCTATACAATACCCGCAAAGCGCCGGGCGAAAGCCTGCGGGTGTTTCCGTTGTCAAACTGGACCGAGGGCGATGTCTGGGACTATATCGCCCGTGAAAATGTGCCGATTGTGCCGTTGTACTACGCCAAAGAGCGCCCCGTGGTGGAGCGTGACGGCGCGCTGATCATGGTGGATGACGAGCGTATGCCGCTCAATCCCGGCGAGGTGCTACAAATGAGGATGGTTCGGTTTCGCACCTTGGGGTGCTACCCGCTCACCGGAGCGATTGAATCCGACGCCGCCACACTGCCAGCCATCATCGACGAAATGCGCAACAGTCATACATCGGAGCGCCAGGGCCGCATGATTGACAAAGATGGCTCGGCTTCAATGGAAAAGAAAAAGCAAGAGGGATATTTCTAATATGTTGGACACATCCCATTCCCAAAATGCGGCTTCCGGAAACAGCGCCGCCAGCGCGCCGATCTATCGTGAAAAAACCCTTCTGCGTTTTATCACCTGCGGCTCTGTCGATGACGGCAAGTCGACCTTGATTGGCCGGATGCTGTTCGAGGCAAAACTGGTGCCGGATGACATTTTGTCGGGCCTGACCGCAGACTCGAAAAAATTCGGCACGCAAGGCGCCGGCCTCGATTTCGCACTGCTGGTGGATGGCTTGGAAGCAGAGCGCGAACAAGGCATCACCATTGATGTGGCCTATCGCTATTTTGCCACACCGCGCCGTAAGTTCATCGTCGCGGACACCCCCGGCCATGAGCAATATACCCGCAACATGGCAACCGGCGCTTCCACCGCGGAGCTGGCGATTATGTTGGTTGATGCGCGCAAAGGCCTGCTGGCGCAGACGCGCCGCCACAGCCACATTGTGTCGATGCTGGGTGTCAAGCATGTGGTTGTCGCGGTCAACAAAATGGATTTGAAGGGCTATTCGCCAGAGACTTTCCGCCAGATTGAGGCGGACTACCGCGCATTCGCCGCTCAGCTTGGCTTTAGTTCGATCACCTGTATCCCGGTGGTGGCTAAGGATGGCGATAATATCCTTGAGCCCAGCGCACATATGCCATGGTATCACGGCCAAAGCCTGCTGACGTTTCTGGAAAATATCGAGATTGAAGACACGTTGCGCGAGGCGGCGTTCCGGCTTCCGGTGCAATGGGTCAACCGGCCAAACCATGACTTTCGCGGCTTTTCCGGTTTGATCGCAGGCGGTCGGGTGTTCCCCGGCGACAGGGTGAAGGTGCTGCCATCCGGCAAAGACACCAAGATTGCCCGCGTGATCGTTGGCGATCAGGATGCGCCCCTCGGCGTGGCCGGACAGTCCGTGACGGTAACATTCTTCGACGAGGTCGACGCCTCGCGCGGCGACGTGATTACGTTATCGAGCCAACCCGCTTATGTCGCGGATAAATTGGTCGCAAAATTGCTGTGGGTGTCACAAACCGCCATGGTTGCGGACAGACCCTATTTGCTGAAGCTCGGTACACGCATCGCCACTGCGACGTTGAGTTCAAAAATCGACCGAATTAACATCGGCAATGGTGCGATTGAGTCAGCCACCGGATTGGAACTGAACGAAATCGGCTCGTTGGAACTCAATCTTGATCGCGCAATCGTCTGTGACACTTACGTGGCCAATCGCGAGCTTGGCGGCTTTATCCTGATCGACCGCCTCAGCAATGATACCATTGCCATGGGCCTGATCGAGAAACCCTTGCATACGATGCCGCTGGAACCGGCAGGCACTAACGGCAGCCATATCAGCCTTGAAGGCAGCGATCTGCCGGGCGCAATTCCCAACAAGCGGCGGGTGGCAGATGTTGCCGCGGCGGTTGCGGTACCTGCACCCACAGCAACATCAAATCCAGCGACAGAAGTAACAGTGCGCACCAGCAACGCCGATCGTCTGAAAAACCGGCTGATTGGCAGCGCCGTCACCGCTCTTATCGCCTATGGCGTGACGTTGCGCGCCGATGCGGCGGCGATGATCGGGGCAGCAGAATTTATGGTGAAACTGGCTCTAGGCTGGCTGCGCAAGTAGCGGTTTGCAAGTAGCAGATGAGAATCAGCCGTTAAAGTAAGGGGGGGCGTGCTTTGTCTGTCCACGCCGTATCGGGGCGAGCAATCTTAGATACGGCCTCGAGGGCAGCCTTGGACGTCACGCCCGGTCTTTAACCTCAAACCCACGCGCAAACGGGTCGCGGTCATCAACAAATATTGTGTTGTAGCCAGTCATCCGCGCCCATCCCTCAATCGAAGGAATAATGGCATCATAAGGTCCGCATCGAACCAAACGCTCAACGCGGCCATTAAACAACGAGCCGATAATGCTTTCATGCACGAAGTCATCACCCACTGAGAGTTTGGCTAACGCCGCCCACTGCGCCATACGGGCCGAGGTTCCTGTGCCGCAAGGTGAGCGGTCGATGGCTTTATCACCATAGAACACGGCATTTTTGGCGTGCGCACCTGCAACAGTGGGGGTTCCGGTCCACATCACATGGCTCAAGCCGTTAATGGCAGCGTTTTCGGGGTGGAAAAATTCATACTTTTTGCGGAAAGCCGCCCGCACTTTCGGGCTCCAGCGCAAAAGGTCCGATGGCTGAACGTGTTCCAATCCAGCAAAATTCTTTTGCGGATCGATAATAGCGTAAAAGTTGCCGCCATAAGCCACGTCGGCAACGATCTCGCCCAAACCCTCAACTTCGGCTGTTAGGCTGGACGAGTGCAAAAAGCTGGCGACATTTGTCAGCCGGACGCTTTCGACATACGCACCGTTTTGAACATAGCGCGCCTCGACCAATCCCGCTGGCGTATCAATGCGCAAAGTGCCCGGCTCACGCGGGGTTATTAATCCGCGTTCCAGTGCCATGGTCACAGTGCCGATAGTGCCATGGCCGCACATTGGCAGGCAGCCGGAGGTCTCGATAAACAAAAACGCAATATCACAATCGGGCCGTGTCGGTGGGTAGAGGATCGCGCCGGACATCATATCATGTCCGCGCGGCTCAAACATCAAACCAGTTCGGATCCAGTCGTACCGGGCAAGGAAATCCGCGCGCTTCTCGACCATGTTCGCGCCCACAAGAAGCGGCCCGCCACCTGTCACCACCCGCACCGGATTGCCACAAGTATGCCCGTCTACGCAAAAGAAGGTGCTCACTGCCATCAAAAATGCCCTAGCCCTGTTTCACCGGCCCGACAGAGTCACGCAAAACCAGCTCTAACGGGATAATCTCATTATAGTTTGGCGGCAATTTGCCATCGATTATATCGTTCAGCACTTCGGCGATACGGCGGCCGTGCTCGCGCAAAGAGGAGCGCGTCGTGGTCAGGGCCGGACGCATGGCCTCCGCGCGAATGTAAGGGAATACGTCATCATGCGAGATTACAGATATATCCTGCGGCACTTCAAGCGCGGCATCACGCAACGCGCGCAAACATCCTAAAGCCGAAATCATCGAGCCACACATAATGGCGGTCGGGCGCGGGTTTTTTTGTAAGATTAAATTGGTCAGGCGATAGCCGCCATCCTCGGTTTGCGGCTCATTGAATATGAGGCTTTCGTCGGGTGTTAGGCCTGCGGCCTCCAAAGCTTGCTTTAAACCAAGCTCACGCTGGGTGGCAAAGTGAAAGTGTTTTGGCGCGTTGATGAGCGCAATTCCGCGGTGGCCAAAACCGATCAATAATTGTGCGGCACGCTGAAACGCCGAAGCATTGTCAATATCGACCCAAGCATAGGGCACTTCCGCCTCGGTGCGGCCATGAACGATGAAAGGGGTCTTCAGACTTTGCAACAGCGCCACGCGTGAATCGTGCCGTACCGGACCATTGACAACAAAGCCATCAGCCAATTGTGAGCGAATGATGTCAGCGTATTTCGAGCTTTCGTGGTTGCGATCGGGCATCGATAAATTGATGCTCATATCCCGGGTGGAAAGCATTTCTGCAGCTCCAGCGAGAAATTCGAGAAAATGCGGATCGAACATCATTCCAAAATTGTCGGGA
>JAYTYD010000316.1:0-1596 GCA_043742625.1 Methylovirgula sp. | reverse complement strand
ACGGGCTCAACCAAAACCGGCAGCCACCACATCATTGGCTTGGCTGAGGCCATTGCCCGCAATCTGCCCGCAGCGGAAATTATCACCCATGCAGCGGCGCATAGCGCACCGGTTGCAGGCGCCGAACAGAATGTGGTGAACTGGATCCGCGCCGCATCGACCATGGCGGGCGTTGACCCTGTGGCCAAGGGCTATTTGAAAATGGACGCCCTGAACCATTTACGCATCGCCCCGCAGCGCAAAGGCGGCAGCATTGATATTCAAGCCAGCCTGCCGAACCAGCCGAACCTGATGTATGAATATGTCATGCACAATTTGTCCGATGCGGATTACACCTACACCGGGTCTGCAACCATTCAATCAGAATTGTTGCTGCGGCTGGCCGCCTCTAAGTTTGGGTATGATCCTGCCGACGCCACCAAATACAACACTCAGTATCGCAATATTGTGCTCAGCCATCTGGGTTCCGAGCGGGTTATGATCCTGTATGTCACCGGTGGACAGGATGCGGTCGAGAAAGAATTGACCAAGCTGAAGGCCGCAAAGCTGATCTGATTGCTTCCCCCCCTTCTCCCCCTTCGCAGCATCAAGAAATGTTGCGGGGGGATAAATACCTTTACGCTTGGAACATTAAGCCGCCTGCCACTGCGCTTCGACAATGCGAATCAAACTTACAAATCCGGTATTCTGATCCATCTTCAGGCCAAGTTCCAGCGTTCCGGCAACGTGGATAAGCTGAGAAGGGCTCATTGACTGCGCGGATTGTGACAGGTAAACCACAACAATATCAGCAGGCCATTCCGCACCGGACGAGCAGAACGGGCAGACTGACATTGGCAACCGCGTTAACACAAAAAAATTGCTCTCCGGCTTCAACGGCGGTGCCATGTAACCGTTTATTATGACCGGCAGCCCGCGCAAAGTTTCGAGCTTGCCTGACAGTTTTAACGCCTGCGGGCCTGTTTCATAAAGCTGGGCGAAGTTGAGGGCACTTGCCTCCCGCGCCAAAGCCAAATCTGCAAACGCCGAAACGGCGATCAGGTTACAAAAAGCGCGGCGGGTTAAAATTGGCATGAGCGTTTACTCTTGAGACAGCCCTAGGCTATCGTTACGAGGTGACACCTCTAAGACACATCACGCACCCTGGATTATTCTCAGAAAACTCTTTAACCAGCTACCTAAAACCACAAACAATTGCGATCAAGTTGGGGATTTTGTGCATTTCGCCAGATTGCCTAGTGGCTAAATCTCGATTTCGCATTACATAGAGATGTGCTTGTTCTCTTTTTGGTCTGATTCATGTCCGCATCCAAATCTTCTGCCCGTCCGGCTCTTGCTAACCCTGCCGGCCCTGAGGCTGATCCTGCCGAACACCTGTTTAAGGCGATTGAGCGCGGTCGCGTCGACATGCGTTATCTCACTGTGCGTGGCGCGCGTGAGCATAATCTCAAAAATATAGACCTCACCATTCCGCGCGATAAGTTGGTGGTGTTCACCGGACTTTCCGGCTCGGGCAAGAGCTCGCTGGCGTTTGACACCATCTATGCTGAGGGTCAGCGCCGCTATGTCGAGAGCCTCTCCGCCTATGCCCGCCAG
>JAYTYD010000315.1:0-2776 GCA_043742625.1 Methylovirgula sp. | reverse complement strand
ATTTAAAAATCTCTCTATAAGTTAACACTGTTAAGATACGGAGTGAAGGATGCTCGATTTCATATTTCAGCTGTCCGGCGGTGCCGCGCTCATCGGGTGGATCGGGTTGATCTTTGTGCCGCGTTGGCGCGGGCTGGCCGACGCGGTTACATGCTGCATCATCGCTCTCGTGGCGACCGCGTACTTAAGTTTGATTGGCGTTTGGTGGAGCCAGGCGCACGGCGGGTTTAACAGCCTAGACGACGTAGCCGTGCTGTTTCAAACGCGCGGTGCATTGCTTGCCGGTTGGCTACATTATTTGGCGTTTGATCTGATTGTCGGCCGATATATCGTGGCGCGGGCACATGCGGCGCAGATGAATCATTGGAGCATTGTTCCTGCTCTGCTTCTTACTTTCCTGTTCGGACCGATTGGTTTGCTGACATTTTGGGCGCAGCGCAGTTTTAGGCAGGTACGCAAACCTGCTTGGCGCGCCCCGGCCTTTCTCAAAGAATTCATGGCGAGGGAACCGGATCTGGTTGCAACTGCGGCGCTTTTTCTGGCATTCATGCTCCCGACACTCATCGCCTATACTCTGGATAATCGCGTGTTGGCAGATGTTAATGTGTGGCTTAAGCCGCTCAAATTTGAGGCTTCGCTCAGTCTATATTTTCTGACACTTGCATGGTTTTACCCGCTTACAGACACCGGCTTTCGTGCCTCTAAACTGGGAAAGTTTGTTGTCTGGGGCGCGATTATACCAAGCAGCGGCGAACTTGCTTACATCACCTTTCGTGCAGCGCAAGGGCAAGGCTCGCACTTTAACGCCACGACGCCGAGTGCCGCTGTGCTTTATGCTTTCATGGGTGTGGGCGCAATTATTCTAACCTCTGCTTCGGCAGCTCTGGCTTGGGGTATTAATCGGGGAAAGAACCGGGAGACAAACCCAACATATCGTTTTGCCGCAATCACCGGGCTGTCGATGACGGCTGTATTAGGCATTGTTCAAGGTCTGATTCTGGGTGGCTCATCGGGACACAGCGTCGGTATCCCCGCCGCAAACGATGTTTTGGTGCCGGTTATGGGCTGGTCTCGCAGCCTTGGAGACCTGAGGGTTTCTCATTTTTTTGCCATTCATGCCGAGCAGATTATTCCGGCCTTTGGCGCTTTGGCCGCGGCGGTATTTGGACGGGCAGGGCGCTTGGCAGTTGCAGCTTTTGCGCTGCTTTATATTGGCCTTACTCTGGCAACGCTCATACAGGCAAAAATGGCCTTGCCTTTCATACCATTGTAGAAACGCAAAAAGGGTGCCCGCCGCTTGGCGAAAGGCACCCTTAAGACTGCGCATATTGCGCCTTACTAGCCTTTAAATTACTTGCCTTCAACTACCAAATCGAAATCGATGTTGCCGCGTGTTGCGTGGCTGTAGGGGCAAACTTTATCGTGAGTTTCCTGAACAAGCGCCTGAGCTTCCGCTGTGGTGAGGTTCGGCACTTTCACGTGCATTTTAACTGCGATGCCAAAGCCGCCGCCCTCGCGCGGGCCAACCGAGGCATCGCAGGTGGTTACTGTGCCGGACACGTCTTTTTTGTGCTGGCTGGCAACAAATTCCAGCGCGCCGCCAAAGCATGCAGCATAGCCCGCCGCAAATAGATGTTCCGGCGTTGTGGTGTTGGGAAGGCCCGGGCCGCCCATTTCCTTGCGTACCGAAAGATTGACGCTGACCGAATGGTCAGTTGTTTCGGAATGTCCATTGCGTCCACCAGTGGTTATGGCGGTGGCAGTGACGAGCGGCTTGATTGTGTGTGCAGACATATTTTTTTGTTCTCCTTTTCGTTTTGTAACATAGCCATGCGTTGTGTGTTGACAAGGGCTTTGGCCGACTTTGCTTGACCAATTGCACTGCGCCCGTTATTCCCGCCCCTATGACCCAGCCTAAAAACCACAACTCATTCAAAGCTATCGGCGGGCTTTCCGAGCTAACCGGCCGGTATGACGTGATATTGAGCGATATCTGGGGCGTGGTTCATAACGGGCTCATAGCCTCTCAGGACGCCTGCAATGCGCTGGAGCAGTTTCGAAAAGGCGGCGGAACAGTTATTCTGATCACCAATGCGCCGCGACCTTCCGAACCAATTGTTCAACAATTACAGCAGCTTGGCGCTCCTGCCAGCTGCTATGACCATCTGGTAACCTCAGGCGATGTTACCACGGCTTTAATTGCAGAGCGCCCAGGCCAGTCGCTCTATCACATCGGCCCGCAGTATGATTTGACGCTTGTAGAAAAGGCCGCATTGCTCATGGCCGCCGCACCGCGCCTTGTCCCGCTTGAGGCGGCGGATTACGTGCTGTGCACTGGACTTTTCCATGATGAAACCGAAGTTCCCTCGGATTATGACGCCAGTTTAGCCATTGCCAAAGCGCGTGGCCTGACCATGATTTGCGCCAATCCGGATATTTTAGTGCATCGCGGCGAATCGCTGATTTATTGTGGCGGCGCGCTGGGCGAGCGTTACTCACAGCAGGGCGGGGAAACCATTTACGCTGGCAAGCCTCATGCACCGATTTATGAAGAGTGTTTGCGTAAGGCACTGAAAACACGCGGAAAACAATTTTCGAATTCGCGCGTGTTGGCAATAGGGGACGCATTGCGAACTGACGTTGCCGGAGCGATTTCACAAAACCTCGATATTTTGATGATCTCGAATGGTCTACACCGCGACGAAATGCACGATGGAGAGTTCGATCTTGATTTAGACCGCAGCGAGGCTTTTTTAAAGGGGCACGCCCTTTGGCC
>JAYTYD010000314.1:0-1068 GCA_043742625.1 Methylovirgula sp. | reverse complement strand
CATGGCTTTGGCTTCCATTGCGTTCAATGCAAACGCATCGCCTTTGCGTACATATGAATCGAATGCTTTTTTGTGCTCGGTGGATTCAACTTTTGGTTCAGCCGAAAGCTGGGGCCGGCGTGACTTTAAAATCAAATCATCAAGGGATTTGTTGATGCGTTCAACTTTTTCAATTGTGATCACATCTGCGCTTTGGCGTTTTTCGATTTGCGCCAAGCGGTCGTCATTGGCGTCTTTGAAGGCCTCAAAGGCAGAGAATACGTCGCCGTAGTCAGCTGTGGGTTGCGCCACTTTGGTTTCAAGTGAGTCCATGTATTATTAGCTCCTGTTAAAAAGTTGAGAAGATCGGGCCTGCGGCGTTGCAAAAAGTGAGTCCGCTTTTGCCCGTGCATGCGACTTCACAGCGCTCACCCGAGCACCTTCCAACATCGGAAAGGTGACGAGCGAGATCTCCCAGAGATCAATTTTGGTGAGTAAGCGCGCCGCCGTTGCCATGTCTTTGCGCGCTGCCACGGTTTTAAAACCGATTGAAAGTCCGTCGATGCCGCCGGATTCGAGAAGGGCTAGAAGTTCTCTGCCCCGTTGCACATTTTTGTTAAGACGGCCCAGAACGTAAAGGCCCTTATCGGTCTCACGCACCTCAACCCACGTGCCAACTGGCTCTGCGGGGTCATGTTGAAACAACATGCGAATATCTTCCGAAGGCCTGCGCAACAGAGATTGATGGAACGCGCCAGGCATGACGATATCGCCAGAGGCATCGCGCTCGTTGAAAACGGAGGCATAACCAGTAAAGACGCCGGAGCCGGGCTGCGCCGATAAGGGCACATCCAGCCCGCGCCGCTTGAGACGTGGGGGCATTGAGTAAACTTTCAAATTTCGCTTAAGCCATCATCCCCGCGAAGGCAGGGATGACGGAATTAGGGGCTCTGTGTTTGCACGCGGCCATACCCAACCGCTTGCCGCTTCTCGGCGTCGGTTAGAAAACTTGCAGCATTGACCCGGGCCCAAAGGGCGTCGCGGTCATGGCTGAGGGCTTCGACTTGATCGAGATCGAGATCAAGCCTG
>JAYTYD010000313.1:0-2477 GCA_043742625.1 Methylovirgula sp. | reverse complement strand
AAACAAGTAGCCGAAGCGATCGTTTCAGAGATTTCAGAAGTTTTGGCTCGATTGGGTAGAAAATAAAACGCCGGGGCGAAATGCAAATCCTGCATCCGGCCCGGCGCTTATTTGCCAAGCGACAACAGCCGCCTGAAACTTGAGGTAGAGCTTAGTCTCAAAGTGTGAAAAGATTGTGACCTGAACAGAAATTTGTGATTTTGAGAAAGTGCGCATGGCCAAAGGATATGTTGTTGGAAACCTCACCGTTTTGGACGCCGAAGGTTACAAGGCCTATACTGCGGCGGCCAGCGCGGCAATAAAGCTCTATGGCGGCACGCCTTTGGTGCGTGGCGGAAAGTGCGAAATTGTTGAAGGTGAAGCGCGGATGCGGCAGGTGGTCATCGAATTTGAAAGCTTTGAACAGGCCAAGACGTATTTTTACTCCCCCGAATATCAAGCTGCAAGACGGCTGCGCTTTAGCATAAGCGTTGGTGATCTGGTTGTGGTTGAAGGGGCATAATAATGGCTAAGGGATATTGGATTGTCAGTGTGGAAGTAACCGATACGACCAAATATGCGCAGTATGTGGCGGCCAATGCTGCTGCATTCTCAAAATATGCTGCCAAGTTTTTAGTGCGAGGCGGGGCGCATACCCTGAAGGAAGGCGCGGGGCGCGCGCGCAATGTCGTGATTGAATTTAAGGATTATGCGACCGCTTTGGCTTGTTATGATTCTCCTGAATACCAGCATGCCTGTTCGTTTCGCAAAAATGCAGCCGAGGCACATATTCTGGTGATTGAGGGCTATGACGGGCCGCAGCCGGAGGCAACAGCATGAAGCTGGTTGTTGTGGGCGCTGCGGGCCGGATGGGCCGGATGCTCATTAAAACTATGTCCGAGACTTCTGGCGTTACGCTGCATGGCGCGATTGAAGCCCCGGATTCGCCCCATATTGGTGCTGATTCTGGGCGGCTGGCTGGCATAGGTGAAAACGGCATCAAGATAACTTCTGATGCGCTCTCCAGCTTTTTAAGCGCAGATGGCGTGTTGGATTTTACTGTTCCAAAGGCAACACTTGAGTTTGCGGCATTGGCGGCACAAGCCCGCATTGTACACATTATCGGCACGACGGGCATGACCGAAACCGATTTGGCTGCTGTGGAAGCGGCGGCCCGCCATGCGGTGATTGTGCGTTCCGGCAATATGAGCTTCGGCATGAATTTGCTGGCGGCGCTTGTTGAGCGCGTTGCCAGGGTTCTGGGCGAAGACTATGATGTTGAAATTGTCGAATCTCATCACCGCATGAAAGTGGATGCGCCATCTGGAGCAGCCTTAATGCTGGGAGAGGCGGCCGCGGCGGGACGTGGAACAGATTTGAAAAGCCACTCAGCTAGAGGCCGCAACGGGATTACCGGTGTTCGGAAGACTGGCGACATTGGCTTTGCCAGTCTGCGGGGCGGATCAATCATCGGTGACCATACTGTGGTGTTTGCGGGCGATGCTGAACGCATTGAACTTACCCACAAGGCCGATGATCGCTCGCTGTTTGCGCGCGGCACCATGAAAGCGGCGCTTTGGGCCAAGAGCCAGAAGCCCGGACTTTACTCGATGATGGACGTTTTGGGACTACAGGATTTTTAGGGGGTTAATATGACTGAGAGACTATTGGTTCTGGTGCGTCACGGCCAGAGTGATTGGAACCTGAAAAATCTGTTTACTGGCTGGCGCGATCCGGATCTTTCGCCGCAAGGCGAGCGCGAAGCCAGCGCCGCCGGACAGCGGTTAAAAGCCTTGGGCTTGCAATTTGATGTGGCCTTCACGTCAGACTTGACCCGCGCACAACATACCTGCCGCCTGTTGTTGAGCGAATTGGGCCAATCCTCGCTGAGCACAATTCGTGAGCAGGCTCTAAACGAGCGCGATTATGGTGACTTAGCCGGGCTGAATAAGGACGAAGCGCGGGTGAAGTGGGGTGAAGAGCAGGTGCATTTGTGGCGCCGGTCTTACGATGTACCGCCACCCAACGGAGAAAGTCTCAAGGATACTGTGGCCCGTGTATTACCTTATTATTGCCAACACATCTTGCCCCGCGTGTTGCGCGGCGAACGTGTTTTGGTGGCAGCTCATGGCAACAGTCTGCGTGCTCTGGTTATGGTGTTGGACGGGTTAACGCCCAAAACCATCCCCTCAATGGAACTGGACACCGGAATTCCGCTGGTTTACCGGTTGAAATCTGACTCTACGGTTGAAAGCAAACAGGTCCTGAAGGCTTAAACCTCAGACCTTTTTTGCCTCCATATAGGCGCGCAAAACAGCGTTCATCCGGGTGAGGTGGCCCTTGCCCTGACCTTTGAACCAGTGCAGCACGTCGCTATCCAATCGCAAATGTATCGACGATTTTCCGGCGGGCATTTTTATGTTTTTGTCACGCCAGAAATTGTCGGTCTGTAACATGGTGTTCACGGGGGTTTGCGCTTTAAGCGGCTGTTCGGGCGC
>JAYTYD010000312.1:0-1055 GCA_043742625.1 Methylovirgula sp. | reverse complement strand
GCGTACTACCTGCACACCGCGCTTTAATGAACGCCGCAATTTCAATACGTTGCCTAGCGCCGGCTGCTGCGCCCTCCACCGCTTTTTCTTCACCGCCATGCGTATACAGCGGCAGGTCATGCTTCGCCACTGCATCGTAAAAGCGGTTACACAGCGGAGATGCGCGATCGACGCGCATTGCCGACAGTAACTATTTTAATGCTAAAGCCCCACGCTTCACGACTTCGGAGACAGCATCCGCCGCATCGACGCGATAGGGATGAATCGACGCCACCCAGACAATGCGGGAGCCATTTCCGGCCGCAATATCATGGGCGTAAACATTGGGAAGATAAAACGCCGAGCGGTCAAGTTGCGGCACATCTGCTTCGTCATGAGTGCGGTCGCATGCCATTACCATTACTCGATAGCCGACAGGAAAGGCGGTCATCAGAGCGCGCAGTCTCACGAGATAGGCGCGATCAGCATTCTTTAGCGCAGGATCGACGCAAGCCGCATTGAGTTAGAAGCGATACTGCGCGTGCACACAAAAATTCCATTTGTACCGCATTTTCGGTGCGACCCACGCGCCTCCGCCAACTCGCCTTAACCCATTAGATAAACATGGCAGTTCCAGACATCGCCGGCATTAAGATTTTCAAATCCAACCAAAATGAATTCGTGATTGCGCAATGCGTCGCCCAGTTTTTCGCGTGGGTTGAATAATTTGGTGCCTTCAACCAGGCGCAAAGATGATGCCGGCACTGCCGCCCCGGCGATAGCGGCAGTTCCAATCCGGAAAATTTCTCCTATCCATATGTTTCTCCACGCGACGGGACATGATTCAATTATTTGTGTACATCAAGGAACTGCATCATGTAGCCCAGCCTCGCTTCGCGAATTGCCGTAAGGCCACAATTTCTGCATGGCTAGGGCGATTTTAAAATGTCGCAAAAAGCATAGCCCACACTGGATTATCCGAATAACTAAGACGTTCTGTGCCAAGCTGGTGAAGGATAGGGTGCATTTCATGCCGCTAAAAAAATCCCCACCACCTGTGCCGTACTGGTGTTCAG
>JAYTYD010000311.1:0-2338 GCA_043742625.1 Methylovirgula sp. | reverse complement strand
GTCATGCCTTGCGTCAGCGGGAATTGGCTGTTTTCGATCTTGATGCTGCGCTCTTCGAGCGACAGCAAGACCGGAAAAACAAAACTCTGCAACTGGCCTTGCGCGGCGGGGGGCGGTGCGTTGGCGCCGATGGCGGTGGCATTGGCCAGCGTGCGTTTGGCATCAGTTTCGTCCATGGCATCGGGCGCTATTTTCATCACTTTGGCGTGCAACACGCCAAACCGCGTGAACGGGAAAGCATCAACCTTGATGGCAACCTCTTGGCCCGGTTTGATAAAGCCGATGTCGAGATTTGAGACCAAAATTTCCACTTGCAAGGGGCCATCATTGGGCGCTACCAACATCAATTGTTGGCCCGTGTTGACAACCTGACCCACAGTGGTGATGGCAACCTGCTGTAAAATTCCGTCAATCGGCGCAAAAAGCTTCATATGCGACAGGCGGGCGCGGGCTTTGTTGAAAGCCTGTACAGCACCGTCGGCTTTGCGGGCGGCCTCTGCCAATTTGCTCTCATTGTCCGCTATAAATGTGGACATGGTTTTTTGCTTTTGACTGTCCAACTCGGCCAACTCGGCTTCAAATTGTTTGATTTGGCCTTGATCCGAGGCCAAGGAGGACTGGGCTTTTTCGAGTGATTCCTTTGCGTCATAAAGGTTGGTTTTAACGCCAACATTCATTTTCATGGCGTCTTCGCGGGTTTGGACGCGGGCCTGCAGGGTTTCCATCAATTTGGTTTCGAACTCCAGCGAAGCCTTAACCCTCTCGATGTTTGCAGCTTTTGATGCCATTTGTTTATCGATGTTTTGGAGTACATCAGCGAGCTGGCGCAGGTCTGCATGGAGCACCATTGTCTCGCGGGATTGAAACGGCTTGGGAACTGTTTCATCCCACAAAGCGGCTTCATCAAGGTCGAATTTCAGTGGAGTATTAGAAGCCTGCTCCGCCGCTTGCGCTGTTTTGACTGTGGTGGCGGCGAAGCGGCGGCGAATAAATTCGGCGCGGGCCGAGTCGAGTGCGTCCGTTGTGGCTTGTGCATCTGCCTTCAGCTCGGTGTCATCAAGCTCAATCAGCAAATCTCCTGTTTTGACATTCATGCCATTTTCAGCATGGATTTTAGCAATTTTCCCCGGCTCCAGCGGTTGGATGATTTTGGCACGGCCGGAAATCTCGATCTTGCCCGGAGCGACGGCATGAATGTCCAAGCGGCCGAAATATGACCAGACGAGCGCTGCTGCGGTAAAAATGCAAAGCGTCAGCATAAGGGCAACGCGGATAGGGGCTGGCGGGGTTTCGAGAATTTCCAACGCTGCGGGCAGAAATTCAAGGTCACGACCGGTGAACTTAGGTGGTTGCTGGTGCTGCTTGGGGGCCGGTGTGGTCACGCTCACGCCCTCGCCTGATCGGATTGCAGCGCCCATAGATGGGCGTAAAGCCCGCCCTTTTTATTCAAAAGTTCGAGGTGGGTGCCCGCTTCGACAATTTCGCCCTTATGCATGCCAACGATGATGTGGCAGGGACGCACCGCTGCAAGACGATGCGCTATTATGATAACCGTGCGGCCTTTCACAATGGAACGCATGTTATTTTGAACAATGCGCTCGCTCTCATAATCCAGCGCTGAAGTCGCCTCGTCCAGAATGAGAATGCGCGGGTTGGTAACAAGCGCGCGCGCAATGGCAACGCGCTGGCGTTGTCCGCCGGATAGATTTGCACCACGTTCCTCGATGACTGTGTCATAACCTTGCGGCAGTTGGGAGATGAATTCATCAGCGCCTGACAATTTGGCCGCCTGCATAACGTTTGCCCGCGCCATCGCGGGATCGGCAAGCGCGATATTGTCATGCAAAGAGCGGTTAAATAGGATATTTTCTTGGAGCACGACACCAATCTGGCGGCGCAGCCAGCCGGGGTCCAGCTGGGCGATATCGACGCCATCCAGAAATATTTGGCCCTGTTGCGGCGAATACAGGCGCTGAATGAGCTTGGTGAGTGTGGATTTACCGGAGCCGGACGCGCCGACAACGCCGATGACATCGCCCGCCTTGATGTTGAACGAGAAATTGCGCAACACATCGGCTCTTTCCTGATTGTATCGAAAGGTCACGCGCCGCAGTTCGATAGCGCCGCGCGGCGGAGGTAATGTGAGCGGTTGGGCTGGCGTTGGCTCTTGGGCCGCGTTGAGAATATCGCCCAAGCGCTCCACCGATACCTGTACCTGTTGGAAATCCTGCCACAGCTGCGACAATCGCAAAATCGGCTGAACAACCTGACCGGCAATCATGTTGAAAGCGATTAATTCGCCAACGCTTAACGAGCCGTCAATCACCGATTGCGCGCC
>JAYTYD010000310.1:0-4878 GCA_043742625.1 Methylovirgula sp. | reverse complement strand
CAGAATCATGCCCGCGGCACTGTTTCTATGGCGCGCGCCGCAAACCCAAATTCTGCCAACTCCCAGTTTTTCATCTGCTTGGCCGACTCAAGCTTTCTTGATCGTCAATATACCGTGTGGGGCGAAGTTACGTCTGGCATGGAAAATGTTGATAAAATCAAGAAGGGCGAACCAGTACGCGACCCGGACAGCATCATCACTGCCCGCTTGAGCTAATACGCCTTCATCGGCGGTTGATATTCAGCCCTCGTCTTTCAAGATGCTTATTTTATAAGCTCTTCAGGATGAGGGCTTTTGTTTGTGCTTATTTTGCTGGAGAACAAGTTCTAAATGCGCGTTGATATGTTCGATTTTGAACTCCCCGAAAGCCGGATTGCGTTAACGCCTGCCGTTCCGCGCGACAGTGCACGGATGCTTGTGGTTGATGAGAATTTGCCGGGAAAGCAAGACAGGCAGGATAAATTTATCCGCGACTTGCCAGATTTTCTGCGTTCCGGGGATGTACTTGTGGTCAATGACACGCGTGTTATTCCGGCGCGACTTGACGGCTTCCGGCGCCGGGGCGACGCAATTGCGCACATCGAAATCACCCTCCATAAGCGGGCGAGCGCCGAAACCTGGCGGGCTTTTGTTAAGCCGGCCAAAAAACTAAAAATAGGCGAGCGGGTTCACTTTGGCGTAGAGGCTTCCGTTTGCTACAGTGATGATTTGTATGCCGATGTGATTGAGAATTTTGAGGGCGAAGTGCTGTTTCATTTTTGCTTCTCCGGCCCCGTGTTGGACGAAGCAATCGAGCGGTTGGGGCACATGCCTTTACCACCCTACATCGCTTCAAAACGTGCACCGCATGAAACGGACAGTCGCGATTATCAAACGCTATTTGCGCAAAATCCCGGTGCTGTTGCCGCGCCAACCGCTGGATTGCACTTTACGCCCGAGTTGGTGGAACGCATTATGGCCAAAGGCGTAGCGATACATCGCGTAACTTTGCATGTCGGGGCAGGGACATTTTTGCCGGTCAAAGTTGACGATACTTCCAATCATAAAATGCATTCGGAGTATGGAATTGTCTCGGCTCAAACGGCGGCGGCGCTCAATGCGGCCCGCGCCGGGGGCGGCCGGATTGTGGCTGTCGGCACCACTTCGATGCGTATATTGGAGAGCGCATCCACTCCAGATCAGCAAGTGCAGGCCTTTGCCGGAGAAACAGCAATTTTCATCACACCGGGTTACACTTTCCGGGCAGTCGATGTACTGCTGACCAATTTTCACCTGCCGCGTTCAACACTTTTCATGTTAGTAAGCGCCTTTGCCGGTTTGGATCGGATTAAGGCTGCCTATGCCCATGCCGTTGCCAGCGATTATAGGTTTTATTCCTACGGCGACGCCTGCCTTTTGTATAAAGCTTGACCATGAACCAGATCAACAGTTCCGATTTTTCTTTCAAAGTTCACGCCATCGATGGCGCAACTCGCACGGGCGAAATTTCGCTCCCTCGCGGCAAAATCCGCACACCCGCATTTATGCCTGTGGGCACTGCTGCAACGGTCAAAGCCATGCAGCCTCAAGAAGTGAGGGCGCTTGGCGCTGATGTTGTGCTCGGCAATACCTATCACTTAATGTTGCGCCCCGGTGCCGAGCGGGTGGCCAAATTAGGCGGCCTGCACAAATTGATGAACTGGCCCCATCCTATTTTGACAGATTCAGGCGGCTTTCAGGTTATGTCTCTCGCCAAGCTGCGCAGGCTTAACGAAAATGGCGTCACCTTTCAGAGCCATATTGATGGCTCAAAACATGAGTTGACGCCGGAACGCTCGATGGAAATCCAGCGTCTTCTAGGCTCCGACATTCAAATGCAGTTCGACGAATGTGTAAAGCTGCCATGCTCGGACCTAGAGGCAGAACGCGCGATGTTGCTTTCCTTGCGCTGGGCCGAGCGTTCCAAAAACGCCTTCGGTACGCAAATCGGCCACGCCATTTTCGGCATCAATCAAGGCGGAGCTGTACCAAAATTACGTATTGAAAGCGCCAAGGCATTGGCGGATATGGGCTTTCATGGCCATTCCATCGGCGGACTCGCGGTAGGCGAGCCACAAGAAATTATGCTGGCCATGATCGAAACGGTGATGCCCTATCTTCCGCAGACCAAACCGCGCTATCTTATGGGAGTCGGAACGCCGGATGATTTGCTCGAAAGCGTCAGGCGTGGTGTGGATATGTTTGATTGCGTGATGCCAACGCGGGCGGGGCGTCACGGTCTAGCCTATACCCGCTTTGGCAAGGTGAATCTGCGCAATGCCCGCCATGTAGAGGATCCGCGCCCGCTGGATGCGGGTTCATCTTGGGAAACGGCGCGCATTTATTCGCGCGCCTACCTGCATCATCTGGTTAAGGCCGAGGAAATCTTGGGCATGGTGCTGCTAACCTCGATCAACCTGGCTTATTATCAAGAGTTAATGGCCGGAATGCGCGCTGCCATTGCTGCGGGTGTGTTCGAGGATTTTTATGCGCAGACAAAAGCGAACTGGGCGCGCGGAGATATTCTCCCCCTTTGACAATTAAAAAAGGGCACAACCCCGGATGGATTGCGCCCTTTTAGATATCGCCTTCCTTGCCCGCATTTGAGATGGTGTGCCGCATATCGTTCTGGTCGAGCAAAACGCCGCCGCAGAAACTGCGAACGAGCCACCAAACAAATGTCCTCCCGTGACTTGGACTGCATAAAGCCATCTAACGCAAACTAGAACAGCCACATTTTATGCAAGTAAAGGCTAGCGCAGCTTTTTAAACTTGTCACGCGTTTCGTCGCTGAAATGACATAATATTTGGCAAATTGCTTCATTGCGTTGCAACATGACTGTAAAAGCGGCATTTGCGACTTTGCGTAAGTTTAAAGTGCGGCGTTATTTAGTATTTTTGCGGCTCCGGTTGAAATTCACAAGACGCGAGCCGAGTTTTTTGCCAAAAGACTGACGAGAGCCGTTACACTACGGCTTCGATTTGCACGATTCGTAGGCGGTTGCGGATGTATCGTGAGTATTTACACTTGGTGGCCCATGCGTCTTTCCCGTTATTTTTTGCCGATTCTGCGTGATAATCCTAAAGAGGCTGAAATTGTTTCTCACCGCTTAATGCTGCGCGCCGGCATGATTAAACAAGAATCTGCAGGAATTTATGCTTGGCTGCCGCTCGGTCTCAAGGTTTTGGGCAAAATAAACGACATTATCCGTGAGGAGCAAAACCGCTCTGGAGCAATTGAAATTCTCATGCCGACAATTCAGTCCGCCGAACTTTGGCGCGAGTCCGGCCGCTACGATGATTACGGCAAGGAAATGCTGCGCATCAAAGATCGCGGCGAGCGTGATATGTTGTTTGGGCCAACCAACGAAGAAATGGTCACCGATATTTTCCGCAGCCATGTTCATAGCTATAAGGACTTGCCGCTCAATCTTTACCATATTCAGTGGAAATTCCGGGATGAGGTGCGCCCCCGTTTTGGTGTCATGCGCGGCCGCGAATTCCTGATGAAAGACGCCTATTCCTTCGATCTCACCCAAGAGGGTGCAAAACACTCCTATAATCGTATGGTTGTTGCCTATTTGCGCACATTTCAGCGTTTAGGGCTGCAGGCGATCCCTATGCGCGCTGACACCGGCCCCATTGGTGGTGATTTAAGCCACGAGTTCATAGTGCTCGCCTCAACCGGGGAGAGCGAAGTCTTTTGTCATAGGGATTTCCTGGAGTTTGAAACACCGGCCATTGATATAGATTTTGACAGTGCTGAAGCGTGCCAGGCCGTAGTCGACAAATGGACGTCGCGCTATGCTGCCACCTCCGAAATGCATGATGAGACAGCCTATAATGCCATTCCGGAAGCTGATCGCGTCTCGGCGCGCGGTATCGAAGTCGGTCACATTTTCTATTTCGGCACCAAGTATTCCGCACCTATGAAGGCTGTGGTCAGCGGTCCGGACGGCACCCAGGTTCCTGTGCACATGGGGTCTTACGGCATTGGGCCATCGCGACTTGTAGCGGCGATTATCGAGGCGAGCCACGACGAAAACGGCATCATCTGGCCGGACTCAGTTGCGCCTTTCCGTATTGGCATTGCAAACCTCAAGGTGGGTGATGTGGGCACCGACGCGGCATGTAAACAGCTTGAGGCGGCATTTGCCAAGGCTGGCATTGAAGTTTTGTATGATGATCGTGATGAACGGCCGGGCGCAAAGTTTGCCACCATGGATTTGATCGGCATTCCAACGCAGATCATCGTGGGGCCAAAAGGCTTGGCAGAAGGCAAGGTTGAAGTTAAAATTCGCAAAAGCGGCGCGCGCGAAAATCTCTCGATTTCCGACGTCATCACCAAATATGCGGCGGGACACCAGGCCGCAGAATGAGCGACATTCAAGCGCAGGAAAGTCCCGTAACACCCGGCTCAGCGTCTATTGAGATAGGCAGAGCTAAGCCTTTTTGTGCGTTTGAGCGAATGGTAGCGTTTCGCTATTTGCGCGGCAACCGGGGCTTTGTGTCGCTCACCGCGTTTCTATCCTTCATTGCGGTCTTCCTGGGTGTTTTTGTGCTTATCGTAGCGATGGCTGCTTTTAACGGGTTTCGCAAAGAACTTTTTGACACCATCACCGGTATCAACGGGCATATTTACCTTACCCCGGTTGACTCGCCTCTCACGGATTTCGCCGTGGTGAGCGATCGCGTTCGCGGTGTGCCCGGCGTAAAATTGGTTGTGCCGATGGTGGAGGGGCAAGCCTTTGCCAGCTCGCCGTCGAGTTCATCCGGCGTATTGGTGCGCGGCGTGCGTGAGCAGGATATAGCCGCGCTGCCCGGAATATCCGCAAACATTAAGCAAGGCACTTTGGCGGG
>JAYTYD010000309.1:0-3442 GCA_043742625.1 Methylovirgula sp. | reverse complement strand
GGCACTTGGCGCACCTGTTGGCAGCTGAACGCCAGGCCGATCTTGAGTTTGGGGTTCAGCGCCGCGATGGCGCGGTCATAAAAGCCTTTGCCATAGCCGATACGGTGTAAATCCGCATCAAACGCCGCCAGCGGAATCAGCATGGTGAGCGGGCGGGTGAGCGGCGCTGCGATGGAAGGTTGGTGCAGGCCGAATTTACTAACCTGCAAATCGACACCATGTTGCCACAGCCTGAATTCCAGACTTGAGCCTTCCACACGGGGCAGGGCAATAGGAAATCCTTGCTGCGCAAGGCCAGCCAGCAACGGCCTTGTGTCAATCTCCGAGCGGATCGGCCAAAATACCGATATCGGGCCGGCTGGGAGCGAAGCAGCGAGATCAAGAACACGGATGCAGATTTTAGCGCTGAATGCGGCACGCTCCGCTTCGCTCAAGGCGTCGCGTTTTGCCAAAGCCGCCGCGCGAATTTCAGCCTTTGCTGCGGCGCTCATCATCTATCCGTTCAAATAAATACGGAGCCACAAAAGCCGTGGGACATCGAAACCGGGAACCTAACTAGTTAGGTGGGCGCCATATGCTCAAGCCCACGAGCCTGGACAGGGACAGCTCCCTTGGTGTCGATAAGGCCCCGGGTATACTATCCAACACGCACCCCGCAGCACCGCGCCTACAAGATAGGCGCTTTGGCCAGCGATTGCTAGAGGCTTTTGTTCAAAGCTTGCCCGCGCCATTCCAGCCCGCTCCGTTTAAGCCCGCGCCGTTAAGTCCAGCTGCGGCGGTCTCGATACGCTGCGCCACATCCGTCAGCGTGTCAGCCACTGAGTTCACCCAGTCTTCCTGGTGGCTCTGGAACAGCTGTTCATTATTCTGTTGGGAGCTTGCCTCGGCTTGCAAAACCTCGATTTTGCGTTGCGACTCCACCAGCTCATCGGCCAGCGAAATCGCCGCCATAACCGCGATGCGCTGATCACCGATTTCGCCAAAAGAGCCGCGATAGGCTTCGATCTTGCTCTCGACAATGCCGGCCAGGTGTTCCAGATGGCGCTCCTCGCCCTCTTCGCAGGCGAGGCGATAGGGCCGCCCGCCGATGTTTACATTGACATGGGCCATATCGGAAGTGTCCTTAGTTGGCTTCGCGGGTGCTGAGCAGCGCTTTGATGGTGGCGCTGGCGCGCTCAAGCCGCTTTCCGGCCTCTTTGGCGGCGGTTTCCAAGCGGTTGGATTTTGCCAAGGTGCCATCCAGCTCCACCGCGAGGCGGGCGCGATCGTCTTGCATCACCGCAAATTCTTGGGTTTGGTCCCCCGAATGCTGTTCTTGAATGATGCGCCGCTCAACTGCGGCGTCCAGATGGTCGAGCGCTTTCAATATGCGTTTGAGCGACACATCGATGCGGTGCGGCAAAGGAGACATGGGCGCGGCACTCCGAGCAAAAATAACAGGCACCATTATGCCTCGCTAACGTCATACTTGCAAATCCGGGCCTAACGAATTGCAAATCTGATCAAAAAATCGCTCTACCACAGCGGATCCCGGGCGCGCGCCAACCTGTTCCCATGGTTTAGCACCCTAAATTCATTGACACATCATGCCCAAATGCTATCACCCGTGCATGTTTTTGCCTGCGCATCTTTAGGATTGCAGGTGCGGGTCTCACGCAAGGATAAAACGCTTATGGCGGTTCGGGTTTCTCACGACGATATGGCCAACGCCATCCGCGCGCTTTCTATGGATGCAGTAGCAAAGGCTAAGTCCGGACATGCCGGTTTGCCATTGGGCGCGGCGGACATTGCCACAGTGCTCTATCGCGACGTGTTAAACTTCGACCCGGCCCACCCGCATTGGTTTAACCGCGATCGTTTCGTGCTATCGGGCGGCCATGGCTCGATGCTGCTCTATTCGATTTTTTATCTCACCGGCACCAAAGGCATGACGCTGGAGGAAATCAAGAACTTCCGCCAGCTCAACTCGCTCACGCCAGGCCATCCGGAATATCACCACACCCAGGGCGTTGAAACCACCACCGGCCCGCTGGGTCAGGGCCTTGCCACGGCTGTGGGTATGGCGCTGGGCGAGCGGATAATGAACGCACAATTCGGAGAGCTCTGCAACCATTACACTTATGTGCTGTGCGGTGACGGGGATTTGATGGAAGGCGTCAGCCAAGAGGCGATTGCCATTGCCGGGCATCTCGGGCTTAACAAAATGATTGTCATTTACGATCATAACAGCATCACCATTGACGGGCCGCTGTCCGTGGCGGATTCAGTCGATCAGGTTGCGCGTTTTAAGGCCTGCGGCTGGAACGCACTCGCCATTGACGGCCATGACCCGAAGGCCATTTTGAAGGCCATCAAGCGCGCCCAAAAGTCTGATAAGCCAACAATGATCTCGGCCAAAACCGTAATCGGATTTGGCGAGCCAACCAATGCCGGCACCGCCAAAGCCCATGGCGAAATCACCGATGCGGAAGTGGCGGGAACCCGCGCCAAGCTGGGCTGGACTCATCCGGCTTTCGAAATTCCGGGTGATATTCTGGCCAAGTGGCGCACCGCAGGAAACAAGGGCAAGCGTGCGCATAAAGCCTGGAAACAGAGCTTGAACGAATCTCCCCTCAAGGAGGAGTTCTCCCGCCGCATCGCCGGTGTGCTTCCTGCCAACCTTGCGGCAGTTGTGGCGGAAGCCAAGAAAAAGCTTGCCTCCGACCCGACCGAAATGGCCACCCGCAAAGCTGGCGAGGCCGCGTTGAAACTGCTGGCTCCGCTGGTTCCGGAACTCGTCACCGGTTCGGCAGACCTCACAGGGTCCAACAATACAAAGGTCGAGGCGACCAAAGAAATCAACACCGGCAATTTCAATGGCCGCTATGTCCACTGGGGCGTGCGCGAATTTGGCATGGCGGCGGCCTGCAATGGCTTGTCGCTGCACGGCGGCATTGTCGCCTCCGGCGCAACCTTCCTGGTGTTTACCGATTACGCCCGCCCGGCCATCCGGCTGAGCGCGCTGATGGGTGCCCACGTTATTCACGCCATGACCCATGATTCAATTGGCTTGGGTGAGGACGGCCCCACTCACCAACCGGTGGAGCACCTAGCCTCGTTGCGCGCCATTCCAAACCTGCTGGTATTCCGCCCGGCTGATCAAACAGAAACGCTGGAGTCGTGGGAAGTGGCCTTGCGCCATAAAAAAACCCCGAGCATCCTAGCGCTGTCGCGGCAAAACCTGCCGCAGGCGCGCACCAGCTACAGCGAGGAAAATCTTGTGGCCAAGGGTGCCTATGAGCTGCGCCCCGCCACCGGCAAAGCGCAAGTGTCTCTGTTTGCCACCGGCTCTGAAATTGGCATAGCGCTGGCTGCGCGCGCCGCTTTGGAGGCCAAGGGCGTCGGCACGCGTATTGTTTCGGTGCCGTGCATGGATCTGTTTGAACAACAGTCTGAGAGCTAC
>JAYTYD010000308.1:0-1754 GCA_043742625.1 Methylovirgula sp. | reverse complement strand
GCCGGGCGCGACCTGGCCAAGGCCAAAACCCAGGCCTTTGACTATTTTCCCGGCCTGAAAGATGCGGAACACCCGCGCTATATCCTCACCTGCGATTTTCAAAATTTCGAACTGTTCGATCTTGAAGAAAACACCGAAACCCGTTTTCCGCTCTCGGAACTTTGCGAGCATATTGAGGCCTTTGGCTTTATCCTTGGTGTGCAACGGCGCACCTTCAAAGACCAAGACCCGGTCAACGTCGAAGCCTCCGCCCTCATGGGCAAGCTGCATGATGCGTTGAAGGCGTCCGACTATGAGGGTGACGATCTGGAGCGCTTTCTTGTGCGCTTGGTTTTCTGTTTGTTTGCCGACGACACCGGCATATTTCCAGAACGGAACTTGTTTCTGGATTTGATAAACCAGCGCACAAACATTGATGGGTCGGACACCGGGCAATGGCTGATTCAGCTGTTTGAAGTGCTCAACACCTTTGAGCCGAAGCGCCAAAAGGCTCTTGACGAAGACCTTGACAGATTTCCCTATATCAATGGTGATTTGTTCAAAGAGCGCCTGCCGATACCGGCCTTTGACGCGGCGATGCGGGCGCTGCTGATCGAGGCGTGCGAATTTTCGTGGGATGCGATTTCGCCGGCAATCTTCGGGTCATTATTTCAAAGCGTGATGAACGCTAAAGAGCGCCGCGCATCGGGGGCGCATTACACCACCGAAAAAAACATTCTTAAAGTGATTCAGCCGCTGTTCTTGGATGATTTGCGCAGCGAATTTGCCGCAGCCAAAGCGCGCAAAGGTGCGCAGCAGGCAAATGCGCTGAAGGCGCTGCAAGACAAGCTTGCCGGCTTGACGTTTTTTGATCCGGCGTGCGGCTGCGGCAATTTTCTCATTATCGCCTATCGCGAATTGCGCAGCCTGGAGCTAGAGATCTTGCGTTTCCTGCACCCCACCGGTCAGCGCGTGTTAGACGTTTCCGCGCTGTCGCAAATTGACGTCAACCAGTTTTACGGCATCGAGATTGGCGAATTTCCGGCCCGCATCGCCGAAGTGGCGCTGTGGATGATGGATCATATTATGAACAATCGCCTCAGTCTTGAATTTGGCGAGGCTTTTGCCCGTATTCCGCTGAAGGCCAGCCCGCATATTCACCATGCCGACGCGCTGGAAAAAGACTGGACGCAGGTGCTAAGGCCCGAAAACTGCAGCTTTATTCTGGGCAACCCGCCGTTTATTGGCGCTAAAATGCAGACAGAAAACCAGCGCCAGCAGGTGCGGGGCATTGCCAAGCTAGGCAAAACTGGCGGAACGCTGGACTATGTTTGCGCTTGGTTTTTGAAAGCCGGGGCTTATGTAAACGTGGCTGCGCCCTCACGCTCAGCCGTCATGGCCGGACTTGATCCGGCCATCCACGTCCAAACAAAAACCGTGGATACGCGGGGTGATTATCCAGTCAGGCCCGCGCGGGAGCGCACCTCTATGCGCATCGGCTTTGTCGCCACCAATTCAATCACCCAAGGCGAGCAGGTGGCGCAGCTTTGGCCGCTGCTGTTTGACCGATACGCGCTGGAAATTGCCTTTGCCCATCGCACTTTTGCTTGGGGCTCCGACGCGCGCGGCATGGCGCATGTGCATGTGGTCATTCTCGGGCTAACCAAACGCGACGATGAACCCGAAACCAAGAGGCTGTTTTCCTATGAGAAGGTGAACAGCGAGCCAACCGAAAGCCAGCACAAGGCGCTCTCACCCTATTTGTTTGACGCGGG
>JAYTYD010000307.1:0-9444 GCA_043742625.1 Methylovirgula sp. | reverse complement strand
ACTTTGCGGGCCAGCGGAACCAGCAGGATCTTGCCCCTCGAAAAATTTTTCGTTGATTACAAAATTCAGGATAGGAGAACGTCTGAATTTATTGAAAGCATCGCAGTTCCAAAACTTGCAGAAAACGAAGTTTTACATGTTTCGAAAATATCTAAGCGCTTTGATGAAGATATTTCGACCGTTTGCGGCGCTTTTTGGTTACAAATTTCTAAAAATATGATTGTTTCCGCTCGTATCGCGTTTGGCGGAATGGCTGCGATACCAAAACGCTCATACGCTGCCGAGGCGGAACTTATCGGCAATGTTTGGTCGCAGGAAATAGCAAACAACGCGGCAAATGCGTTGGTCTTAGACCTTGCACCTCTTACCGATTTTCGCGCTACAAAAAACTATCGCAGCGCCGTGGCGGCAAACCTCGTGCGTCGATTTGCGGTGGAAACCCTAACCCCGATAATCCCCGCCCGCGTAACAGCGATTGGAGGTCGCCATGGTTGAGACTGTCGGCGGGTCTTCGCAGCACGATTCTGCCCATAAGCACGTTTCCGGCGAAGCTATTTACATTGACGACATGACCGAGCCAGTCGGCACATTGCACGTTTATTTAGGACTGTCCGAGCGCGCACATGCCGCCATCATCGCTATAGATTTGGATGGGGTTCGAGGCGCTCCAGATGTGGTAGGTGTATTAACTGCCGCCGATATTCCTGGCGAGAATGACATAAGCCCGGTTGGCGCACATGACGAGCCGCTCTTTGCCACGACTGAGGTGCTTTTTCACGGCCAACCGATTTTTGCCGTGGTGGCTAAGACCCGGGCGGCAGCACGCAACGCCTGCAAGTTCGCCAAAATCTCATATGAAGACCGGCCCTTTCACCTTGATGTCGCCAGCGCCCGTATGGCGGGTGGTGATACGGTGGTAACTCCAATGCAACTAGAACGCGGACAAGTCGATCTAGCGCTAAAAGCAGCGCCTTTGAGGCTCAAGGGCTCTATTAAAATTGGCGGACAAGATCATTTTTACTTAGAAGGCCACATTGCCCTCGCTGTCCCGGGAGAAGATGGCGACGTTACAGTCTATTCGTCCACACAACACCCAAGCGAAGTGCAGCACATGGTTGCACACATATTGCAAGTTCCAAATCACGCCGTGACCGTCGAAGTGAGGCGTATGGGCGGTGGTTTCGGCGGTAAGGAAACCCAGAGTAATTTGTTTGCCGCAGTCGCGGCGCTCGCGGCCAAAAAATACGGACAAGCTGCTAAGTGCCGGCCAGATCGCGATGACGATATGATTATGACCGGTAAGCGGCATGATTTTGTGGTCGATTTCGACGTTGGTTTTGATCAAGATGGACTGATTTTAGGCTTGGACGCCGTATTCGCAGCGCGGTGTGGTTTCTCCGCTGACCTTTCCGGGCCGGTGACTGATCGCGCGTTGTTCCATTGCGACAACGCCTATTTCTATCCCTCTGTCCGGGCCAAATCCGAACCACTGCGTACACACACCGTTTCCAACACCGCTTTTCGCGGCTTTGGTGGACCACAAGGAACAGTGGCGGCAGAACGAATTATTGAAGAAGTCGCCTACGCGGTCGGAAAAGATCCGCTTCAAATCCGCAAACTGAATTTTTACGGCATCAATGATCGGAATATCACACCTTATCACCAAACCATTTCCGACAATATCATTCACGAGATTGTCGCCGAACTTGAAAACACCTCACACTATGCTGATCGGCGCGCTGACATCCTGAAATTTAATGCCACAAGCCCGATTCTAAAACGTGGAATTGCACTCACCCCGGTCAAATTCGGTATTTCATTCACTGCTACCTGGTACAATCAGGCAGGGGCCCTCGTTCACGTCTACACTGATGGCTCCATCAGCCTCAATCATGGTGGCACCGAAATGGGGCAAGGTCTGTTTCAAAAAGTAGCGCAGGTGGTCGCAGACACCTTTGGCGTGAGCGTAGATGTCATTAAGATAACTGCGACGAACACCTCAAAGGTTCCTAACACTTCGGCCACAGCAGCGTCATCAGGTACGGATTTAAACGGAATGGCCGCACAGAGTGCAGCGACCGCCATCAAACAGCGCCTCCTCGAATTTGCCGCCGAGACATGGCAAACTGAGCCTGAGCTAATAAGCTTTAAGTCTGGCCAAGTACATATTGGCCGTGAAATGATCAGCTTCGGGGCGCTGGTAAAGGCTGCCTACATGGCTCGGGTGCAGCTTTCCGCGACAGGGTTTTATAAAACTCCAACAATCCACTGGGACAGGGCGGCAGGCAAGGGGCACCCGTTCTATTATTTTTCATACGGGGCGGCAGTTGCCGAAGTCATCATCGACACTTTAACTGGCGAATATAAAACAGAACGTGTTGATATCCTTCATGATGTTGGCCGCTCCATCAACCCTGCAATCGACATCGGACAAGTGGAGGGCGGCTTTATTCAAGGCATGGGCTGGCTAACCACTGAAGAGCTTTGGTGGGACGAAAAAGGCCGACTTAAAACGCACGCACCCTCCACCTATAAAATACCTGTTGCATCGGATCGCCCGCGCATTTTCAATGTCAGATTGGCCAATTGGTCGGAAAATAAAGAAAATACCATCAACAAATCCAAGGCGGTTGGAGAGCCACCTTTGATGCTGGCACTAAGTGTATGGCAGGCGCTTTGCGATGCTGTCGCCAGTGTCGCCAACTATAAACACGCTCCGCGGCTGGATCCGCCGGCAACCCCGGAGGCGGTATTTAACGCAATTCAATTGCTAAAATGCAAATAAACTCGAATCTTCAACGTCTTACGGAATTTTTACGAGGCACGCATCGGATCATTCTCGTGCAAATTTCCAAGACCGAGGGTTCAACACCCCGCAATAGCGACGCTTATCTGCTGGTCAAGCCTGACGCGATCACTGGAACCATCGGTGGTGGCCAACTTGAATTCCACGCCATCGAAACCGCGCGTAACATGCTCGCAAACGGTGAAGCATTTCGACAACTTGCAATGGCGCTGGGCCCCCACTTGGGGCAATGTTGCGGCGGAAACGTCTGTCTTAACTTCGTCCAAGTTACATCCGAAATTTCACGTGAGTTGCTGGAAACAGCAGAAAAATCTGCACATTTGCAGCCTAAAATCGCGATATTCGGGGCCGGTCACACTGGCAAAGCTCTGTGTAACCAACTTGCGATGCTGCCTTTTGCTGTGAGTTTGATTGACGACCGCCCGGATGCTTTCAGCGGCGTCAGCGTAAACATTTCTCAGATCCATAGTTCGAATCCGCAAAATTTGGTGAGCAGTGCGTCTCAAACCGCAGCGTTCATCGTGCTTACTCACAGTCACTCGCTGGACTATGCTGTTACGGCAGCGGCGCTCATGAAAAGCGACGCTGCTTATGTTGGAATGATCGGGTCCGCAACCAAACGCGCCCTGTTTACGCGTTGGTTTTTACAGACCGGCGGCACGCAAACACAACTGGAACGGCTTAAGTGCCCTATTGGTGGTACGGAAATTGTGGATAAGCGGCCCGAAATCATTGCGGCGTTGACAATTGCCGAGCTGATACAGGTTTTGGCAGTCGGCTAACCCGTGCAATCCGGAACCTTTCACGCTATATCAATGTCATGCGCTTTACACCTCAAATTCTTGACGAAATCCGTGCTCGCCTACCCGTTTCCGAGGTGGTGGGTCGGCGCGTCAAACTAAAAAAGCAAGGTCGCGAATGGGCAGGCCTGTCGCCGTTTAACGCCGAAAAAAGTCCAAGCTTTTTTGTCAACGACCAAAAAGGTTTTTACCACGATTTCTCATCCGGTCGACACGGGGATATTTTCAAATTTCTTCAAGAAACTGAAGGACTTAGTTTTCCGGAGGCAGTAGAAAGTCTTGCGAGTCTCGCCGGTGTAGATTTACCGAAAGATTCGCCCGAGGCTGCTCAGGCCGCAGAAAAACGCAAAGACCTTTATGACGCAACAGATGCTGCGGCGAACTATTTCGAAGGCCGCTTACAAACCGGCGAAGGAGCTGCGGCGCGCGCCTACCTTGCCAAGCGCGGCCTGTTGGCAAGCACGCAAGCTGAATTTCGTATTGGCTACGCCCCCGATGGCCGTGAGGGCCTGAAAACGCATCTTATTGCGAAAGGCTTTACCGAGGCCCAGCTTATTGATGCCGGGCTCACCATATTGCCCGATGATGGCCGCGCCTCATACGACCGTTTTCGCGGTCGTTTAATGATCCCGATTCAAGATGGCAAGGGCCGTGTTGTGGCTTTTGGCGGACGCACCCTTTTACCCGATGGCAAGCCTAAATATCTGAATTCGTCGGAGAATTCGTTATTTCATAAGGGGCAGATGGTGTTCAATGCGCACCGTGCCCGCCCCGCCGCGCACGACTCTGAAACCATCGTGGCAGTAGAGGGCTACATGGACGCTATCGCGGTATTTCAGGCCGGATTTAAGGCCGTAGTGGCGACACTAGGCACTGCCTTTACCGAAGAGCAAATGACAACGCTTTGGCGCTTTGCCGACGAACCGGTCATTTGCTTCGATGGTGATAAAGCCGGAACCGCCGCCGCGTTCCGCGCAATCGACCGGATTTTGCCCGTTCTCAAAACCGGAAAAAGCTTCGCATTTGCCTTTTTACCCGCCGGGCAAGACCCGGATGACCTGATCAAGCAGGGCGGAATTGACGCTTTTCGTCAAACACTTAGCGAATCGAAACCCCTGTTTGACGTAATATTACAGCGCGAAAGTGCGGGGGTAATTATGGAGCGACCGGACCAGCGCGCCATATTGGAAAAGAAGCTGTTTGATCTGCTGCGAACTATCCAAGACCCGACGCTTTTAAAACATTATCAGGCCTCGGCGGGCAGCGCATTGCGCGATATGTTCCGTCAGGCGGATTACAAGCCCAACCCGAACTACCGCCAAAACAATGAGTTCAAGCCTTGGCCAAAAGGCTCGCGCGGCAAATTCGCGCCGCCGGTCATCAACTCGCTTCCCGCGTCCGTGCGTGCCGATGATACAGAAGAAACACTGCTCGGCTTGCTCGTGGAATATCCCGATTTAGGGCGGCATTACCGGCCAGAACTGGCGCGACTGCACCTGCGCGGAAGCCAAGAAAAAAACTCTCATGACGAAATTTTGCATGAGATATTAAGGGTTTACGATGAGAATGCCCCTGCTATCCCCGCCGCGCTTTATGCCCATATCGCGCCTGAAATGCTCTCCGCTTTTGCGGCCATCCACGGCGTGGGCGACCCACAAAAGCCAATGGGCCACGCCCTTTACACCCGCTATGCCGTGATGCAACACAGCCCGTCAGGGCTATTCGTCGAGCGCTTTTTGATGCTTTTCAGGGACAAACTCAACCTGCGTCAGTCTCAGGACGAGTTGAAACGCATGGTGAACGAGGTCAGCGACGACCCCGCAGACCTTGAGCGCATCACAGCGCTACGCAGCGAACTCCACTTGCTGCAGGAGCGGATTCACACCAGCGAACATGAGCTGGGCGAAGAGGCTTCCCTGTATCTGAATGCCGCAAATTCGATATAGTTTCGATATTTTTTAACAAATCCGGCCAATGGTTCTGTTCCCGCTCATAAAATATCATTATATTACAATAGGTAAGCTTTTCGAGAAACAGGCCAAAACTAAGCAAACCATGGCGCAACATGGCCAAAAACCGGCCAAAGTCGGCCAAAGGTGGCCAAGCTTGAATTTTGACGTCTTTTTACGCTTCATGCGAAGAGCGATGGGGGGCGAACGCTCCCCGTTTCACCAGAAAGCGAGCGGTTGAAGCAGGTGCTACCTGTTTGCTTTTGCCCTCATCCGGCCTCTGGCACCTTCTCCAGGCAAACGGAACAAGGTGCACGAAGGGCGGATGAAGGGATTTGCCTATCCCGCCACGCGCAACAATTCTCCAAGCACCAGTTTTAACGCGGGCTGGCGAAATTCGGACAGGCTCACTTGCCGCGCCGCCACAGGGTTTTTACGCCAGCCGCCTTGCGTGCAAAACAATAGTTCTGCCACGCCGCCCGCAGTCTCGATCAGCGCGGCGAGGGAATCATAGCTGGCTTGGGTGCGGAATTGTTCGTCGGTGTTTTCGGTTTCAAACTTCAAAAAACCGGAGCCGCATTGGCTATAAGACCCGACATAACACACATGCGGGTTTATGAAGTGCCGCGCCACAGCGGCTTCGTCACTGTTCAACGGGTAAACGCAAACGGCCGCGCCAAGATGCCACTCGAGTGCGGGCACGCGTTGGCGTGTTGCCAGATAAAGCATAGGACGTGGCGCTCCAAAGCGCCGCTCCATCAGCTCGCGCCGAAGTTGCAATGCGCCCTTTACGGCCATTTTACCATCGGCGGCATGGAAGAGAGGATCGAGTCAACATTGCCGCCGGTTTTGAGGCCGAAAATCGTCCCGCGGTCATAAAGCAGATTAAATTCCACATAGCGCCCGCGCCGGATAAGTTGCTCGTCACGCTGCGCCCCGCTCCACGGTGTATGGAAATTAGCGCGGGCTATTTGCGGATAAATACTCAGAAACGTCTCGCCTACTTTTTGGGTTAAGGCGAAGTCGCTCTGCCAATCGTCTTCGAGATAGTCATAAAAAATGCCGCCAACGCCGCGCGGCTCATTCCGATGATGCAAGTGAAAATAATCATCACACCACTGCTTGTAGCGCGGATAGTCGCGCCCGGCGCAGGCGGCTGCCATCGCGCCGTGAAAGGCAAGCGTATCTGCATCGGTTTGCGTGCGGCGCGCATCCAGCACTGGCGTAAGGTCAGCGCCACCGCCAAACCACGCCTTGGACGTCACCACAAAGCGGGTGTTCATGTGCACCGCAGGCACATTCGGGTTGCGCGGGTGCGCAATGAGCGAGATGCCCGAAGCCCAAAAGCGCGGGTCTTGATCTGCGCCTGGAATAGAGGCAGCAAACTCCGGCGCAAATGTGCCATAGACCGAAGACGTGTGAATTCCGGCTTTTTCAAACAGACGCCCGTGCAGCATCGCCATGGTGCCGCCGCCACCCTTGGCACCATCATGGTTGGTGCGGCTCCACGGCGTCAATTCGAAAATGCCCGGGGCGGTGATTTCGCCTAACGGGAACTCACTAAAAGGACCCATGCAATCCGCCTCGAGCGCTTCAAAGCTGGCGATAATGCGCCGTTGCAGTGCCTGGAACCAGTTTTCAGCGGCTGATTTTCGGTGTTCCAAACTATCCATAAAATTCCCCCGCCTGCCGTAGCGCCTCTCCTAGCACCACGGCGGCAGACACTGCAATATTCAGTGAGCGCATCTGCGGCACCATTGGAATCAACACGCGCGCATCGGCGCTGGCGTGCACATCTTCCGGAACCCCGGCAGACTCGCGCCCCAGCAATAAGATGTCGTCGGAGCGGAACGTAAAATCAATGTGGCGCACTGCCGCCTTGGTGGACAACAGCACCACGCGTCTCGGCTTCTGCGTTGATTTTGCAAAGGCCTGAAACGCCGCAAAATTCAGATGACGGGTTATTTCAATATGATCGAGATAATCCATACCAGAGCGGCGGAAATGGCGGTCGGAAACCGGAAATCCCGCCGGCTCAATGATTGAAGCCGAAACACCAAAGCAGGCACACATCCGCAAAATGGTGCCGCAATTTTGCGGGATATCGGGTTGATACAAAGCGAGGTGAAGCTGGGGCGGCATGAAAATCCTATTCACTCTAAAGGCTTCAAAAGAATCACTGATTTGTGGACAACTGCCGCCTGCGCCTCTTGTTTAAAGTGCAAATCATCCTAAATATGCTTAAGCTGTTGACACATAAGCGTTTATCTGGCAGCGCAAAGCATCGAATTATAATAGCGCGAATGTACAGCCGTTTTGAGAGTTTAAAACCTCGCTGCGGCGAAGAAATTTGTTGTTAAACGGCATTGGAATTTGGCGCAAGAGCGTCACATTCTTTTGGCGCAATTCAAAAATGGTTAACCGTCGCTTAAGGTGCATAGCCGCATTGATAGCGTTACGCGAAAATACCGAATCACCCGAAGCCCGATGCCAACTGCGGTGTAGGGCAGCAGAGGGCGCCCTTCCGGCAGACTGTTCCGGAGCTGGCGCAAATCTTTGCAGGAGTTAAAATGGCGAAAAAAGAAAACGACAAAGACGAATCCGGCGAACCAGAAGGCGCTTCAAACGATTCTCCGTTGCTTGATCTCTCAGATGCCGCCGTAAAGCGCATGATCAAGCTGGCGAAAAAGCGCGGCTTTGTCACCACCGAAGAGCTTAATGCGGTGCTTCCGCCCGAAGAAGTCACTTCCGATCAAATCGAGGACATCATCGCTATGCTGTCCGAAATGGGCATCTCGGTGAGTGACGCAGAGGACTCGGAAGACCCCGAAAAGCCGGCTGAAAAGGCCGAAGAAGAGGAAGAGGAAACTGTTGAGGGCGGCGATCTGGTCGAGGCCTCGCGCTCTACCGCCGTTACCACTACAAAATCCGAACCCGCCGACCGCACCGACGACCCCGTTCGCATGTATTTGCGCGAAATGGGCTCGGTTGAGCTTTTATCGCGCGAGGGCGAGATCGCCATTGCAAAGCGCATCGAGGCTGGCCGCGAGGCGATGATTGCCGGGCTGTGCGAGAGCCCGCTGACGTTTCAGGCCATTATCATATGGCGTGACGAATTGAACGACGGTAAGGTTCTGCTGCGCGATATTATTGATTTGGAAGCCACATATGCGGGCCCGGATGGCAAAAACACGCCCAAAGTGGATATGACCGCCCCAGGCGCGCAAGAGGCGCTCGCCGCGCGCATCGCCGCAGCCGCAGCGCCGGCAACGGCCCCGCGCTCGCCGCCGCCGGGCCTTGATGAAGACGGCAACGAAAAGCCGGTCGAGGACAACTTCGATGATGAAGACGATATGGAAAATTCCGTATCGCTTTCCGCTATGGAAGCCGAGCTCAAGCCAAAAGTGCTCGAGACATTCGACCGCATCGCCGACACCTATAAAAAACTGCGCCGCCTGCAAGACCAGAATGTCGAAAACAAACTTAAGAACGAGGCGCTATCCCCGGCGCAAGAGCGCAAATATAAGCAGCTCAAGAAAGAAATCGTCGTCGACGTTAAGAGCCTTTCCCTCAACCAGAACCGCATTGATGCGTTGGTTGAGCAACTTTATGACATCAACAAGCGCCTGATTGGTCTGGAGACCAAGCTGCTGCGCCTGTGCGAGAGCTATGGCGTTTCACGCGAAGACTTTTTGAAGAATTACCAGAATTCAGAACTCGACCCCAAATGGGTTCTGCGTGTCTCGAAATTGGGTTCGCGCGGCTGGAAAGAGCTGATCGCGCAGGACAAGGACGGCGTTAAGGACCTGCGCACCGCCATTCATGACCTTGCCACCGAAACCGGTCTGGAAATCTCCGAATTCCGCAAGATCGTCCATATGGTGCAAAA
>JAYTYD010000306.1:0-1977 GCA_043742625.1 Methylovirgula sp. | reverse complement strand
TCTTCAACCGAGCGAAAGCCTTCCGAGGCCAGTAATTGTCCCACGGTCTCGTCCACGTCCAAGGCGGTCATGAAAGTATTTGTGCGCAGCGCAAATTCTTTCTGTCGGCGCTCGGATTCTTCAGCCTCAATCAGAATATCAATATCCCAACCGGTTAACTGCGATGCGAGGCGCACATTCTGGCCGCGGCGGCCAATAGCCAGCGACAGCTGATCATCCGGCACCACAACTTCGATACGCGTCGAATCTTCATCAAGCACCACCTTAACCACCTCGGCAGGCTGCAAGGCATTAACGATGAAGGTTGCGGCGTCGGCTGACCATGGAATGATGTCCACTTTTTCGCCTTGCAACTCGTTGACAACCGCTTGAACACGCGAGCCGCGCATACCAACGCACGCCCCAACCGGATCAATTGACGAGTCGCGCGAAATAACCGCGATTTTGGCCCTCGAGCCGGGGTCACGGGCAACAGCCTTCACCTCGATTACGCCATCATAAATTTCCGGCACTTCCGCCGCAAACAGTTTGGACATAAACATCGGATGGGTGCGGCTCAAGAAAATCTGGGGGCCGCGCTGTTCGCGCCGCACGTCATAAACATAGGCGCGCAAGCGATCGCCCACGCGGAAGGTCTCGCGCGGGATCATCTCATCGCGGCGCACAATGGCCTCGGATTTGCCGAGATCAACGATCACATTGCCATATTCAACCCGTTTAACCAAACCATTGATAATATCGCCGATCCGGTCTTTAAATTCGTCATACTGGCGGTCACGCTCGGCCTCGCGCACCTTTTGCACAATAACCTGTTTGGCGGATTGCGCGGCGATGCGGCCAAAGTCAAACGGCGGTAGGGTTTCGGAAATCCAATCGCCAACCTGCGCCGCCGGATTTTTCTTGCGGGCGTCCAGCAGCGAGATATGAATCGCATCATTATCGATCTGATCCACCACCAAGAGCAGGCGTGACAGCCGGATTTCACCGGTTTTCGGATTGATGTCGGCGCGCACTTCCGTTTCTTGGCCGTAGCGCGAGCGCGCACCCTTCTGGATGGCGTCCTCCATGGATTTCAGCACGATAAGCCGGTCAATCGACTTTTCGCGGGCGACAGCATCAGCAATTTGCAAGAGTTCGAGCCTGTTGGCGCTAACGGCCATGGTAAATCTCCTTAGGTTTCTTCGTGTGTTGGAATTTGTTTTGGTTTTGGTTTGCGTTTTTCAGCGGCGTGTTTCTTACGTTCCTCGCGCTTCAATTCTTTTTGCTCTTTTTCAGCGGTCTTTCCGGCGCGCATACTTTCGCGAATAAGCTCATCGGTCAAAACCAGCCGTATCTCGGCAATATCAGACAGCTCGATAATGTCATGCGGGTTCTCGTCCGCATTGACCTCGAGCTTTTCCAACACCAGCTTGCCCTCCGCCGCGCCGACAATAAAGCCGCGGAAGCGTTTACGATTGTTGACCAGCTGCGCCAGCTCAACCTTAACCTCATGCCCTTGCGCCCGCATCACATCTGAGACGCGCACCAGCGGCCTGTCGATGCCGGGCGATGAAATCTCCAGCCTGTAAGCGGCGGCGATCGGGTCTTCCAAATCCAAAATCGGCGAGATTGCATCGTTGATGGCTTCGCAATCCTCGATATTGATGAAACCATCCGGGCGCTCGGCCATAATCTGCAACGTCTCGCCACCCGAAGCGCTGACTTTCACCCGCACCAGCCGAAAGCCGATATCGTTCAAAATCGGCTCGATCAGCTGCGCCACCCGCGCCGGCATTCCGGTTTCAATAACGAAACGCGGCTCGTGCAGGTCGGCAACAATCTCTTCGTCTGGTTCGGTTGGTTCGGTCATTCTGGCGCTTTGGTTCACATCAGCCTCAAGGCATAAAAAAAGAGCGGGTTCCTTGCGGAAGCCCACTCTCAACAAACCTTAAAGATCAATTTGAGAAATACTATGTGCACTTAATACACTTGCCGAGC
>JAYTYD010000305.1:0-1435 GCA_043742625.1 Methylovirgula sp. | reverse complement strand
GTCGCGGCCTCGTCGGAGTTTTTCACCAGCCCGCCCTCTCCGCGCTCATAAAGCGCCCCAATCCAAGTTTTTGCATAGGACGAGCCGACAGCGGCGGCGATTTTGAAAATACGGGCGGCATCGAAATAGCGCCCGGAAGCATAGTAGGCCAAGCCGAGCTGTTCCGCATAGCGCTGGCCTTGCCGATCCTCGGCCTTGAGCGGCAGGGATGCGGCAAGAGCCGCCTCACAGGCGGGGACGCCCTTGGCCACATCGACCCTAGCAGGCGGCGGTGCTTGAGGGTTATAGTTCGGGTTTTGCACATTCCCGGCGCTTTGGTCACACAACAAACCTTGCGAAACGTCGCCTTTGGCACCGGGGCCAAAATTGACGAGCCACGACTGTGCGTCGGCATCGTTTTTGGCAAAGGCTTTTTGATACCATTTGCGCGCTTCATCCTCGCCGCCAACGCGGCCTTCATCGGCGTCTAATTTGGTGAAAACTCCGGCCAGCAGGGTTTGCGCCAGCAATTTTTGGGCGCTAATATTGTCGCTGCCCGCCGCTTCCAGCAACAGACCGCGCGCCTTTTGCAAATCTTGTGCGCCGCTAATGCCGTTCAAATAAATATTGGCAAGGTTCCATTTCGCTGCGAGATTGCCATCGGCAGCCGCCTGCTGATACCACAGCCGCGCAGCGGCTCCGTCCTGCTTGATGCCGTTGCCCCGGTCATAAAGGTCCCCGAGACGAAATTTAGCATTGGTATTGCCGAGTTTCGCGGCTTTTTCGCACCAGTCGCGCGCCTCGACATAATCTTGCTTGACGCCGTAACCCCATGTGTAAGCCTCACACAGCTCCTGCATGGCATTGACATCGCCCAGTTTTGCGCCACGCTCAAATTGCTGTGCCGCCTTTGTCAAGTCTTTTGGCACACCGGTGCCATCGCGATAATATGAGGCCATGTTAAACATGCCATCGGTGGAGCCGAGGTCCGCCGCCTTTTTGTACCATTCCAATGCCCGCTTCGGCTCCTGCGGCACACCAAGTCCGCGACCATAAAAGTTACCTACCCACGTGGTGGCATAGGCGGATTTGGCCAAAGCCGGGGCGGTGTAGACTTTGAGGGCATCGGTAAATTTGTTGGCCTCGATATACGACCGGCCGAGCTGATTGGCGTAGCGCAGAGTCTTCGGCGAGGCCTTGAACGCAGCGTCACACGCGGCGGCGGCTTTTTCTGTGCGATCGACATTTTGGGTGAATTTGATTTCTTTAGGGCGAAGCGGGTCGGTTTCAGCCGCCGCAAGTCGGTCGCATGTTTCGCCCGGTGTTTCCGGCTTTCGCTCCGCAACCAACTCATCGCGCGCCAAGTCATAATCAAGAACTGCGGCTTTCTCAAGCCAAGAGATGTATTTGTCTTCATCAACGGTGCCAAAATCCCCGTTTTGATACATATGCGCCA
>JAYTYD010000304.1:0-4415 GCA_043742625.1 Methylovirgula sp. | reverse complement strand
GCCAGAAGTACCGTTATACTGGACACACAAATTATGCCGCTTTTGTTGAACACCGGTCACGTGCGGGACATTGCCTTGCGGTTAAAGTGCAAGTCCGGTGTTGAAATGGACGTATTATTCTCCGCCGCTGCCCGCTCGCCCGAAAGCGTGAGTGCGACCGCAGAACGGAAAAAGTGGCTGTTTTGCGCCATGAGCGACGTAACATTGTTGAAGAAAGCCGAACACAAGCTTCGTCAGGTGTCGATCACCGATCACCTCACCGGTCTTGCCAATCGCGCCGACCTCAGCCGCTATATGAACGATCTTTTTGCGGAAGATGTCATCAGCCATGAACGCGTGGCAATATTGTTCATTGACTTGGATAACTTTAAGTCGATAAACGACAGCCACGGCCATGCCGCAGGCGACAAGGTTTTAGCCTACGTAGCCGAGCGTTTTGTCGCGAACCTACGCACCAACGATTATATCGCCCGTATTGGCGGCGACGAATTCGCAGTGGTTTGCCGCAATGTTAAAAACGAAAGCGGCGCTGTTTTAGCGGCGCAGCGGCTGATCGAATGTCTGAGGCCTGCCGTTTCATTTGGCACCCAAAATACCGAAGGATTCGTCTCAGCCTCGATTGGCATCTCCATGTTAAATGCGCGTGTTAAATCACCCAATGCCGCGCTAAAAATGGCAGATTCAGCAATGTATCAAGCCAAGAAATCAGGACGAAACACCTGGGCCGTTTGGAAGCCATCGGCTATTCCCAGCCGGAAAGCTCGCGTTTTACCAAATCAACAATAGTGGAAATCCCGCCGTCGCTCGCATTCAGGCAATCAATGCGGGCGAATTTCTCGCCGCCGTTATGAAAAAAATATTCGGAATTCTCCACGCCTATTTCCTCAATGGTCTCCAGGCAGTCTGCTGAAAATCCCGGAGTGATCACCGCGAGAGATTTTACGCCGGATTTTGCCAGTTCGATCACCGTTTTATCTGTGTATGGCTGCAACCACTCGGCAGGCCCGAAGCGTGATTGAAACGTCAAACGAAACCTTTCTTTGCTCATGCCCAGCGCCTCGCGTAAAAGCCGCGCTGTTTTTGCACAGTGGCAATGATACGGATCGCCTTTGTCAAGATACTCCTTCGGCACGCCATGGAATGACGCCAGAATAACCTCAGGCTCAAAATCCAGTTTCGCCAACCCCTCCGTCACGGACTGTGCCAACGCTGTAATGTAGGCCGGTTCGTCAAAATACGGATGTGCCACCCGGATTGTCGGCTGCCACCGCATTTGCATCAAGGCTTCAAACACTTTGTCACAGGCGGTGGCGCTCGTCGCCGCAGAATATTGCGGATAGAGCGGCACCAGCAATATCCGGTCGCAGCCTTGCGCCTGCAACGCCAACAGCCGTTCCTTGACCGAAGGGTTGCCGTACCGCATCGCCCAATCGACAATAATCTTGTCCGCTTTGGCACCAAACTCTTCCCTGGTGATTTTTGCGGCCAAACCTTCCATTTGCGCCCGCGTCACAGTTTTAAGCGGGCTCTCATCGCGTTCCTTGTTCCAGATCGAGGCATAGTCTTTGCCCTTGCGGCCGGGCCGGATGGATAAAATAATGAGATTAAGCACCGGCCACCATATCAGGCGTGATGTCTCAATCACCCGCCGGTCCGACAGAAATTCCTTGAGATATTTGCGCATGTTCCAATAGTCAGTGCCGTCCGGCGTCCCCAGATTCATGAGCAAAACACCAATTTTACCCATCTTAAAACCCGGATGCCCGGCGGGCAGCGGGCCTATAACCTTTGTTGCGACCGATGGGGTAGCTTTCGTCAAATCTGTCATGATCAGGATACGCTCTCACAATTATGGTGCTGCTTTAATTCAAAATACGATCGAAATACATCTTTAGACCGTCCGCGAGTTATCTGTAATTCACTCAGAAGCCGCCATGTCCCATATAAACCGCCGCAGACTTATCGCCACAAGCTTGGCCGCCATGGCCGCCACTCCCCTGGCTGCTGTCGTGCATAGCGAAGGGCGTTGGACTTTCAGGTGAAGCTGATTGCCAAATCGCGCTGTTCACTATGCCTGGCTCGCGCGCTTGTCCATTCCATTACAGCGGTTTAGTATAAGGATGCAGTGTTCATATTGGGTTCAGTCTCGACGTGACAATTGTTATGATGCCTGTTACGTGGGCACCTCTTTTAAACAGAAAGTTCGATCAATGAAACTCTCAACTTCTTTCGCATTTGTCGGCATGATTGCGTTTGCCGGTGTCGCCATGGCAGCCTCGCCAACTCCGGCGCCTGTTACCACCCCGGCAAAGCCGGCAATGGTCGCTCCTGCCAAGCCGATGGCACCGGCCATGGACATGAACAAGGAAGCCGTTTCCAAGAAGTGCTCGGCAGATGCTGACGCAAAGGGTTTGCATGGCAAGGAACGCAAGAAGTTCCGTGAAGAGTGCAAAATGGCCGCCAAAAAGATGTAATATTGGTTTGTCCTAAAAACTTAAAAGGGTCGGCTCGCGCTGGCCCTTTTTTAGAGCATATCACGCAAAAGTGTGTAGCGGTTTTGCGAAAATGATATGCGTTAGCAGAACGAAGGAAGAGCAATTTGCGTCTGTCAAGCGTTGAATTGCTCTAGGGCGCACTTTTGACCTTGTCGCGACCAAACAACTTGCCGCGGGATGCAATCCACATACACACCAGTGCCAACAGTCCGAAAATCAAATAACCTGTTGCCAAGGGCCTGACTGACCCGTCAAAACTCTGGCCAATAAAGCTTCCCAACAGCGCAGAGCCCGCTGTCTGCATAAACCCGAACACAGAAGACGCCGTCCCGGCCACCTCGCCCAATGGCTCCATCGAAAGTGCATTGGTGTTAGCCCCTACCCAACCAAAACAACACATAATTCCGGTGATACAGATGAACAGCAACCACAAAGGTGGCAAACCAAAACCACTGGCAATCAGCAATACCAAGGCAAAAAACACATAGGCGAACAGCGCCACACTGGTCACCGCCCGCATGCCAAATCGCGACACGATCTTGGAATTTATAAACGACGAAAACGACATCACCGCCGCCGTACTGGCGAACGCTACTGGAAACAAAGCCCCGAGACCATAAAGATCAACATAGATCTGTTGCGCCGAGGTGATAAACCCGAACAATCCGCCGAGCACAAACATCCCGGTCAGCCCGTAAAACAGCGCGACGCGATTACCAAAAACCACGCCAAAACCCTGCGTCACTGCCGAAAATGAAAACGGCCGCCGATACTCCGGGTGCAGTGTTTCTGGCAGCCGCAAGCTGGCCCACACCAGCAAAACCGAAGCCAGCGCGCCCATAAAGCCGAAAATATAAAACCAGCTTCCTTTAAGCAAAATCAACTGGCCGATATTCGGTGCCAAAATCGGCACGACCATAAACACCATAAACACCAGCGAAGTAATTTCAGCCATGGCGCTGCCCTGATATAGGTCGCGGATCACCGACATGGTGATGACCCGGGTCCCGGACGCACCCACACCTTGGACAAACCGCATAAACAACAGCGTCTCAAAGCTGGTGGCCTCAATGGCGGAAAATGCCGCTACAATATAAAGCGCAACGCCGGCGAGCAGCGGCACTTTGCGACCAAACCGATCCGACAACGGACCTACAACCAGCTGTGCAATGCCAAAACCCAGCACATAAGCGCCAATCACCCACTGACGTTTATTCAAACTTACGACATTGAGTGCCTCGCCCATGGCTGGCAATGCTGGAAGCATAATGTCGATCGCCAAGGCATTTATTGCCATGAGCGCCGCCATAAGCGCAATGAATTCGGTTTTGTGCAGCGAGAGCTTAACCGCGGTCACTGGCTTTGAAACGTTGTCTTTCATCAGGCATCCCGGGGTGAGGAACTTTCGTCCTGCCCAAGATAGATCACCTTGCCCGGACTTGTTCCAAGTCTAGCGGCTTTTGCCACCGCAAGAGCCGCATTTTTCGCCTAAAGCAATTCAACTTTTGACAGACGCAAATTGCTCTTCCATCTCTTTGATAACGCATATCATTTTCGCAAAACCGCTACACACTTGTGCGTGATATGCTCTAGCTGACAATCAATCCTTGCATAGGTTTTACGGCATCCGAATCCGGAAATATCTTGTCGCTGAGAACGGCAGCGCTCAACCCGAATTGATCCCTCAATACGCCTTTTAACACACTTCGCAAATCGGTCGTCGGCATAAGATCGCGGCTTTCGTACAATTGGCTTTGTTTTAAGCCCGGCCAGTCGGCAATCACCCGTCCGCCCTTGATTGCCCCGCCAACCAAAAACGCCACGGTGCCGGTGCCATGATCGGTGCCTATAGTACCGTTGATTTGTGCAGTCCGGCCAAATTCTGTCATCACCAAAATCGCCGTGTCCTTCCACTTGTCG
>JAYTYD010000303.1:0-1313 GCA_043742625.1 Methylovirgula sp. | reverse complement strand
CGAAGCCCGGCTACGGTCACATAGGTGCCCGTACCCGTAGTATCGATTTTGAGCAGCAGATCGCGGCCACGTTGAGCAGTCATAGGATACTCCGTTATTTGGGTTCAGTGGCGGCGCGAAAACGCATCGTAGCTGAGAAAAACTCAGTGGATTTTTGCCGCGCCGCAGAAATAAACACGCAGCGCAAATTCACTAAGTTATGGTCAGTCAACACAGGCTGACTTCCGTCCAACGCCAGTTCAATTTCTTGAATGATGGATTGCGCCTGCACGCGGGAGCGGCTTTTTGAGGTGATCTCTAAAGTAACGAAACTTTCATGGGCCTTCTGGTCAGCCACACTCCAATCGCGGGTCTCGATCGTGCTAAATACCACGTAAGGTGCCGTGGCGCCGCGTGGCAGTTCATCATAAACGTGCGCGCCACCAAGAAGGGTTATCAGTGCAGGCCGCGAAGCCAGAATGGCTTTCATGGTTTGTTGCACGGCAAGGCCTGGCTGGATCATGTGAGCCTCGCATTTTTGTAGGCGGCCATGGCGGCGAGCGTGGTGTTCGGCAAGGTGCCGCCACCCGCATCACCCCGGTTCTGATACCAGTCGGCAACAGTGGCCATAAGGCCTTCCTTGATTTCAGCAGGAACTGCGCTGGCGTCGGTTCCGAAGCCTGCGGTAAATGATATTTTAAGGCAATTGATATTTCGCCCCGGTGCAGGAAACGCCCTGCCCTGGCGCAGTGCTAGCCGCGCTGGCCGCGTTGCGATGTCGAGATAATAATTGGCCTGGTCGATTGTGGCGGCCGTGTCATCGTCGGCAAACACGCTGAGGTTTGCCACACTTTGCAGGGGCCACAGCGGGATGTGGAACACACCGCCCAAGGGCCATGCATCGGCAAACAGCGCCCAGGTTTGCGGCATCAGAGCCAAGCCATAATGGCTTTCAATAGCGCGGCGGGCAGCCGTGATGAGAGCGCTGATGTAGGCATCGTCGTCTGTGATGGCGAGGCGCAGGTGCGCTTTGACATCGGCCAGCACTAAGGGTTCCGCGGTAGGCGGTGTGGTGAGAAGAAGGGCCATTTTTGTTTCCAGTAGAGAGCCCTCATCCGACCTTCGGGCACCTTCTATTTGCTAAGTCGCGAACGGGAAGAAGGCAATTGGGGCGGCCTTCTCCTGTGCCATTTGGCATGGGAGAAGGTGCCGACAGGCGGATGAAGGCCAGTTGCTTACGACACGTCGAACTTCAGCATCTTGATGGCATCAAAATCCTGCACGCCGCCGCCCACACGCTTGGTCACGTAAAACAACACGTAAGGTTTAGCGGT
>JAYTYD010000302.1:0-1571 GCA_043742625.1 Methylovirgula sp. | reverse complement strand
GCCTATTGTGTAAACCTCAACAAAAAGGCCAAAGACGGCAAAATCGATCCGCTGATTGGCCGTGCTTCCGAAGTTAACCGCACCATTCAAATCTTGTGTCGGCGCGCCAAAAATAATCCGCTTTATGTGGGGGATCCCGGCGTTGGCAAGACCGCGATTGCCGAGGGCTTGGCTCGCAAGATCAACGAAGGTGATGTCCCCGAAGTTTTGGCAAAAGCGACAGTTTTCTCGCTGGATATGGGTGCGCTGTTGGCAGGCACCCGTTATCGCGGCGATTTTGAAGAGCGCTTGAAGCAAGTGATGAAGGAAATTGAGCAGCATAAAAATGCGATTTTATTCATTGATGAAATTCATACTGTTATTGGTGCCGGGGCAACCTCCGGCGGCTCTATGGACGCGTCAAATTTGCTCAAGCCGGCTTTAGCGCAGGGAACTTTACGTTGCATCGGCTCCACCACTTACAAGGAATATCGGCAGTATTTTGAGAAGGACAGGGCTCTGGTGCGCCGCTTCCAGAAGATTGACGTCAATGAGCCATCCGTGCCGGATGCCATCGCAATTCTGACGGGGCTGAAGCCGTATTTCGAAGAGTTTCACAAGATTAAGTACACACCCGACGCCATAAAGGGCGCGGTGGAACTTTCTGCGCGGTATATTCACGACCGAAAACTGCCGGACAAAGCAATCGACGTGATTGATGAAACTGGTGCCAGCCAGATGTTGCTTCCCGAAGATAAGCGCAAAAAAATCATTGGCATCGCTGAAATTGAGCAAACCATTGCGACTATGGCGCGGATTCCTGCCAAAACCGTTTCAAAGGACGATGTCGAAGTGCTCCAGCATCTTGACGAGACCTTAAAGCGGGTTGTTTACGGTCAGGATACAGCGGTCGCCGCGCTCACGTCGGCAATAAAGCTGGCGCGGGCGGGGTTGCGCGACGGCGAGAAGCCGATCGGTTCTTATTTGTTTTCGGGGCCGACCGGCGTTGGCAAGACAGAGGCAGCGCGGCAGCTGGCGAAAAGCCTTGGTGTGGAGCTGATCCGCTTTGATATGTCCGAATATATGGAACGGCACACGGTTTCGCGGCTGATCGGTGCGCCTCCAGGCTATGTAGGGTTTGATCAAGGCGGTTTATTGACCGACGCTGTTGATCAGCATCCTCACTGCGTGTTGTTGCTTGATGAAATCGAGAAGGCCCATCCCGATTTGTTCAACATTTTGTTACAAATCATGGATCACGGCAAGCTTACCGACAATTCCGGCAAGCAGGTTGATTTCCGGAATACCATACTCATCATGACGACCAATGCAGGCGCGGCGGACATGGCGCGCGAAAGCATCGGCTTTACAGCCGGTAAGCGCACGGGCGATGATGTTGAGGCGATCAACAAATTGTTTGCGCCGGAATTCCGTAACCGGCTCGATGCGATTGTGCCGTTCGGGCGCTTGCCTGAGAGTGTTATCTCGAAGGTGGTCGACAAGTTTATCATGCAGTTGGAAGCGCAGTTGGCAGACCGCAACGTCACCATTGAGCTATCTGACGACGCCCGGCAGTGGCTGGTGAAAAACGG
>JAYTYD010000301.1:0-2363 GCA_043742625.1 Methylovirgula sp. | reverse complement strand
TAAATTTTTTTGTGAAATCGGCACCTCAATGTCCCAGCATATTCTGTTGGTCATGGCCAAACGCAATGGCCGCTACATTGCCGGTGCCATCAACTTCATTGGCCGGGACGCGCTTTACGGGCGCAACTGGGGCGCAATTGAACATCATCCGTTTTTGCATTTTGAGCTGTGCTACTATCAAGCCATCGATTTTGCCATTTCTCGCGGCCTCTCTCGTGTGGAGGCAGGGGCGCAGGGCGAGCATAAGTTGGCTCGAGGTTACAAACCTGTAATCACCTACTCCGCTCACGATATCGCCGACCCCGGTCTCAAGCGCGCCGTTGCCGATTATCTTGACCATGAGCGCCGCGAAGTTGCCGAAATTGCCACGATTTTGGGCGAACACACCCCGTTTAAACGCCACGGCCAGCCCGAAACAGGCTCGCTGGCTGAACGTGACATGTATAATGAATGACAAAACCTTAAGTTGATTACAGCCGCTGTAATCCCCATTTTAACTCTATCGCAGTCGAGATCTGCGCAAAATTAATGGAGTATCTAATGAAAACCTATTCGAAAATCATTGTATCCGGCGTGGTTCTGGCTGCCATCGGCGCAACAGCCGCTGTTGCCCGCGAGCGTGGCATGGGTGGCCCAATGGGCGGACCAGGCGGCGAAAAAATGTATGAGCGGATGTGTTCCGCAGACGCGCCAAAGATGGACGGCAGCAAAATGGCCGACATGATGACCAAAACGCTGGCACTTACCGACGCTCAAAAGCCCGCCTTGGCTGATTTGCAGAAAACCATGGCTGACAGCCACGCCGCTGCGAAAACGTCCCTCTGCGCCGATCCAAAGCCGGACTTCACCAATGTCCCCGCTCGTATGGCGTTCGGCATTAAGGCTGCTGAAATCCGCTTGAATGGCATGAAAGCCGTTCAGCCAAAAATGGAAGCTTTTTACACCAGCCTAACCGACGCGCAGAAGAAAACCTTCAATGAGATGCGCCACGGCGGCCATGGCGATAAGGGCGGACACGGTGGCAAAGACGGCCACGGCGGCACGATGATGGAAGATGACGGCAAATAAGCGTCCCTTCTGCTCTTCTAAGCACGCTTGACGAAACAGCGCAACATTGCGAAACCTCGGTGGGAAATCACCGGGGTTTTTTATGAACTATGACCACAGCAACATCTTTGCAAAAATACTCCGCGGCGAAATGCCATGTGTGAAGGTTTTCGAAGATGACGCCGCGCTCGTGATCATGGATGTTTTTCCGCAAGTGAGCGGCCATGTTCTGGTTATTCCAAAAGCGCCCTCGCGAAATATTTTGGATATCCCCCCCGCTGATCTGGCCGCGTTAATCTTGCGGGTACAGATCACCGCCAAAGCTGCACAACTGGCGTTTAAAGCCGATGGCATCACCATATCGCAATTCAATGAAAGTGCAGGCGGGCAGACCGTGTTTCATACACATTTTCACATCATGCCTCGTTTCAACGGAGTTCCATTGGGCGCGCATGGCGCTGGCGGCGTGGCGGATGTGATCGTGTTGCAACGACAGGCTGATCAAATTAAAGCGGCACTTTAGAGCATATCACGCAAAAGTGTGCAGCTGTTTTGCGAAAATGATATGTATTCTCAAGGAGATGGAAGAGAAATTTGTGTCTGTCAAGCGTTGACTTGCTCTAGTGCCCTTTCAAACATTCTAGCCAAACCACCAACCCAAGCCCACCAAACTGGCTTCTCCGGCCAATACCTCCGGGATCACGGCTCTTTTCGTGACAGAAAACACCGAAAATTACCTGCAAAATGTAAGGCTCTATCGCGGCTGAAAGATCAAACCCATAAAAAGTCATCTGCGCGCCAGCCACTTTTGACCGGCATGGGCGAGGCTCCCGCCGGCTAATCCCATAACCAACAGATCCAGGCCGCCGCCAGTGAACGCCACCCGACATCGCACGCCAAGCCGCCTATTCCCGCCAGAGCTACAGCCACAGCCACAGCCACAAAATACGCCGGGCCGGTCATAGTTTCAACAATGCCCCGGCGGAATATCTCCGCCGGGGCATTGTATAATGCGTCCTGGCCTATGTCTGTCCCGACACCTAGTTTACTTTTGCAGGATCGGAGCTCTTGGCATCACCCGCATCTTTGGTGGAACTCACCTTTTTCGCAGCGGGCTTTTTAGAGACTGGCTTTTTGCCCTCACGGTTTTTTCCCGCTTCGACAATGTCACGTTCAGGGCGTGGCAATGTCGGTCCTTCGGGGTAGACAAACGACAGTTTCTTTTCGCCCTTATCGTCCGATATAACCACAACCCGCACCGCACCGCCATTCTTCAGGCGGCCGAACAACAGCTCGTCGGCCAATGGCGTCTTGAT
>JAYTYD010000300.1:0-1789 GCA_043742625.1 Methylovirgula sp. | reverse complement strand
ATCCGTGATTTTCATTTTATCTCCCGTCGCGCCAAGAATTACTCTTGCCAAAGTCAACGGCATTTGGCCAGATCACTTTATGGACGGCAATTTTGATTTCATCATCGTGGGGGCAGGGTCGGCTGGTTGTGTGCTGGCCAACAAACTGACGCAAAACGGACGCCATAAAGTTTTACTCGTTGAGGCGGGTGGCAGTGACAACCGCTTCTTTATTAATATGCCGTTGGGCTATGGCAAAACCTTTTATGACCCGGCAGTCAACTGGATGTACCGCGCAGAGGCCGATCCCGGATTGGCGGGCCAAACCGATTTTTGGCCACGCGGAAAGGTCATCGGCGGCTCATCGTCTATTAACGCCATGGTTTACGTGCGCGGCGATGCGTCCGACTTTGAGGATTGGCGCCGGGCCGGAAATATCGGCTGGGGCTTCGATGACGTACTTCCCGCTTTTAAAGCCATGGAAGACAATGAAGCGGGTGCTGATCACTGGCGCGGGCGCGGTGGGCCCTTATTTATTTCTGCCAACGAAACCGGACGGCATTGGACAGGCGCTGCCTTTGAAGCTGCGGCCGTTGCGGCAGGGTTGACGCTGAACACAGATTTTAATGGGGCCACACAGGAAGGTGTAGGGCATTTTCAATTGACAGTAAAAGACGGTCGGCGCAATTCAGCGTCACGGGCGTTTCTAAGGCCCGCAATCACGCGGGCGAACTTGGCTGTGGTTTCAAGTGCGCATGTCACGCGCATTATTTTTGTTGGCAAGCGCGCGATCGGTGTTGAATATGTTCAGGGCGCGAATACAAAAACTGCAAGGGCACTGCACGAAGTTATTGTGTCTGGTGGGGCGGTGAACTCGCCGCAGTTGTTACAACTTTCCGGCATTGGCGATGGCCCTCACCTGCAGCGTTTAGGCATTTCGCCGCTGGTGGCAAACCCCAACGTGGGGCGCAATCTCAAGGACCACCAAGGTATCAATTATACCTACAGGCTCAACGTGCCGACACTTAATCAAGTGTTGCGGCCATGGTGGAGCAAGGCGCTGATTGGTGCGCATTATCTTTTCTTGCGTAAAGGGCCATTGACAAAAAGCATGAATGAAGGAGGCGGCTTTTTTCGCACCAACTCACGCCTAACGCGGCCTAACATGCAGCTGTACTATCAGGCGTTTTCCACGCTGGTTCCTCGGCAGGGCGAAAAACCAATTTTAGACCCGGATGTTTTCGCCGGGATGTCCATTGGACTTTCAAATTGTAGGCCCACCTCGGTTGGCGAGATAATGACACAGTCGCCGGACCCATTTGCACATCCGCGCATTGTCGCCAATGCGTTTTCCACTGATCACGATGTGCAGGAAATGTTAGAAGCCGTTCAGTTTATTCGTAACCTCGCAGAGCAGAAACCATTGGCAAAGTTGATTGCAGAGGAATTGCGGCCTGGGTCTCAGGTGATCTCAGATGCCGCGTTGATCGATGATCTCAGGCTGCGCAGTGGAACTGTATATCATCCGTGTTGCACCTGCCGCATGTCGGCGGATGCGCTTACAGGCGTGGTTGATCACCGCTTCAAAGTAAGGGGTGTGGACGGATTGCGGGTGATTGATGCCTCAACTTTTCCGTCGATCTTGTCAGGAAATCTCAATGCTGCGTCGATGATGGTTGGCTGGCGTGGCGCCGAGATGGTATTGCAGGACTGCATATGAGTTATACTGTCGAGCGGCTATTTGAAGATTTTTCTTTTGAAACGACATCGAAGGACGCGGTGAATTTCGACGGCGTTGCTCACCGCATCA
>JAYTYD010000299.1:0-11056 GCA_043742625.1 Methylovirgula sp. | reverse complement strand
ACAATGCATTCGTGGGCGACGCGACCGCGTTGATTTTTATAAAGCACCGGAAAATGCGGATCGAGCCGAGTCGCGATGTAATTTGCCGACAGAATCGCGACTTCGCTGGCTTTTTTCAGACCTTCCGCGCCCATAAGTAATATATAAGCATAGGATATCGGTAAGATAGATGATGATCCGTGCGGCGCGGCTGTAACCGGGCCGACTTTTGAACCCGATTTGCCAATGTGGCCGGGCAGAAACGGCGCAAGATGAGCGCGAACACCTATTGGCCCCACGCCAGGCCCACCGCCGCCGTGCGGGATACAAAAAGTTTTGTGTAGGTTGAGATGGCTGACATCGGCGCCGTATTCCCCTGGGCGCGCCAGACCGACCTGCGCGTTCAAATTTGCGCCATCAAGATAGACTTGTCCGCCATTTTTGTGAACAATCTCGATAATTTCGCGGATTTTTTCCTCAAAAACGCCGTGAGTTGAAGGATACGTAATCATAATTGCCGCGAGGGCCGCCTTGTGCTTCCCCGCCTTTGCTGTGAGATCTGCAACATCAATGTTGCCGAGTGCATCGCAGCCGACAACAACCACGTTCATGCCTGCCATTGCAGCCGAAGCCGGGTTTGTTCCATGGGCCGAGGACGGGATGAGGCATATATTGCGGTTTTTATCGCCCTTGGCGTGGTGATATGCCCTAATGGCAAGCAGCCCCGCATATTCGCCCTGCGCGCCGGAGTTTGGTTGCAACGACACGGCATCATAGCCGGTAATTGCGCACAACTTGGCTTCAAGATCCTTAAAAAGCTCTGAATAGCCCTTGGTTTGTGCGGCGGGCGCATAAGGATGCAGCGCACCAAACCCAGGCCAAGTGACAGGTATCATTTCGGTGGTGGCGTTTAGCTTCATCGTGCATGACCCTAAGGGAATCATCGCCCGGTCGAGTGCAAGATCACGATCCGAAAGGCGGCGAATATATCGCAGCATTTCTGTTTCCGAGTGATATTTATTGAAAGTCGGGTGTGTTAGAAATGTGCTTCTGCGCGACAATTCTGCCGGGATAGTGATAGAGGCAGTCGAAAAGTCTTGATTTAGGTCATTAATTCCAAAAATAGCGAAAAGTTTCTGAAGTGTCTGGGTCGTTGTCGTCTCATCGAGCGTAATTCCGAGTGTATCCTCATTCGGGAATAGCCGGAAGTTAATCTGGGCCTGCTTCGCGCGTTTGAGAATATCTGCCCTTTTGCCCGAGACATCGACGCTAAGCGTGTCAAAAAACGCGGTTTGATGGACTTTAAAGCCGCTCTTGCGCAGAGCCTCCGCGAGATTGCAGGTTAGGGCGTGGACGCTTTTCGCTATGCCCCTCAAGCCCTCAGGACCGTGATAAATTGCATACATGGTCGCCATAACGGCGAGCAGAACCTGTGCTGTGCAGATATTTGATGTGGCCTTTTCGCGGCGTATATGTTGTTCGCGCGTTTGGAGTGTCAGCCGGTAGGCGGGATTGCCGCACGCATCTATCGAAAGGCCCACAATACGGCCCGGAACCGAGCGCTTGAGGGCGTCCTTTACGGCCATATAGGCGGCGTGAGGGCCGCCAAACCCCATCGGTACACCAAAACGCTGCATCGAGCCAATGGCGATGTCAGCACCGAGCTCGCCGGGGCTGGTCAGTATCGTCAGTGCGAGCGGGTCTGCGGCAATAATCGCCAAACCTCCGTGCTTATGTATCATTGCAATGGTGTCTCGAGGATTTATCAGATCACCCCGCGTCCCCGGATATTGCAACAATGCGCCAAACACCTTGGTTTCAGCGAGTTGCGCCAATGGATTTCCAACTATAATCTGCCAACCGAGCGGTTCTGCACGGGTTTTGAGAACCGCAATTGTCTGTGGATGCGCTTTCTCATCGACGAAAAAGACGTTTGAGCCGTTTTTGCAGGTGCGTTGCGCCAGTGCCATTGCTTCGGCGGCGGCGGTGGCTTCGTCAAGCAAAGACGCGTTCGACATATCCAAGCCGGTGAGATCGCAAATCAGCGTTTGAAAGAAGAAAAGTGCCTCGAGGCGGCCTTGGCTGATCTCCGGCTGGTAAGGCGTGTAGGCAGTGTACCACGCGGGGTTTTCAAGAATATTGCGCTGAATAACCCCCGGCGTGTGGGTTCCGTGGTAGCCTTGACCTATGAGCGATGTAAAAACCTGATTTCTGTTAGCCAGGTTGCGAAGTTTTGCCAGTGTTTCAACTTCGCTAAGTCCCGCGCCAAGTGCGAGCGGATATTTCTGGCGAATGTCGGCAGGGAGGGTTTGCGAAATCAGTTCGTCGAGGCTTGAGGCGCTGACTGCACGCAGCATTTCGGCGATGTCGCGCGAAGAGGGCCCAATGTGACGGCGCTCGAAAGGTGAAGATTGTTCAGATTTCATCATTTTTCCTTAACCGATGAGGGCTTTGTAGGCAGCTTCGTCCATCATGTCTTCAAGCTGTTGTGGTTGAGAAAGTTTGATTTTGAAAAACCAGCCAGAACCTCCCGCATCCAAGTTTACAAGGTGGGTTTGAGTAGTAAGATTCTGATTTACTTCGATAATCTCACCTGAAACAGGTGCGTAGACATCGGATGCGGCCTTAACAGATTCAACCACTGAAATAGCCTCGCCGGTTACAACGTGCTGGCCGATTTTGGGCAGCTCCACAAATACCACGTCGCCCAGCTGGCTTTGCGCGTGATCGGTGATTCCAATTGTTGCAATATTTCCAGATACTTGTAGCCATTCGTGATCGGTGGTGAATTTCAGCATGATGAGCGCTCCGGCAGTTAGGTCAGCGTTTAAAGGAATGCGCAACAAGCGGCGCACTATGGACAAAAAGTGGCAATCTGCGGCCACGGGTTTCCGCGAATACTTTTGTACCCGGCACGGCCAATTCCGCAGGAATATAGCCCATAGCCACCGGCGCATTCAGGCTGGGCCCGAAACCGCCAGACGTAATATGTCCGATAGGCGGCACGCTTTCTTGAGTGGCAAATAGAACGGCACCATCACGTATCGGCGCGCGGCCTTCCGGGAGCAGAGCGACACGTTTGCGACGTGCGCCCGAGACAAGCTGATCAAGAATGATATGGGCGCCGGGAAAGCCGCCAGAGCGCGCGCCGCCCAAGCGGCGGGATTTCTGTATCGCCCAGGTTAGGTCTGCTTCAACCGGCGTAATTGTCGTATCGATCTCATGACCATATAGGCACAGACATGCCTCTAGACGCAGACTGTCCCGCGCGCCAAGGCCTACAGGTTGGACTTCAGGTTCCGCGAGCAGCAGTGTGGCGAGAGATGTCACCTCACTCGCCTTTACGGAGATTTCATAGCCATCTTCACCGGTATAGCCGGAGCGGGACATGAAGCAATCGAACCCTGCAACGCGGTGATTTCCCGCGTCCATAAAACGCATTGTCACTGAGGTCCCGCAAAAGCGGGCCAATACAGCCTCCGCTTTTGGGCCCTGCAACGCCAGCAGTGCGCGATCCGGCAAAGCTTCGATATGGCAACTATCAGAAAGGCAGGCGCGCAGATGCGCTTCGTCGGCGGTCTTACACGCGGCGTTCACAACCAGAAACAGATGTGCGCCGAAATTCGCCACCATTAGGTCATCCAGAATGCCACCATTTTCATTAGTAAATAGGGCGTAACGCTGGCGCCCAACCGGCAGAGAGAGGATGTCCACAGGAACCAGCCGCTCTAAAGCCAAGGCCGCCTCTTCAATTTTGCCCGATTTAGGCCGTAGAATAAACTGACCCATATGAGACACATCAAAAAGGCCTGCTGCGCTGCGGGTGTGTAAATGTTCTCTCAATATGCCCAAAGGGTAGTGCACGGGCATCTCATAGCCGGCAAAAGGCACCATTTTGCCACCACGGGCAAGATGAAGATCGTTCAGTGGCACATGCAAAGCAGGTATCTGAGGGGCTTCAGTCATAGGCAATCTCCATTGAACTCAGGTGAGTTCGGTTAGATTGCCCCATCTGTCTTTGTGCCTGAGATTGTTATCCCGTCGGCGGGCGCTGCCGCGCCACTTTCCAGATGTTACATCGTCGCGGTTCTTGGTGCCTGAGAGTTTCCGGGGCGGTTGCTCCTTCGGCGCCGATTGGTCGGTCTCTCCCAACGACGAACATGCAAAGGCGGGTTATGCCATTCCATAGTTAAAAGCTATTTGTTGATTTGGTGTTGTTGTCAAGACACTAATAGCTCAATGCCCTGAAATGAATTGGCGGAAACGGTCTGACTTTGGATTTGAAAACAGTTCTGAAGGCGGTCCTTCACAGTCCACCACTCCTTTATGCAAAAACATCACGCGGCTGGAGACATCGCGCGCAAACGCCATCTCATGGGTTACCACGAGCATGGTGCGGCCTTCTTCTGCCAATGACCGCATAACCCGCAACACCTCGCCCACCAGCTCCGGATCCAGTGCCGAGGTCGGTTCATCGAACAGCATGACTTTGGGGCGCATGCAAAGCGCCCGTGCGATGGCGGCCCGCTGTTGTTGGCCGCCGGACAGGTGCGAAGGAAAGAAATTTCGCTTATCGGCGATGCCGACGCGTTCGAGCAAGGCTTCCGCTTCTAAAATTACTTCGGCACGATCGCGCTTTTGCACGTGAACCGGCGCTTCGATCAAGTTTTCAAGTATGGTCAGATGTGACCATAGATTGAAGCTTTGAAACACCATGCCCAATGACGCGCGAATACGCTCTACCTGTTTTGTGTCTGCCGGCTCGCTTAGACCATTGCCGCGCTTACGCATCAGGATTGTTTCTCCTGAGACAGTTACCTCGCCGGAATCCGGTGTTTCCAGCAGGTTAATACAGCGCAAAAATGTGCTTTTGCCGGAACCTGAAGAACCGAGGATGGATATCACGTCGCCTTGGTTCGCAGTGAGTGAAATACCTTTTAGCACTTCATTGCTGCCAAAAGTCTTGCGAATGTCTTTAACGTTCAAAGCAGCGGTCAAGGGAGACTCCATCGGGCTAAAGACTTCTAGAGCAATTCAACGCTTGAGAGACGCAAATTGATCTTCCATCTCTCTGTTAACGCATATCATTTTCGCAAAACCGCTACACACTTTTGCGTGATATGCTCTAGGGTTAGAGGACTTCGCTCGGATCGGGTATTCTGTAGGCGCGCGGGGTGGAACGCAGATGCGGCGACAGGTAGTATTCCAGCGCGGCAATTCCTCGAGCAATGAGAAAATTCAGCACCAGATAAATCAGCCCCGCTACCAGATAAACTTCCAATGCGCGATAGGAGTCGTTTTTGATTTTCTGGGCAACGCCAGTGACCTCGAAAAGCGTGACAAGAGATGCCAGCGCCGTGGCTTTGGTCATAAGTATAATCTCTGTTGAGTAGGCGGGCAGCGCTTGGCGAAGGGCAATGGGGAAAATAATGCGGCGGAAGACAGTTAAGCGGCTCATACCGCACGCAGTTCCAGCTTCAACCTGACCGTAGGGCACGGCTGCAAGGGATCCGCGAAAAATTTCACTGGCATAAGCGGCAGTGTTCATCGAAAGCGCCAAAACCGCGCAATAAAATGGCTCTCGAAGAAACGGCCACAGGTAGCTCTGTTGGATCCATTTGACCGAGCCGAGGCCGTAATAAATCAGATAAAGCTGAACCAGCAATGGCGTGCCGCGAAAAATGAACACATAGGCTTTGGCAATTCGCGGCAGGACAGCCCCGTTTCGTGTCCGCAAAAAGGTGATGCCAAGTGCGAGCAATCCGCCAAAAAACACCGCCAAAGCCCAGAGAGCAAGTGTGAGCGGCAAAGCGGCAATAAGGCGGAAGAAGGTCGAACTCAGAAAATCAAAGTCCATGGCGCGCGCCTATGCCGATCGGCGGAGGCCGCGCGTGGCGCGAGCTTCGGCGGCGTTGAAAAAATATCCTGAGATGCTGGTGAGTATTAAATAGAGCAGCCCTGCCACGGTGTAAAAGAGGAGATGTTGCTTCGTAGAACCTGCAGCCACGCTGCTTTGACGCATCAGATCAGCAATACCCGTGACAGAAACCAACGCTGAGTCCTTCAGCGTAAGCTGCCAGACGTTGCCCAATCCGGGAATCGCAAAGCGCAGCACCTGCGGAACGATAATCCTGCGGAATTTTAGCCATTTGCCCATACCCACGGCAGTTGCAGCTTCAAGCTCGCCGCGGCTGATAGCAACATAAGCTCCGCGATAGACTTCAGCCTGATAGGAACCAGAAATCATTCCAACGGCTATGCTGCCCGCCAGAAATGGCGGAATGTCGTAAAAACCTTCGAAGCCCAACGCATGAGCCATCATAGACACAAAAGATGAACCGCCGAAGTAGAACAGATAGATGATCAGCAGCTCCGGGACACCGCGAAAAATTGTGGTGTAAGCCTCACCGATGATATTGGCGAACGTGCTGCGGGATAATTTAGACCATGCTATCAGAGACCCGAAAACCGAACCCAGCAACAGCGCGACTGTGGACACCAAGACGGTGAACAGAAGGCCGATAAGCAGAGTGAGGCCCCAACCTTTGGGGCCGAATCCGAGAAGATCAAACAGGCTCATTATATCACTCGCCAAAATCGCGCCGCAAAAAAGAACCGCGCCGAAAAGATCGGCGCGGCTGGCTATTTTTAAGGGGCGGTGTCGATCTTAAACCATTGCAGTGACATCTTCTTCACTGAACCATCCTTGAACGAAGCGTCCATTGCTTCGTTGAACATTTTGGTAAGATCCGCGTCGGCTTTGCGGATACCCATGCCGATTCCCGCGCCGAAGATCGGGCCTGAGGAAAACTGGGTTCCTGCAAACATCAGGTCTTTGGCTTCTGGTTTCGCCAGTACCGGCGCTTCGGCAGTCACATCTGCAAGCACGGCATCCAAACGGCCGGCCATGAGATCTGCATCGTGTTCGTCAGTGGTTTTATATTCACGGACAGTTGCGACGTCCTTAAAGTATTTATCGGCAAACGTGGCGTGAATGGTGGAAACCTGAACGCCGATGGTCTTGCCCTTAACGGCCGCCTGGAGCGCCTTGATTGCTGCATCACCGCTTGCAGCGTCTTTTGACAGATTAATCAACGTCCCGGTGCCGGGAAGTTTTGCCAGCGAGCCGGTTTTATTCACAACGAGCGAGGCCGGTGTTTGTGCGTAGGGCTTGGAGAAGTCGATTGTCTTCAGGCGCTCTTCGGTGATGGACATGCCGTCCATTATCACGTCAAACTTACCGGCTTGCAGGCCGGGAATCATACCGTCCCAATCCTGCGCAATGATTTTGCACTCGACCTTCATCCGCTTGCAAAGGTCATTCACCAGATCAACTTCAAAACCGACGATTTTGCCGGACGGGTCGGTAAGGTTCCAAGGCTCATAAGCGCCTTCCATTGCGATTGTGACCGTTTTCCAGTCTTTAGCTTGTGCACTTAGACCTATCGACAGCGCCAACGCGGCGCTTGCCAATCCGAGACCTGTTTTAATTGTATTTTTCATCATTTGCTCCCTCAACTCATTACTTTCGAAGATTTTAATTTGCGTGCAAATGCACGATATTTTGACGTGGCAGATGGTGACATTTCAAGTGTGCATCGTCAAAACTCTATAGCCAACAGACTGTGATAATTTTATCATCGTTGGAAGTGTAAAAATTAGTCGGGTCGCCTTTAAAAGTGCGTTTGTGAACGAAATTAGTGCGTTTCGAAATTTTTCCCCCTCAATTTTACAAAAGGTAAGGGCAGCAATCGCTCAGAGTATCCTCAGGACACGCGTTACGGCTGTGATAGAACAGGCTTGTGATTGAATATACTACGGCCAAAAAGACTAGCGACCAAATCCACGAGAACCCGGGCGCTTTTGCCGCGTTCATCCAAAATAGGGTTCAGCTCCACTAGGTCGAGCGAACACACCAAGCCGCAATCGTGCAACATTTCCATAATGAGATGTGCTTCACGATAGGTGGCGCCGCCGGCAACCGGAGTTCCGACGCCCGGAGCTAATTCCGGATCGAGAAAGTCAACGTCAAGGCTGACATGCAAGATGCCTTTGCGTCGCTGCACTTCAGAAATAATGTTCTGCAACTGATGCACAACGCCATATTCATCAATCAGGCGCATATTGACGACATTAATGCCGCGCGCCGTAAGTAGATTTCGTTCTTCGCGGTCCACCGAACGCAGTCCGAAAAGATAGATGTTTCCCGGGGGCACCGTTTGTTTTGGTGTGTTGCCAAGAACACCGGCTAATCCCGGCTCTCCGCACAGCATAGCCAGAGACATACCGTGCATGTTGCCGGACGGGCTGGATTCAGGGGTGTTAAAATCAGCGTGGGCATCAAGCCAGAGGACAAACAGCTCTTTACCCTTATCGGCGCAATACCGCGCAACTCCGTTGACAGACCCCATGGAAAGGGAGTGGTCGCCGCCCATTATTACTGGAAATGTACCACTTTGCATGACTTGATAAATGCTGGCGCTGATGGCTTGTGCCCAAGAAGAAATCTCGGGTAGATTTTTTGTTCGGGGGGCTTCTGAGATATGCTTAGAAGCGGAAACGATCAAGTCGCCTTCATCGCGCACCTGATGGCCCAGCTCTGTGAGAGTTCGCGCAAGGCCTACAGTGCGTAGTGCTTCAGGGCCCATTGCGCACCCGCGCTGCCCCGCGCCTATCCCAACCGGGGCACCAATAAGTGCAATCTTGTCCCACAGCATTGTCACGCCCGCCTCCAAATTTAGCGCACATTATGAAGCGTAATACTGTCCTATAATAGCCGGAAATATGCACATTATGACTGAATTTTAATACAATTTGGTTGATCGTATTGCGCGATATGGATAATGGATATTGATATGGATGATCTCGACCGCAAGCTGCTAGCACTTTTGCGAACTGACTCCCGTCTGCCCGCCGCCTCGCTGGCCGCGAGCTTGAATATCTCCCGCGCGACGGTTAGGGCACGTCTGGACCGATTAATTGCGCAAGGAATAATTCAGGGATTTACCGTCACTTTGAAAAGCGCCGAGGCGTCCAACGTTGTGCGCTCGATTGTAATGATCGAGATTGCAGGGCAGGGAGATGATCGCGTAGTCCGCAAGCTAATGGGATTTCCGCAGGTGCGCCATCTTTACACGACCAACGGGCGCTGGGACTTGGTGGCTGAGCTCGAGACGGAATCGCTTGAAGCTTTTGATGAAATATTGCGACAAATTCGAAATGTTGAAGGTATCAGTTCAACTGAGACCAGCATTTTGCTCGCTGCCCGAAAAGGCGGGTTTTGAATTTTGGGCGCGCACAACGGTGACCGTGCACGGAGCCTGAGCCGCAACCACCCCCGAAACGCTGCCAAGCAAAGATCGCAACGTCGAATTTGATCTAGCACCGATGAGAATGTGATCCGCCGAGATATTTTGGGCATATTCAAGGATAGCGTCGGCTGGATTGACTGCCTCCAGAACGTGAAACGTCACTTTGCCATTGGATAATCCAAGGGCATTGGCCCAATTTTTCAAACCTACTAAGCGGTTAACGTGTTTACTCTCACCATTTTCATCCAAAGTCGTATCGAGCGTAACGCGGTTTTGTTTCAGGACATTGATACAAGCCACACGCGCCTGCGGCATCGTGGCTAACACCTGCCCAGTCAGCTGGCGCAATTTATCATGCACAGGCTCGGCACCCTCGCTCAGGTCAATGGCGACCATGATGATCGGCGCGTTTGAAATTTGTTGTTTGATCGAAGAAAGTTGAAGCGGGCTGGCGTCTTCGTTAAAACGACGCTTCCAGACAAGTGTCCAAGGGTCTTGCTTAAGTTTGGTGGCGCGCTCGGTCAGACGCACTTGTTCAGGATTTAGGAGGTCGAACGCGAGCTGACTTGCAGTTGGATAGCGCCGCGACGGGTTTACCTCGAGGCACCGAAAAATTATCTCTTGAAACCATGGCGGGATATCGCGGTTTAGCTTGCGCGGCGGAACAGGGTCTCGCCAGATGCGTCTCTTCAAACCCTTGAGCCGCTGTGGATCACCGAAAGGCCGCGTTCCTGTTGCGAAAAAGTACATGAGGACACCTAGCGCGAATTGGTCTGATCGCGGTTCGTGCCGGACGCCCATAACCTGCTCTGGCGCCATGTAGGGAGCCGTTCCGTAGGGCAGGCGAAATTCTTCCACCATAAGATCCGGCAATTGATCGTGATGAGATAGGCCGTAGTCGACCAAGACCACCTCGCCATTGGCGCTGTACAGAACATTTGATGGCTTTAAATCCAAGTGGATCACATGTTGGGTGTGGAGGTCATGGAGAGCCACCGCAATTTTTGCACCAAGTGCCACAACATCTGCCCACGCAAGAGGTAAGTGGTTTAATTTTGGTAAAAGCGACGGCGCTTCAACATGCTCCATAACAATGTAGGGTTGAACCGCAAAATCACCTGCAGCAATGAATTTGGGAACATGTCGGCCGCTCAGGCGCGGTAAAATCATTTGCTCCATTTCAAAGCCGACGATAGCAGCAGGATCCTCTCCCTCAGTCATGACCGGCACCTTCATCAGAAGCGGCAAATCGCAACCCGCTTTTGTAACCTTCCACAGTGTGGCCATGCCGCCTTTGTAGACAAAATCGCCAATGAGAAACCCATCCACGTATTGGCCGGTTTGGAGGCGAGCTTTAGGCATAATTATCTTCCTCTAAACAAACGGTCGGCGAGCGATTCGGGTAGTCCGGCAGCCCGGATTTTATCGGCAGCCGTTTCCACGTCATATGGCACGCGCACATATGTGATTTCGCATATCACGGTGTCGAAAATTCCGTAGCAAGCGGCAGCGATTCCGTCTCGCGGTTGGCCGACCGAGCCGAGCACACACAGCCAACGGCGATGTCGTAAAAGTGGTACTGAGATATTGGGAATTGGCACAAATTTGGCAAGCTTGCTGGTGGCAGTGATGCCGTAAACGGCCGGAACATGGACATGACCACAAAAGGTAACGCCGGCCTTGGTGGCGTTTATGCTAGTCCAAGCGGACTCTGCATCAGTTATATAATGCCAGCGCGATGGATTTGAGGCCTCTGCGTGAACATA